>CALLQH010000120.1 GCA_938014945.1 uncultured bacterium | reverse complement strand
CTGGACTGGCCGGCCGTGGCCGCGGGCACAACGCTGTTCCTGATGCCGGTGCTGGTCTTCACCATCCTGCTGCGCAAGCACCTGCTGCGCGGCATCACCTTCGGGGCGGTGCGCAAATGAGCGATACGAACCGCCATCAGCCGCGCGAGAAGAGCCGCCTTGCGCGTTTCTTCCGCCGCGGTCCCTGGGAGAACACAGCCACGATCATCATTGCGGTGGGCGTCATCATGCTGCTGCAGCCCTTTTCCATGGCGCTCTTCAGCAATGCCTTCGGTGTCATCCTGACGGGCACCCTGGGCTTCCTCATCGTCAGCCACTTTCCGGAATAGGGGAGGGCGCGATGGCTGACATCGAGGTGAGGAACCTGCACAAGGCCTTCGGCGATTTCGTCGCCGTGAAGGGTTCGGACTTCCGTATCGAATCCGGCGAGTTCTTCGTCATGCTGGGCCCCTCGGGATGCGGCAAGACGACCACCCTGCGCATGATCGCCGGGCTGGAGCTGCCGACCAGCGGAGAGATCCTGCTCGACGGCGAGGACGTCACCTTCCGTCGCGCTTCCCAGCGCGACATCGCCTTCGTCTTCCAGCTCTTCACGCTCTATCCGCACATGAACGTGCGCAAGAACATCTCCTTTCCGCTGAAGTGCCAGGGCGCCTCGCGCAAGGAGACGCGCGAGCGCGTGGAGGAGACCGCGCGCATCCTGCGTATCGAGCACCTGCTCGACAAATCGGTCTCGGGCCTTTCGGGCGGTGACCGCCAGCGCGTCGCCCTGGGGCGTGCCATCGTGCGCCGGCCCAAGGCCTTCCTGATGGACGAGCCGCTGGGCGCGCTCGATTCCGAATTCCGCCATCTGATGTGCGGTGAACTGCGCGGCCTGCACGACCGCATGGGCGCGACCACGATCTATGTCACCCACGATCAGCTCGAAGCCATGTCGATGGCCGACAAGATCATGGTGATGAACCACGGCGTCATCGAGCAGCTCGCCTCGCCCCAGGAGATCTATGACCGGCCGGCGACCATGTACGTTGCCGATTTCATCGGCAGCCCTCCCATGAGCTTCCTGCGCTACGAGGGGCAGGTCGCGCCGGGCCAGACCAGCACACGGATCAACGGCGCCGATGTCGCCGTGCCCCGGCTCCACGAGGGCCGCGATGCCGGCGCCCTGGCCCTGGGCGTGCGGCCCGAACATGTCCGCTTCAGCGATGCCTCGGCCCTGCGCGGGCTCGTCTATGGCACGGAGTATCTCGGCACGACGCAGATCGTGACCGTCCACACCGACCACGGCCAGGTGAAGGCGCGCCTGCCTTCCAGCCAGCATGTCGCCCATGGCGAGACCGTGGGGCTCGATTTTGTCAGCGACCGCCTGGTGGTGTTCGATGCGCAATCGGGCCGCGCCCTCGACAGCGATCTCTACCGCGGGGTGCAGCATGGCTGAGATGGTGCTCGATGGCGTCACCAAGCGCTTCGGCGAAACGGTCGCGGTTTCCAACCTGTCGCTCGCCATGGCCGACGGGGAGTTTGTCGTGTTGCTCGGCCCCACGGGCGCGGGCAAGACGACGACCCTGCGTCTGGTCGCGGGGCTGGAGACGCCGGACGAGGGCAGGGTGCTGATCGGCGGGCGTGACGTCACGCGCGAGGCACCGCCCGTGCGCAACACCGCCTTCGTCTTTCAGCAGTATTCGCTCTATCCCCATCTCACGGCCTACGAGAACCTTGCCTTCCCGCTGCGTTCTCCCGCCCGCCGGGTGCCCGCCGACGAGATCGACCGGCGTATCAAGGAGGTCGCGGGCAAGCTGCGCATCGACCACAAGCTTTCCAACAAGGCGACGAAACTCTCGGGTGGCGAGATGCAGCGTGTCGCCATCGGCCGCGCCCTGGTGCGCGAGCCCGAGCTGTTCCTGATGGACGAGCCGCTCTCGTCGCTGGACGCCAAGCTGCGCGCGGAACTGCGCCTGGAGTTGAAGCGCATCCAGCAGGAACTGGGCGCCACCATCCTCTATGTCACCCACGACCAGATCGAGGCCATGACCATGGCCGACCGCATCGGCGTGATTCAGGAAGGCGTGCTGGTGCATCTGGGCACGCCGCGCGAGATCTACGAGCAGCCCTACAACATCTATGTCGCCGCGCGCCTGGGCGCGCCCACGATCAACCTGCTGCCGGTCGACCTGCTGCCTGCCGAGCGCCAGCCCGCGGATGCCCATACCATCGGCGCGCGGACCGAGCACATCGTGATCGGTGCACCGGGTGAGGGATTGCCCCTTGCGCAAGTCTCCTGGATCGAGCATCTGGGGGATCAGAACCATCTGCATCTGAAGTTCGGCGAGCGTGAGATCGTCACCCTGGCGGATCCAGGCACCAGCCTCGCCGTCGGCGATACGGTTTCCCTGCGTCTTCAGGATCCCATCTTCTTCGATGCCGCCGGAAAGCGCATCGACAACGGCCAGAGCGGGAGGGCGGCATGACGCCGACGTCCGATCAGATCCGGGCGCTGTTTACCGCTGTCGCGGAGACGGTCATCGCCCATGCCGACGAACTGACCGATCTCGACCAGGCGATCGGCGACGGCGACCACGGGCTCAACATGAAGCGCGGTTTCGAGGCCGTCCTCGCCGAGCTCGATACCATCGCCGCCAAGCCCCTGAACGAGGCGTTGAAGGCCGCCGGCATGCAACTCGTGATGAAGGTCGGCGGCGCCTCCGGGCCGCTCTATGGCACCCTGTTCATGGCCATCGGCAAGCAACTTCCGGAGGGCGACATCAGCCGCGAACAGCTTTCCACGGCGTTTGCCGGCGCGGTCGATGCGGTGATGGCGCGCGGCAAGTCGCAGCCCGGCCAGAAAACCATGCTGGATGTGCTGGTGCCCGTGCGCGATGCCCTGGCGAAGGGCGAGGGTGACCTCGCCGCCGTCGCGCGCGAGGCCGCGGCTGCAACCGCGCCGATGCAGGCGACACGCGGACGCGCCTCGTTCCTGGGCGAACGCAGCATCGGCCATGTCGATCCCGGCGCCCGATCGAGCGAACTCATCGTCCGTGCGGTGGCCGAAAAGGTGGAGGGCTGGTCATGAGCTGCGTCGGCATCGTCATCGTTTCCCATTCGCCCGATGTCGCCCGCGGCACCGCCGACATGGTGCGCCAGATGGTCGGGGAGGAGGTGCCCGTCGCCTGGTGCGGCGGCGATCCGGCCGGGGGCCTGGGCAGCAGTGTCGAGGTCATCATGGAGGCTATCGACAAGGCCTGGTCCGACATGGGTGTCGCCATTCTGGTTGATCTGGGCGGGGCCGAGACCAACAGCGAGATGGCGATCGAGATGCTGCCGCCGGAACGGGCCGAAAAGGTCGTGATCTGCAATGCGCCCATCGTCGAGGGCGCGGTGATGGCCGCGGCGGAGGCGTCTGGCGGCGCTTCCCTGGAGGAGGTCCGCCGCACCGCCGAAGAGTATTCGCCGTCGTGACGGCAGGAAGGACAAGGCCGACGTCATGAACGAGAGTGCTACCGCTTCGGTGCTGCTGACCCACGATGTCGGGCTGCATGCCCGCCCCTCGGTCAAGCTGACGAAGCTTGCCAAGACCTTCCGCGCCACCATCCGCCTGGGCCTTTCCTCCGAGGGCCCGTGGATCGACGCCAAGAGCATCAACAAGGTGATGGGCGCGCGCGTGCCCAAGGACACCATGCTGTTCTTCGAAGCCGATGGCGTCGATGCGGACGAGGCGGTCGATGCCCTGCTCGAACTCGTGGCGCGGGACTTCCAGGATGATGAGCCGGCAAGCGCAGGCTGAGACCGAACGCCGCTTTCCCGGCACCGTCGCCTCGCCGGGCTTCGCGTCCGGCCGTCTGGTTGCCCTGTCCACGGCTGCCCGGAACGAGGGTGCCGCGGCAGGCACGCCCGACGAGGAACGCTTGCGCCTGGAGGAGGCCGTCGCCGGCGCGATTGCGGAACTCGCCGAACTCATGGAGAGCATCGAGGACGAGGAAGCCGAAGGCATTGTCGCCTTCCAGATGGCGATGCTCGAGGACGAGAGCTTTCTTGAGCCCGTGATGGAGGGCATCGTGGCGGGGCAGGGGGCGCAGGCAGCCTGGTCGCATGCGATGGAAGCTGCTGTCGCCGATTATGCCAACGCCGATGACGCCTACTTCCGGGCCCGCGCCGCCGACCTTTCCGATATCCGCGAGCGGGTTGCGGACCGGCTTGCAGGCGAAGAGCGCCAGGCCATTCCACCTGCCTCCATCGTCGTGGCGCAGGATCTGTCGCCGACCCGCTTCCTGGCGACGGACTGGCGCGACAGCGGCATCGCACTGGTCGCAGGGAGTACGGCGGGCCATGTCGCCATCCTCGCCCGTGCGCGCGGTGTGCCCATGCTGGTCGGTCTGGGTGCGCTGCCCCGGGACGGTGAGGCCGCGTTGCTGGATGCCGAGAGCGGCTGCCTGATCGTCGCGCCCTGCGCCGCAAGCCGCGCAGTCTTCGATGCGCGTCGCGCCGGGGCCGCCGAACAGGCTGCCGCCGATGCCGCCTATCTCCACCGTCCCGCCGCGATGGCGGACGGGACGCCCGTGAAGGTGGGCGTCAATCTTGCCGGGCCGGAGGATGTCGAAGGCATCGACATAGCAACCTGCGATGGCTCCGGCCTTGTGCGCACGGAGTTCCTCTTCGAGGCGGCGGGCGGCCTGCCGGACGAGGAGACACAGACGCAGGCCTACCGGCGTATCCTCGCCTGGGCGCAGGGCAAGACCGTCACCATCCGCACGCTGGATGCCGGCGGCGACAAGCCGATCCCCGGCATCACCGTCGATGGCGAAGCCAACCCGTTTTTGGGCCAGCGCGGTATCCGCCTCTCCCTGCTCCGCCCGGAGGTTTTCACCGTGCAGCTGCGCGCGCTGCTGCGCGCTGCCGCCGATGGGCCGCTGCGCATCATGCTGCCCATGGTGACGGAGGCCGAGGAGGTGGAGGAGGCGCGCAGGCTGTTGGCGGAAGCGCGCGCTGCGCTGCTCGCCGAGAGGCAGGCCGTGGGTGAACCCCAACTCGGCATCATGGTCGAGGTGCCTGCGGCGGCGCTTGCCATTGAGACCTTCGATGTGGACTTCGTCTCCATCGGCACCAACGATCTGACGCAATACGTCACCGCCGCCGCGCGCGACAACGGCGCGCTGGGCCGCCTTGCCCGCCCGGACAATCCCGGCGTGCTGCGCCTGGTCGAGATGGTCGCCCGCCATGCCGCCGAACAGGGCATGGAGGCCGGGGTCTGCGGCGACATGGCGGGCGATCCGCGCTACATACCG
>CALLQH010000119.1 GCA_938014945.1 uncultured bacterium | reverse complement strand
CGTGAAGGTGACGGTCGCATCGACGGCGGCGTCTGGTTTGGCGATCATCGCAATCTCCCTGGAATGGCGGCCGGTGACCTCCGTGAGTGAACCGGCGCGCGTCCCTCAACGTAGCATGTGGGTTGCTGACCCCCTTTTCACCAGGAGATCGACCCTCATGAAGAATTTCACCAAGGCTGCCGTGCTCTCGCTGGCGCTGCTCCTGCCTGCCGCGGGCGCCTCTGCCGCCGATACCCTGTCGGGCGAACAGATTCGCGAAACCGTTTCCAACCACACGGTGTCGGGCTCCATGCTCGAATCGGGCCCCTACGCCGAGTTCTACTCGGCCGACGGCATGATCAAGGGCGACGGCTATACCGGCGCCTGGTCCATCGCCGACGACAGCATGTGCTTCGAGTACGGCGGCGAACCGGCCGGTTGCTGGCAGGTCGGCATGGAAGACGGCAAGCTGATGTGGATTCAGGACGGCGAGGTTCTCGGCGACGGCGTCGCCGCCCCCGGCAACCCCAACGACTTCTGAGCCAAGGCAGAACAACCAGCAGGTTGCCATCATCGGGCGCGGGCCAAACAACGGCCTCGCGCCCGATGTCCTTTCTCACCCTTGCTGCCAGCCCTGCGTGCAGCTCAGGGTAACGACAAAGCGCCAGCCGGCGGGTTCCCGGCGCAGGACATAATGGGCATCGATGCACTCCTGCAGCGTGCCGTCCTTGCGCAGCCGGCGCACACCATTGGCATCGGCCACGGCCAGCCCTTCGCCGCAGCGACGCGCTTCCAGCGAACCCAGTTCGGAGTGATCGAAGCCGTCTGCCTCCAGCCGCGCGAAGGTGCGCTCCAGTTGCAGCAGCAGCTTGGTGCGGTCGGTCGCGCAGACCGCGCCGGCCGACGAGACGAAGGTCGCCGGCAGGGCGAAACAATCGGCAAGGACGGCGTAGTCCCGCGCGTTCCATGCCGCCAGGTAACCGGCGTAGAAGGCAGCGATCTCGTCCTGCAGGGCGCTCGTCATGTCTTCTGCTCCACCTCGTCGATTTTCTTGTACATCACCGTGGTGGGCTCCAGGTGATCGCCCGTGGTGGCGACGCTGAAATCCGGGATGACGCCGACCGTGACGTAGCCCAGCCCGGCATAAAGCGGCTCGGCCGCGCCGCCGGTGGTCGTGTCCAGCGTAATCAGGCTGCGCCCCCGAGCGCGCGCCTCGTCTTCCAGCGCCAGCATCAGGGCCCGCCCGATGCCCCTGCGGCGGAACGCGGGATGGACCAGCAGCTTGGTGACATCGGCACGATGGGGCTGGTTGGGGGGCGTTTCCGTGGAGAGCTGCACCGATCCGGCGATGTGGCCATCGATCTCCGCGACCAGCACCGTGCGCGTGCCCGCGGCCATGGCGGGCAGCACCTTTTCGCGCCAGAAGGTTTCGGCCTCACCCATGGGAAAGGGCAGCACGAAATTGACGCTGGCGCCGCCATGCACGCAGGCCTGGAGGAGACCGGCGAGCTCGCTCAGGCGCGCCATGACGGCGTCGGCGGTGAGGCTGGTGATGGTCGGCATGGCGGCCATGGGCTTGCTTCCCTCTCCGGCGCGATTGGGCAGGCGCGCGCGCATGGACTATATTGCAGTCGGCAACCCTGAGGCAGGGACAACGATGAGCGACGTCATCAAGATCGAATACTGCCGGGCCTGAAACTACGAGCCCCGGGCGCTCCGTGCGAGAGACCAGCTCAAGAAGGCCTACGGCGTGGATGTTGAGATCAAGGGCGGCCGCAGTGGCAGCTTCGAGATCACCCGCGGCGAGCAACTGCTGTTTTCCAAGCTTGCCGAACACCGCTTTCCCGAGGATTCCGAAATCCTCCACCTGCTCGACCCGGGCTGAAGGACGCAAACCATGGATGACGACGGGGACGAACGGCGGGCCATCCGGCGCCGCATCCGGCTGCTGCTGATCGCCGTGATCGGCGGCGCCATCCTCATCGGCTTCCGCGCCTTCTCCGGCTGAGGCCGACGCGCCGAGAGTGTTGACCGGCTGCGACGGCGATACCAAGGTGCCGCGCCCGCCCCTTCAGCCCCCCGAGCGCACGCCATGGCTACCCCCACCAGCGATCTTCCCGCCCTGCCCGAGCGCGTCGACGTCGTCGTCGTGGGCGGCGGCATCATCGGCACCTCCACCGCCTATTTCCTGGCCAAGAAGGGCGTCTCCGTCCTGCTCTGCGAGAAGGGCCGGATCGCCGGCGAACAATCCAGCCGCAACTGGGGCTTCGTGCGCCAGCAGGGTCGCGCGGTGGAGGAGATCCCGCTGATCATGGAAAGCCTGCGCACCTGGCGCGGGCTGGACGCCGAGATCGGCGAGAACACCGGCTTCCACCAGGGCGGCGTGCTCTATGTCGGCGACAGCGACGCCCGCATGCAGTACTTCGCCGACTGGCTGGAACTGGCCAAGCAGCACCAGCTCGATACCCGGATGCTCTCGGCCGCCGAGCTGCAGGCACAGTTCCCCGGCCTTGCCGGCAAGTGGAAGGGCGCCCTTCACACGCCTTCGGACGGCCGCGCCGAACCCTCCCTCGCCGCACCGGCCATTGCGCGCGCGGTGACGCACCTGGGCGGCCATGTCGCCACCGGCTGCGCCGTGCGCGGCCTCGACCTGAAGGCCGGAAAGATCGCCGGCGTCGTCACCGAGCGTGGCCGTGTCGCCTGCGGCAGCGTTGTGCTGGCGGGCGGCGCCTGGTCGTCCCTGCTGTGCGGCAACCAGGGCATCGACCTGCCCCAGCTCAAGATCCAGAACAACGTGCTGCGCACCACCGCGGCCCCCGATGTCACCCAGGGCGCGATCTGGGCGCCGGGTGTGGCCATACGCCGCCGCCAGGACGGCGGTTATACCGTGGCCCACGGCTCGGCCAGCGACTTCCATGTCGGCCCGGACGCGCTGCGCTGGTACTGGAGCTTCCAGCGCGCCTGGGAGATGGAGCGCGCCAACATCCGCCTGCGCTTCGGCATGCGCGGCCTGCAGGAGCTGTTCACCCGGCGCCGCTGGAGCATGGACGATCCCACGCCCATGGAGACCGTGCGCGTGCTCGACCCCAAGCCGCCCGCGAACCGCATCGAGGAAATCCTCGCCAACATGAGAAAGGCCTTCCCGGCGCTGGGCGAGGTCCGCGTCGCCGAAAGCTGGGCCGGCATGATCGACGTCACGCCTGACGCGATTCCCGTGATCTCACCCGTGGAGGCGATCCCCGGCTTCTTCCTCTCGACCGGATATTCCGGCCACGGCTTCGGCATCGGGCCGGGTGCCGGACGGCTGACCGCCGAACTGGTGACCGGCGCGCCGACCTGCGTCGATCCCTCACCCTTCCGCTTCAGCCGTTTTGCAGACGGCAGCGCCACCGGCTACGGCGGCGCGGCCTGAGCATCATCCTCGACAGAGGCAATCAGCGCCGCGATCCGGTGCCACTCGCTCTCCGGAAGAACGGCGGCAAGCCGGTCGCGGGCGAGTTCCAGCCGGCCCTCGCGGCACAGCCCTGCAAGGCCGGCCTCTTCCAGGGCAGCCGCGGCAACGGCGCGCAGGCGTTCCTCATCCATGGCGCCAGCATGGCAGGATGGAACCGTGCGATCCACAATGGCGCCATGGGCGGGTCGCACCGATGACGGAGAAGCAGGGCTGGATGCGCGCCGGGCGCCAGGCGCTTGCCCGCGGCGACCATGCCCATGCCATCGCATCCTTCGAAAAGGCAGCGGGAATCGACCCGGATCATGCCGGGGTGTTTCTCGCCCTGGGCCGCGCGCGCATCCTCTCGGGCGATGCGGCTTCGGCGGCCGATGCCTTCACCAGGGCGACCGCGCTCGAGCCCGGCAATGCCGAGGCCTGGCGCGCGCTGGCCGAAGCCCTGCGTTTCATCGACCGCCTGGACGAAGCGCTGGCGGCAATCCGAGAGGCCGTCGCCCTGGCTCCGGACGACGGACGGATTCTCGCCCAGCAGGTCTTCGTTGCCCAGCGTGCCTGCGCCTGGGAAGGCCTGGATGAGACCCGCAGCCGCCTTGCGACGGCAACCGTGGCCGCGATCAAGGCCGGACGCCCCTCGCCCATGCGGCCCTTCATGGCCGCCACCTGCTTCGACGATCCGGCGCTTGCCCACGCCGTGGCGCGTAGCGAAAGCGTGGCTTTGGCGCGCCGCGCCGGAAAGGTCGCACGGCCGCCCTGGCGCCACACCGAGGGACCGCTCACCATCGGCTATCTCTCCGCCGGGTTCGGCGCCCATCCCACCGGCCACCTGCTGCGGACACTGTTCGGTCACCATGACCGCGAACGCTTCCGCATCGTCGGCCTGGCGCTCAACCGCGACGACGGATCGGCCTTCCGCCGCGACATCGCCGAAGGCTGCGACGCCTTCATCCCGCTGGCAGGGCACGACAACCGCGCGGCTGTGAAGGCGATCCAGGCCGCAGGAGTCGACATCCTGATCGATCTGCACGGCTGGCTGCAGAACCACCGTCTGGCGATCCTGGCGCGCCGCCCCGCGCCCGTGCAGGTCTCCTGGCTGGGTTTTCCGGGCACCACCGGCGCACCGTTCATCGACTGGCTGATCGGCGATCCCGTGGTGAGTCCGGCCGCCGATCAGCGCCACTTCACCGAACGGCTGGTCCGCCTGCCCGAGACCTATCAGGCCAACGACCCTGATCCCCAGGTCGGCCCGCCCGCCAGCCGCGCCGTACAGGGCCTGCCCGAGGATGCCGTGGTCCTGGCCTGCTTCAACGTCTCCTACAAGATCGATCCGGAAAGCTTCGCTCTCTTCTGCAACGTGCTGGAACGCACGCCCCGTGCCGTGCTCTGGCTGCTGGAAACCAACGCCACCGCGCGCGCGAATCTGACCGCCGCCGCAAGCGCCGCCGGAATCGCACCCGACCGGCTGATCTTTGCACCCTTCGCCGACAAACATGACCATCTGGCGCGCCTGACGCATGCCGATGTGGCGCTCGACACCGGCATCTGCAACGGCCACACGACCACGACCGATGCCCTGTGGGCCGGCGTCCCGGTGGTGGCGCGCCGGGGGCGCCATTTCGCCAGCCGCGTCGCCGCCTCGCTGCTGGGTGCGGCCGATCTCGGCGAGCTGGTGGCGCCGGACGCAACGGCCTGGGTTGCGCTCGCCAGCGCGCTTGCCGGCGACGCTTCCCGGCGGCAGGCGTACCGTAGGCATCTGCTGGCGGGGCGAAAGAGCCTGCCGCTCTTCGACACCGGGCGTTTCGCACGGCATCTCGAAGCCGCCTACCTCGCCATGGCGGGGATGGCGCGGGCCGGCGTGCCCGCACAGCCGATCGATGTCGCGCCGGTGCGCGGGGCCTATCGCAAGGACGGCGCGAACGGGTTATGAAACCGGATGGCCCGTCCTTTCTCGGGCCGGGGCAAGGCTCAAGGAGGCAGCAATGGCAATGTTGAAGGAATTCCGCGAATTCGCGATGCGCGGCAACGTCGTCGACATGGCGGTGGGCATCATCATCGGCGCCGCCTTCGGCAAGATCGTCGCCTCGCTGGTGGCAGACGTCATCATGCCGCCGATCAGCATCCTGCTTGGCAATGTCGATTTCACCGAATGGTTCATCACCCTGTCGGACGGCAGCTACGAGACCCTTGCGGCGGCCCAGGAGGCCGGCGCGGCGACGCTCAACGTCGGCCTGTTCATCAACGCCATCGTCAACTTCGTCATCATCGCCTTTGCCGTCTTCCTGCTGATCCGCGGCATCAACCGCATGAAGCGCAAGGAAGAGGCCGGTGAGGCCCCCTCGCCCACGACCAAGGCCTGCCCGCACTGTCTGTCGACCATCCCCCTGAAGGCGACCCGCTGCGGCCACTGCACCTCCGAACTGGCGGCCTGATGCGGCAGCCCCGCGCCGGCGTCGATTGACGCCGCCGCGGGCCGGGCAGAGACTCCGTGCATCGACGAAGGGGAGATCGGCGATGCACGGGGAACGCGACATCTTCTGGGACGATGCGGAACTGCCCAAGCCGACCCGGGACGTGGCACGGCTCAAGGCCGACATGGATGCCTGGGGCTATTGCCTGCTGGCCGACGCCCTGCCGGCCGAACGGCTGGCCGCGCTCCGCGCCCGCCTTGAGGAACAGGCCGAGGCCGAGGTGCGCCGGGGCGCCCTGAAGATCCCCGACCGGGTCAACGGACCGGGCAGCACCAACCAGTGGGTGCTGATGCTCGTCAACAAGGGCGAGGTCTTCCAAGACGTGCTCTACCACCCGGTGGTCGACCAGGTGCTGGTCCATGTCCTGGGCCCGGACTACCTGTTGAGCGAGAGTTCGGCCCATCTCACCCGGCCGGGCAACCCCGCCATGGCGCTGCATACCGATCAATGGTGGATGCCGCCGCCGGTGATGCCGGGCGCGCCGCGCGTGGCGGCGGGCCGCATCACCCGCGAGAGCGCCGTGCAGGGCCCGCTGAAGCGGGCGACCCATCCGATCGCCGCGCCCATGGTGGTGCAGACCATGCTCATGGTGAACGACTTCACCGAGGCCAACGGCGCGACCCGCCTGGTGCCGGGCAGCCATATGACCGGCGTCCAGCCCGACCAGTCGGTGCCTCACGTCGTGCCCTCGATCGCCGCCGAGGGACCGGCCGGAACCATCGCGATGTGGGAGGGGCGCACCTGGCACTCGGCCGGGCCCAACACCTCCAACGAGATCCGCTATGGCATGCCCACGCTCTATGCCGCCCCCCAGATGCGCACGCTGATGAACTTCACCCTGGGCACACGGCCCGAGGTGCTGGAGAAGGCCTCACCCGAAATGCGCCGCCTGCTCGGCTTCAAGGTCTGGTCCGGATACGGCTCGACCGGCGAGATGGGCGCCGAGTGGGCGCGGCCGGGCAGCGAGACCACGGGAGAACTCAAGCCCTGAAAGAGGCCTCACGCGCCGCCCGCTGAAGCGTTAGCGATCCGCCTGGCGCATCATGGCGATACCGCCGAGATCTTCGGAGAAGCCGTGGCGGGCATAGAAGGGCACCATCTCCGGCAGGCAATAGAGTTCCTTGTGGCGCACTGCGGCCAGGCGCGGATGATCGATCAGGTGGCGCATCAGCAGGTCGCCCGCGCCGAGTCCGCGGTGCGAGGGCGCGACGATGACATCGAAGATCATGGCCTTGAAGACGCCATCGGTCAGCGCCCGGACGAATCCGACGAGTTCTCCGGCATCCGTGACAATGCCCAGCGTCAGGTCGCTGCCGGCGAGCATGGCCGCGACATCGGCCCTGCTGCGGCCCCTCGTCCACCATTCGGCGTCGTAAAGGGCCACAAGGCGGTCGATCTGGCCTTCGCTCAGCGTTTCAATGACAGAAAGATGCATGGAGAGCTTCCCTGTGCGCGCAACGGCCGCAGCCGACCTGATTCGAACAGTCGGACCGGGAATTCTATGCGGACATGTCACGGTGAGGGAAAAGTGGCGCACCCCGGAGGATTCGAACCCCCAACCTCCTGATCCGTAGTCAGGTGCTCTATCCAATTGAGCTAGGGGTGCGCAGGCATCGCACGCACCCGGAAGGAATCCCGAGCCCGGCGAAGGCGTGGAACCTAATCGAAGCCGCGTCCGGCTGCAAGCCCCGCAAACGCCCTGAATCGTTGCGGATTTGAGCCTTGTGACGCCCAAATCCGTCGCGTACTATCCGGCCCGTCGATGTTCCGGCCCGGGGGCGGCTTTTGCACGGCGAATGGGGGCACCTCCGCCATGATCACGTTGCACGTTTTCATCTCCGCCGCAGGGCGATAGGTTCCCGTATGTCCGTTGCTTCACGCATCTTCATCTTCGCCAGCGCTCTCGCCCTCCTTGGAGGCTGCGAGACGGCCGACGACACACTCTTCCCCAGCCTGACCGGCGAGGACCCCTCCGGCGAGACGATCATCATCGCCGAGGCGCCCGCCAACGACAGCGTGCTCATCAGCACCGACGACACGGTGCTCGTCGAGCAGCTTGGTCCGGTCGGCGCCGATCAGCCGGTAATCTCTGCCGGCAACTACGGCACCACCGGCACCGTGGTCAGCCAGAAGGTGCGCGACATCGCCACCGAGCTGGAGAACCTGCAGCGCGCGATCAACCAGAACCGCCGCGCCTACAACAACCAGGTTGCGACGACCGAGCAGAACGCCCAGCGCTACTACGCCACCATCGCGGCGATCATGGCGCGCCTGCAGATCGGCACGACGCCGGGCAACCCCGTGCTGGTCAGCCAGTACAACGTCGCCCAGACCCAGCTCGAGCAGCTCGTCAACGACGTCGCGGCCTTCAACACCCTGGGTGCGGCCATCGCCTCGAACGCGGCGACCAGCTCCTATCTCTCCGATGCCATCGACGGCACCCTGCGCCTTTCGGGCGCGGTGGAGGAGGATCACCGCCAGCTTGAGAATCTCGACGACCTCAACGGCCGGGCGATCGTCACCATCGAGCGCACGATGACCAATCTCAACGCCGTCACCGAGCGCCAGACCAACTACGTCAATACCGAGCGCACGCGTCTGGCCCAGCTTGCCCTGGCGATCAGCAACGGCCGCCTCTACGGCCCGGCGCTGGCCGATCTCGGCACCCAGCAGGCGCCCGCCGCCTACACGGGCGATGGCGCGCTGGTCGGCCGCCGCCCGCTGGTCGTGATCCGCTTCGACAGCCCTGATGTCGCCTACGAGGAGCCGCTCTATCAGGCGGTGAGCGCGGCCCTGGCGCAGAAGCCCAGCGCGGTCTTCGATCTGGTCGCCGTTGCCCCGGCCGGCGGCAGCGCCGGCGACGTGGCTCTCGCCAGCAATCAGGTCAAGCGCAGCGCAGAGAATGTCCTGCGCAGCCTGACGGAGATGGGCCTGCCGGCCGATCGCGTGTCGATCTCGGCGACCACCAGCTACGACGCCCAGACCAACGAAGTCCGCATCTTCGTGCGCTGATCCGCCGCGCCCGCGGGCGCGTAGGCAGACCTGAACCCGCGTTCGCAAACACGGTTCGGGAGGTCATCCGTGCGTATCCTTGCCCTTTGCACCGTTTTCCTGCTCGTCGCTGCACCGTTGCGCGCGCAGGAGGCCGACGACAGCAGCGCCATCCGGGCGGTGATCACGCAACAGCTGGCCGCTTTCAACCGTGACGACGGCTATGCGGCCTGGGGCTACGCCGCGCCCAACATTCAGGCGAAGTTCCAGACGGTGGAGGTGTTCATGGCCATGGTCCGCGGCGCCTATGCCAGCGTCTATCGCTCGCGCGCCGCCGAATTCGGTCCCCTCACCGGCAGCGGCGATCACCTGTTGCAGGAAGTCACCATCACCGGCCAGGACGGCCTGCAGGTGCTGGCGCGTTACGCCATGGCGCGCCAGGACGACGGCAGCTGGAAGATCGAGGGTGTAACCCTTGAGGAACTGCCCCAGCTCAATGTCTGAGCCAACGTCTCACCAGGCGAGCACGCGGCCGTCGTAGTTGAAGAAACAGCCGCTCTGTTGCGGGCCCGCCCCGGCGATCACCTTGCGCAGTCCCGCCGCGCTCTGCTCGGGCGTGATGGTGGCATTCGGCCCGCCCATGTCGGTCTTCACCCAGCCGGGATGGAGGGCCAGCACGGTGACACCCTGTTCGGCCAGATCCTGCGCCAGGTTGACCACCACCATGTTGAGCGCGGTCTTGCTGGAGCGATAGATGTAACGCCCACCCGAACCGTTGTCGGCGATCGAGCCCATCAGGCTGGAGACATTGGCGATGACCCGCCGTTCGCTCGCCGCCACCCGGTCGACCAGCGCCTCGGTCACGCGGTAGGGGGCAAAGACGTTGGTGCGGATGGTCTGCTCCCAGACGTCGTAATCGATGTCACCCAGCGCCTGATGCTGGCCGCCGATGACGCCGGCGTTGTTGATCAGCACGTCGATGGCTTCGTGCTCCAGCGCATCGCGCAGGGCAGTGATGGCCGCCGCATCGGTGACATCCAGAGGGTGGATCAGCGCATCGTGGCCCTTCAGCGCGGCCACCAGGGCATCCGCCCCGGCCGGATTGCGGCAGCAGGCATGGACACGCCAGCCGTCGGCGGCGTACTGGCGCGCCAGTTCCAGGCCGATGCCGCGGTTGGCGCCGGTGATCAGGACACTTGCCATGGTCAGGTTCTCCGCCGCGTCACCACGGCACGCTCTCGCCGTTGTGGCGCAGGAAGGTGCCGCTGTGCTGCGGCCCCAGGGTTTCGATCAGGCGGCGCATGTTGCCCACGCTCTGCTCGGGCGTCAGGTCGGCATCGGGGCCGGACATGTCGGTGGCAACGAAGCCCGGCGTGAAGCAGACCGCGACGATGCCGCGCGCCGCCACATCCAGCGCCAGCGAGCGGTTGATCATGTTCAGCGCCGCCTTGCTGGTGTTGTAGGGATAGTCGCCGACGTTGATGCGCCCGCCCATGCTGCCGTTGCCGCTGGAGATCTGCACGATGCGCTTCTGTTCGCTCGCCGCGACGTTCTCCAGGAAGGTCTCGCACATCGCCATGGTGCCCATGACGTGGACATGGAACTGCTCCATCCACTGGGCATCGGAAAAGCGGCCGTAGCGTTCGTCGCCGCCGATCCAGAGCCCGGCGTTGTTGATCAGCAGGTCGATGGGCTGACCTGCCAGGACCTTGCCCAGCGCCGCGATCTGTCCGCGGTCGGCGACATCCAGGGGGTGGATGTGCAGGCCTGGGCCGGAAAGCGCCTGCAGCTTGTCCGCGGTCTCGGGGTGACGCGCGCCGGCATGCACGGTCCAGCCCGCCGCCTGGTACTGGCGCACGAACTCCAGGCCGATGCCCCGGCTGGCGCCGGTGATGAGGGTGGTGGGCATGCTTGCTCCCGCTGGATCCTGCAGACCTTAACGCGAGGCCGCCCAGTCGCGATAGCTTGTCATCCCGAGCAGGCTCTGAGCCTCCCAGATCGCCCGGCCGACGGCGCGCGCCATGCAATCGGCGGCCAGCGCCCCGATACGCGTGAGAACATCCGGCCCGACCGGCTCGGCCCGTTTGCCCGTCGCCAGGCAGAACACCGTGTCGCCGTCGAACGGCGTGTGGACCGGGCGCAGGGCGCGGGCGTAGCCGTCCTGCGCCATGATCGCGACACGGCGCGCCTGCGCCTTGTCGAGCCTGGCATTGGTGGCAATGACGCCGATGGTCGTGTTCTCACCCGCCTGGGCATCCGGCAGTCCGGCCTCCACGGAAAGGTCGATGGGCCCCGGCGGCGTCTGGCCACCCATCTCGCCGTTCCTTTCGAACGGCCAGGCCCACAAGGTCGTGGTGCCGGGAATCACGGGCGAGCCCACCGCATTGACCGCCACCAGCGCGCCGACCTGCAGCCCGTCGTCGGTAACGATGGAGGCGCTGCCCAGGCCGCCCTTCAGGCCCGCCCCCAAGGTGCCGGCCTGCGCACCGTAACCCGCCCCGGCATTGCCCAGATCAAAGCTCTCCGATGCCGCTTCGACCGCCTGCCGGCCCAGGGCGCGGTAGGGCGGCATTTCCCCCCAGGCCTTGTCGCCGCCGTTGAGCAGGTCGAAGAGGATCGCCGAGGGCACGATGGGCACCACGACATCGCGGATGGCATAACCCCTGCCCTGCGCAGCCAGCCAGGCCATCACCCCGCCCGCGGCATCGAGCCCGAAGGCTGAACCACCCGACAAGACCACGGCATCGGCGGCATCGACCAGACAGGTCGGGTCCAGCGCGTCGATCTCGCGCGTGCCCGGCGCACCGCCGCGCACGTCCGCACCTGCCGGGCAGCGCTGGCGCGGCAACACCACGGTGACGCCGCTGACGGCAGCGCGGTCTTCTGCATGACCCACCAGGATGCCGTCGACATCGGTGATCAGATTGCGTGCGCCAGGCTGCATCGCCGTCATTCCCTGCGCCAGTAGCGTTCCATCATCAGGTAGGTCACCGAGGCGGTCCAGGCGATCAGCACCAGGCCATTGAGCGCCTCCGTACCTGCCAGCAGGCGCAGGGGACCCTGGGGCACGATGTCGCCGTAGCCGAGCGAGGTGTAGGTCGCGGCCGAGAAATAGAGGAAGTCCTCGAAGCTGCCGGAGAACACACCAACGAACTCGGCCCCCGGCACCGTCCAGTCGATGACGATATAGGCAATGGTATAGACATAGACCTCGATGGTGTGAGCCGCGAAGGCGCCCATCAGCAGCGCCACGATCCGCATCCGTGGGGGCAGACGTGAGCGCTCCGCCAGGCGCTGGGCCAGGCGCAGGAACTCGAAATGCACCATGATCGTGATGAAGACGATGACGACCGAGGCCAGCGTGCCGATCAGCATGAATGTTCCGTTCTCTACGCCTTGCCTTGACGATGCGGGCACCGAAGAATGCCCGCCCGGCCCACTATGCCATGACAGGAGCCCGATGAACGCCCCCCGCTGCAGCAGATTGCCCGCCTTCCTTCTGGTCCTGGCCACGATGCTCGCCGCCGTGGTGCTGCCCGCCGGAGCGGCAAACCCGCCAGCGGTTTCGGACCGGTTCATGGTTTCCACGGCCAATCCGCTGGCGACCATGGCAGCGCGCGACATCATCCTGAAGGGCGGCAGCGCGGTCGATGCCGCCATCGCCGCCCAGCTTGTGCTGACGCTGACCGAGCCGCAGTCGTCGGGCCTGGGCGGCGGCGCCTTCCTCCTGACCTTCGATGCGACCAGCGGCACGGTGGCAAGCTACGACGGGCGTGAGACGGCGCCGGCCTCGGCCACGCCCGACCTTTTCGTGCGTCCCGACGGCAGCGTGATGGGCTGGACCGAAGCGGCCGAGGGCGGCCTGCCCGTGGGCGTGCCGGGGGTCGTGGCCATGCTGGCCATGGCGCATGCCGACCAGGGCCGCCTGCCCTGGGCCGATCTGTTCGCACCGGCCATCACCCTGGCCGAGAAGGGTTTCGTCCTTTCGCCGCGCCTCCACGAGGTGTTGGGCTGGGTCGAGGGGCCGGAGCGGTTCCCTGCCTTTTATGCCCAGTTCTACACCCTGTCGGGCGAGCGCAAGGCCGTGGGCACGCGCCTCACCAACCCGGCGCTGGCCGCCACGCTGCGCGCCATTGCCGAAGGCGGGCCGCAAGCCTTCTACCAGGGCGCCATCGCGCAGGAGATCGTCGCGGCGGTCAACGAGACCGCGGTCAACCCCGGCGCCATGACCCTGGAGGATCTCGCGGGGTACGAAGCGCAACGCCGCGATCCCGTGTGCACGCCCTATCGCGTCTGGACCATCTGCGGCATGGGTCCGCCCAGCAGCGGCGGCATCGCGGTGGCGCAGATCCTGGGCCTGCTGGAACGCTTCGACATGGCCGCACTCGCCCCCGATGGCGTCGAAGCCGTGCATCTGGTGACCGAGGCCGAACGTCTGGCCTATGCCGACCGCGACCTATTCGTCGCCGACAGCGACTTCGTGGCGGTGCCCGTGGAGGCCCTGCTCGATCCCGCCTACCTCGCCGACCGCTCGAACCTCATCGACCCCGAGGCCAGCATGGGCATCGCCGAGCCGGGCCTTTCCGCCGACGACCGCGCCGCCTTCGACGACGGCAGCAACCTCGGCTTCTCCACCAGCCACATCAGCATCGTCGACATGGAGGGCAATGCCGTCTCCATGACCACCAGCATCGAGCGCGGCTTCGGCAGCCGCCTGATGGCCGGCGGTTTCATGCTCAACAACGAACTCACCGATTTCTCCTTCGAGGCGCAGGCCGACGGCCTGCCGGTCGCCAACCGGGTCGAGGCGGGCAAGCGGCCGCGTTCGTCCATGGCGCCCACTCTGGTGCTGGATCAGGACGGCAATCTCGTCATGGCGATCGGCACGGTCGGCGGCTCGCGCATCATCTGCTATGTCGCAAAGACCATGATCGCCAGACTCGACTGGGGCCTCGACATCCAGGCTGCGATCGAACTGCCGCACTTCCTGAACCGCAACGGCGTCACCGAGCTGGAGGACGGCACGGCACTGGTCGAACTCGTTCCCGCCCTGGAAGCCATGGGCCATGAGGTGAAGCTGGGCACCATGGATACCGGCCTTGCCGGCTTCTATATCGAGGGCGGCACCATCACCGGCGGCGCCGACCCCCGCAGGGAAGGCACGGCGCTGGGACGCTGAAAGAGGTGTCGCGCCGGGCGCGCCACTGGTATGTGGAGCCCCCACATGCCACCCCGAGGATAAACCCGTGACCGAGAACCTTCCGGTCGTGACCCTGAATCAGGGCGCGTCCAAGCGTGCCGAGCACGGCCATCCCTGGGTCTTTTCCAACGAGATCCGGATGGACCCCGCGACCAAGGCGCTGGCCCCCGGCACCGCCGTGCGCGTCATGACCGACAACAGCGCGCCGCTGGGTGTCGCCATGTTCAACCCGCATTCGCTGATCGCCGCGCGTTTCCTGTCGCGCGATCCCGAGGCGGTGATCGACCGGACCTTCCTGGAGGGCCGCATCGCCAGCGCGCTCGCCCTGCGTGAAAAGCTCTACGACGCGCCCTGCTACCGCCTGGTCCACGCCGAGGCCGACGGCCTGCCCGGCCTTGCCATCGACCGTTATGGCGACATCGTGGTCGCCCAGATCAACAGCGCCGGCATCGACCGTATGGCCGACGACCTGGCCGAGGCCCTGATGTCCGTGCTGGGCGCCAGGACCGTGGTGCTGCGCGGCGACAGCCCGATCCGCAAGCTGGAGGGCCTGGAGGAGAGCGTGCGTGTCATCGGCGCTCCCCTGCCCGAAAAAGTCGAGGTCCACGAGAACGGCATCGCCTATCGCGCCGACCTGGCACTGGGCCAGAAGACCGGCTGGTACTTCGACCAGCGCGACAACCGCGCCTTCATGGGGCGTCTGGCCAAGGGCGCGCGCGTGCTGGACGTCTACAGCCACGCTGGCGGCTTCGGGCTGGCCTGCGCCGTCGCCGGGGCAAGCAGCGTCACCCTGGTCGACCGTTCCGAACATGCCCTGACGCTGGCGGGCCAGGCGGCGGAAGCCAACGGCGTCGACGAGAATGTCCGCATCCACGTCGCCGAGGCCTTCGAGGATCTCGCCAAGCGGCGCGACCGCGGCGACACCTACGATGTCGTCATCTGCGATCCCCCGGCCTTCGTGAAGTCGAAGAAGGATGTCGCCGTGGGCGTGAAGGGCTACCGCAAGCTCGCGCGCCTTGCCGCACGGCTGGTCGCCCCGGGCGGTTATCTCGGCATCGCAAGCTGCTCGCACCATGTCGAATCGGACGCTTTCCTCGCCCAGGTCGGGCGCGGCGTCCACGACACCGGGCGGGAAGCGAGCGTCCTGCGCCGAGCGGGCGCCGGGCCGGACCATCCGGTCCACCCCCAGCTTCCCGAATCGGCCTACCTCAAGTTCCTCGCCCTGCGTCTCGATCCGGGAGCGTGATGCGGAAACGGGTGCCTTCGGGGCCCGTTTCGGCCAGCACCAGGTCGCCCCCGTGGGCCCGCATCAGCTCGCGCGCGATGGCAAGGCCCAGGCCCGTGCCGCGTGAACCCTCGGAAAACGCCTCGAACAGGTGATCCTGCACGCGCCCCGGCACGCCGGGGCCGGTGTCGGCAACGTCGATCACGGTTGCGCCCTCGATGCGCCCCGTGGAGACGCGCAGTTCGCCGCCCTTCTCGGCCATGGCCTCGGCGGCATTGCGCGCCAGGTTGAGCAGCACGCGGAACATCTGGTCGCGGTCAGCGCGCACGACCACCGCGGCATCCACCTCATTGCGCCAGGCCACCTCGGCGCCCGGCCCATCGGTCAGCGCGCCGGCCACCTCGTCGATCAAAGGCGCAAGCTCGAAGCGGGTGAAGCGCAGGTCCGGCTCCTCGGCGCGGGCAAAACGCAGGGTGTCCTGGCAGAGCTTCACGGCGCGGTCGATGGCGGCCAGCACCACCGGCGCCTGACGGCGCACCTGCGGATCCTCCGACATGCTCAGGCGGTCCGAGACCAGGGCGGCGGTGGAAAGGATGTTGCGCAGGTCGTGGCTGATCTTGCTCACCGCCGCGCCCACGGCGGCCAGGCGCGCGCGCTGGCGCAGGGCCTCGCGCAGGCCGCGCTCCATCTCCACCAGCTCGCGCTGGGCGATGCCGATCTCGTCGCTGCGGTGGCTGACCTCGATGCCGCGGGTGACGTCCTCCGGGTTCTCGCGGAAGTCGATCAGGTTCTCGGTCATGCGCTGCACCGGGCGCACCATCATGCGCTGCAGCGCAAGGAAAACGAGTCCGGCGGTGAACACAGAGATGATCACCGAGAGCAGCAGGATGCGCCCGGAATAGTCGATCATGGCATCGCGCAGCGGCGCCTCGTCGAGCGTCAGGTCGACCGCCGTGTCGTCTTCGACCGCAGGCATGCCGGTGACGCGGATGATGCGCCCCTCGGCGGCGCGCAGGGTGGCGAAGGCATCGGCGATCAGCCCCAGGATGTTCTCGTCGGTCAGGTTGAAGCTGGCATCCACCCCGGGATCGGGCTCGCCCAGCATCAGGGCCGAGACATTGGCCATCTTCAGGCCGATGGAGCGCACCCCGACATAGTCCAGCAGTTCGCGCGCCAGTTCGGGGGCGACATTGCCGTCCGGTGCGGCCTGCACCACCAGGGTCGCCTGATAGGCCGCGTCGATCTTCTGTTCGAGATAGTCGCGGCGGAAACGGGAGATGGAGGGGACATAGATCAGCACCTCCGCCAGCATGACGAAGGTGATGGTGAGCACGACCAGACGCGCCGAGAGACCGCGCCAGAAGCCGGGCATCTCGATCCGGGCCCCAGCCATGGCCGTTAATGTAGGGTTGCCGGGCTTCCGGGCCAAACGGTTGTGTAAACGGCCCTGAGGAGTCGTCAGGATCAGCCGAAGCGGGCGAGGACGCGTACCAGCCGCTTCATGCCCTTGCCGAACACCTTGGGGCTGAAATAGGAGCCCGCCGC
>CALLQH010000118.1 GCA_938014945.1 uncultured bacterium | reverse complement strand
CAGCGGCGGCGCCTTGCCGTCCAGGTTGACGAAGATCCAGTGGTGCCAGACCTCCGCCCGCACCGGAACCAGGCCCGGCGCGTCGCTGCCCTTGGCGACGATGTCGTGACGGTCGCCGCCATGGAAGTGGGGCCGGGTGCGCAGGGCGCCGTCCAGGCCGTAGGCCCAGGCATGGTAGGGGCAGGTCAGCAGCTTCAGGCCCTTGCAGGGTTTGGCGACCATCACCGCGCCGCGATGGCGGCAGACGTTGTGGAAAACACGCACGGCGCCCTCGCGGTCGCGCAGCAGGAGCAGCGGCATGCCCGCGGCCTCCACCGGCAGGGCGTCGCCGGGTTCGGGAATCTCGTGGGCGAAGCCCGCGACGAACCAGGAGCGGGCGAACAGGCGCTCGTACTCCAGCTCCTGCCAGCGTTGCGAGGTGTAGCAGAGATTGGGCAGGGCGCTGGCCGTCTCGATCGGGCGGGCCATGGCTTCGAGCGCATCGGGGCCGAGCAGGTCGGCAACCTCGGACCAACCGGAACGAAGGGGAACACCAGGAGCGTTCATCGCAGATCTCCAGAAGGTGTGGCGGTTATATCAAGAGTAGGAATTGCGCCCAAGGTAAATTTGTGCTTCTTAATTGAACCAACTTGCCTCAGCCGCCGGAGCCTGCGTTGACCGCGTTTCCCCATCTCTTCGCGCCGCTGGCCCTGGGCGCCCACACGGTTCCCAACCGCATTTTCTTCCCGCCCCACGGCACCTCGCTGCCCGAGCGCGGCACGGTCGGCGAGCGCATGATCGCCTATCATGCGGCCCGCGCTGCGGGCGGGGCCGGCATGATCGTCATCGAGGGCATGTCGATGCACGAGAGCTTCGATGTCGAGAGCGGCTATGTGCTCGCCGGCCGCCCCGGCGTCGTGCCGGGCTTCGCGCGCCTTGCCGATGCGGTCCATGCCCACGGCACCAAGCTGCTGGGCCAGCTCTTCCATCCCGGCGCCGCCATGCGCACGACCCACGACGGCTCCCGCCGCCCGGTCTTTTCGGCTTCCGACGTCCCCTTCGAGCGTTACGGCCTGATCCCCGTTCCGGCCTCGCGCGCGCTGCTCGCCGAACTGACGGAGGCCTACGCGCGCGCGGCCGGCCACATGCGCCAGGGCGGTTTCGACGGCGTCGAGATTCTGGCCTCCATGGGCTACCTGATCGCCCAGTTCCTCAATCCCCGGACCAACCGGCGCGAGGATGAATACGGCGGCAGCCTGGAAAACCGCATGCGTTTCCTGGTCGAGGTGCTGACCGCCTGCCGCGCAGCCATGGGACCGGAGATGATCCTGGGCGTGCGCATCTCCGACGGCGACCCCACGCCCGGCGCCATGGAGTCGAACGAGGTGCTGGAGGTCTGCCGGGCGCTGGAGGCGCTGGGCCTTGTCGACTACTTCAGCATCATCGGCGGCAACACGGCCACGACCCGCGGCTGGATCGACGTCTTCCCGCACATGGCGGTGCCCCAGGCCCATGTCGCGCCCCAGGCAGGGGCGTTGAAGGCGCGGCTGAAGACTCCGGTGCTGGTGGCCGGCCGCGTCAACCAGGCCCAGACCGCCGAGCGCGTCATTGCGGACGGACAGGCCGACATGGTCGGCATGGTGCGCGCGCTGATCGCCGATCCGCTGTTTCCGCTGAAAGCACGCGAAGGCCGCCCCGACGACATCCGCGCCTGCATCGCCTGCAATCAGGCCTGCGTCGGCCACCGCCTGCAGTACCACGTCGTCTCCTGCATCCAGCATCCCGAGACCGGACGCGAGCTGGAGGTCGGCCACACCAAGGAGAAGGCGGCAAGGCCGCGCCGCGTCGCCGTGATCGGCGGCGGACCGGCCGGCATGAAGGCCGCCGCCGTCGCCGCCGAGCGCGGCCATGAGGTGACGCTCTACGAGAAGAGCGCGCGCCTGGGCGGCCAGGCGCTGCTTGCCCAGGCGCTGCCCGGTCGCGAGGAGTTCGGCGGCATCGTCACCAACCTGACGCGCGAGATGGAACTGGCCGGGGTGCGTATCGAACGCAACCGGGCGATCGGCCGCGCCGACATCGAGGGGCTGGGCGTCGACGCCGTGATCGTCGCCACCGGCGGCCTGCCGCGCCGGCCCGAGATGGAGGGCGAGGAGGGCAGTCACATCGTCGATGCCTGGGCGGTGATCCGCGGCGAGGCCAATGTCGGCGGCTCGGTGCTGATTGCGGACTGGAAGAACGACTGGGTGGGACTGGGCCTTGCCGAAAAGCTGGCGCGTGACGGCTGCCGCGTGCGGCTGGCCTTCACCGCCAACGCGCCGGGCATGAACCTGGTCGACGGCGTGCGCGACCACTGGGTCGCGGGCCTGCAGAAGCTGGGCGTGACGATGATCCCCTACGCCCGCCTCTATGGCGCCGACGGCGACACGGTCTATCTCCAGCACACCGTCACCGACGACCCCATCGTCTGCGAGGAGGTCGAGACCCTGGTGCTGTCCCAGGGCACCGCGCCCGAGCCCGGCCTGGCACATGCGCTGGAGGACTGGCAGGGCGAGGTCCACCTGATCGGCGACGCGCTCTCGCCGCGGACCTGCGAGGAGGCGGTCCTGGAAGGCATGCGCGCCGCAATGACGTTGTGACACGACAAGGAGACGTTTGATGAGCGATGACAGCCTGGGCGAGGACGCCTTCGACGACGCCGGCGCCGATGCCGGTAACGATGATCGCGACCCCGTCGCCGTGGCGCTGGGCAGCGACATCAAGGGCCTGCGCAAGGCGCAGGGCCTGACCCTTGCCGAACTGGCCGAGCGCACCGGCCGCTCCATCGGCTTTCTCAGCCAGATCGAACGCGGCCTGAAGAAGCCTTCGGTCGGCACGCTGCAGAGCCTGGGCGATGCGCTGGGCCTGGGCATCGGCTGGTTCATGCAGGGTGCCGATGTCGGCGAGGACCCGGAGGAACGCGCCGTCGTCGTGCGCGGCCACCAGCGCCGCCGCATCTCCTATACCGGGCTTTCCAGCACCGATTATCTCGGCATGCAGGACTACCTGCTCTCGCCCGATCTCAACGCCAACCACGGCCTGGTGCTGACCACCTATGCGCCGGGCGCGAGCACAGGCGACGATCTCAACGGCCACGAGGGCGAGGAATCGGGCTACGTGCTGTCGGGCACCGTGGTCCTGGAACTGGGCGAACGCACCTACCGCCTGGAGGCCGGAGACAGCTTCCACTTCGACAGCACGATTCCTCACCGCTACAGCAACCCCGGTCCCGGCCCGGCGAGCACCGTCATGGCCCTCGTGCCCATGGCGCTGCGCTACGGTCATGCCCATGCCGGCAGCGACAATTCTTCGGAAGGCTGATGCCGTGAGCACCATTCCCGCGACCATGCGCGCCATGGTCACCACCGGCCACGGCGGCTTCGACAAGCTTGTGTTCCATGATGACTGGCCGGTGCCCGAGCCCGGTCCCGGCGCGGTGCTGATCCGGGTCGGCGCCTGCGGCTGCAACAACACCGACATCAACACGCGCACCGCCTGGTACAGCGACACGGTGAAGACCGGCATCACCACCGACGGCGGCGCCGGCGGCTTCGCCGAGATCAAGCCGGAGGCGGCCTCCTGGGGCGGGGCGGCCATCGCCTTCCCGCGCATCCAGGGTGCGGACGCCGTGGGCCGCATCGTCGCCGTGGGGCAGGGGGTGGATGCCGCGCGCATCGGCGAGCGGGTGATGGTCGACGGCTGGCTGCGCGATTCCGATGACCCGCTCGACATGGAAAAGGCCGGCTACTGGGGCAGCGAGGCCGACGGCGGTTTTGCCGAGTACGCCACCTGTCCCGACGCCAATGCAGTGAAGGTCGAGAGCGGCCTCTCCGATGTCGAACTGGCGACCTTCATGGTCGCCTTCTCGACGGCCGAGGGCATGGTGCGCCACGTCGATCCCCGGCCCGGCCAATGGGTCCTGGTGACCGGCGCCTCGGGTGGTGTCGGCACGGCGGCGATCCAGCTCATCAAGCGGCGCGGGGCGAAGGTGATCGCCCTGTGCGGCGGCTCCAAGGCCGATGCCGTGATTGCGCTGGGCGCGAACGCGGTGATTCCGCGCGATGTCGCCGACCTCACCGGTGCCATCAGGGACATCACGCCGTCGGGCCGGGTCGAGGGTGTCGTCGATGTCGTCGGCGGTCCGCTCTTCGGCCAGATGATCGCGGCCCTGCGCACCGGCGGGCGTTATGCCTCCTCGGGCGCGATCGGCGGTCCGGAGGTCAGCTTCAACCTGCGCCATCTCGTCTATCGCGATCTCGAACTGCACGGCTCGACCGTGACGCCGCTCGAGGTCTTCCACGACGTCGTCGGCTACATCGAGCGCGGCGAGGTGCGCCCCGTGCTCTCGGCGACCTATCCGCTGGAGCACCTGGCGCAGGCCCAGGCCGCATTCCTGGAAAAAGGCTTCATCGGCAAGATCGTCATCGACATGGAGATGCGCGCGTGAAGATCGTCGGTGTCGATGTCTATCAGGTCGATCTTCCCATCATTCTGGAAGGTGGCTTTCCGCTGTCGGGCGGGCGCAACGTCACGATGCTGGACGATACCATCGTGCGCCTGACGACCGATGAAGGCCTGGTCGGCTGGGGCGAGAGCTGCCCGTTCGGGCCGGACTATCTGCCCGCCTTCGCCAGCGGCGTGCGCGCTGCGATGGAGGAGCTTGCCCCTGCTGTGATGGGCCTCGATCCGCGCGATACCGCCGTCGTCTATGGCGCCATGGACCGGCGCCTCTACGGTCACGGCTACGCCAAGGCGGCGATCGACATGGCCTGCTGGGATCTGCTCGGCCGCGCCGCCGGGCTGCCGCTGGTCACCCTGCTCGGAGGCCGGCGCGCCGAGCGTATCGCCTGCCATGCGGGTCTGCCTGCCTACAGCCTGGAGGCCATGATCGAAGGTCTCCACCGCCTGCGGGACCTGAAGTGCCGGCACTTCTCCGTCAAGATGAGCGGCAAGCCCGACAAGGACATCGCGACCCTGCGCCGCATCGCCGAAGTCATGCAGCCCGGGGAATCCGCGATCGCCGATGCCAACGGCGGCTGGACCGTGCACGCCGCCGTGCAGGTGATGAACGCCGTTGCCGATCTTCCCTACACCTATGAGCAGCCCTGCTTCACCTATGAGGAATGCCTGGCTGTCCGGCGGCTGACGTCCGCGCCCATCATGCTCGATGAATGCCTGCAGGATGTGGAGACGGTAGCGCGCGCCTGGCGCGATCGGGCCTGCGAGTCGGTGAAGCTCAAGGTCGCCAAGCTGGGCGGCCTGACCCAGGCCCGGCTTGCCCGCGATCTGGCCGCGCAGATGGGCCTGACGATCATGGTCGACGGTGTCGGCGGTTCCGAACTGACCAATGCCGAGATCGCGCATCTGGCTCTCTCGACGCCGCCGGCCGTCGCAATCTCGGCGTTCAGCTGCATCAGCTGGGCCAAGGGCGACATCACGGACATTGCAGTCGACACGGACCACAGCACCCTGGCGGCTCCCTCCGGTCATGGCCTGGGGGTGACGCCGCGACTGGAACTCCTGGGCGAACCTCTCGCCCGTTACACCTCACACGGATAAAGGCATGAAGATCACGAAGGTCTCCGTCCATACCCAGGAGCTGCCCTATGTCGGGGGGACCTATGTCTGGGGCAGGGGCGAGGTGATTGCGACGGCGCTGACCACGGTGGTGGTGATCGATACGGACGCCGGCATCTCCGGCTGCGGCGAATCCTGCCCCATCGGTGGCAACTACCTTGCCGCCTATCCCGAGGGCGTCGCCGGGGCGGCACCCCGGCTGGCGCGGGCGATCATGGGCATGGACCCGCGCGAACTCGGCGCCGTCGAGCGGCGCATGGACAACGCCATCAAGGGCCACGCCTACGCCAAGTCGGCATTCGACAACGCCTGCTGGGACATCCTGGGCAAGGCGACCGGACTGCCGGTCTCCACCCTGCTCGGCGGCCGGCTGACCGACGGCGCGCCGATGTACCGCGTCGCGCCGCAGAAGGGCGTGGAGGAGACCCGGCGCGAGATCGAGGTTCACCGTCAGGCCGGCTACCGCCAGTTCCAGGTCAAGGTCGGCGCCGACCCGGACCGCGATATCGAGGCGATCCGCACGGTCGTGCCCATGCTCCGCCCAGGCGAGCGCGCCTTCGCCGACGCCAACACGGGCTGGACCGTTTACGAGGCCGTGCGTGTGGTGCGCGCCGTGCGCGATCTCGACATCATGATCGAGCAGCCCTGTCTGACCTACGAGGAATGCCTGCAGGTGCGCAGCCGCTGCGACCACCCCATGAAGCTCGACGAGTGCATCACGGGCCTGCCCATGGTCGCGCGCGTCATCGCCGACCGCTCGGCCGAGGTCCTGTGCCTGAAGATCTCCAACGCCGGCGGGCTGACCAAGGCTCGGCGGATGCGCGACCTTGCCGTCGAGCACGGCCTCTCGGTGGTAGCGGAGGATACCTGGGGCGGGGAGATCACCACGGCGGCGGTCGCCCACTTCGCCGCCTCGACGCCTCCTGAGTTCCTCTACAACACGACCGATCTGCACAACTACAACACCGCTTCGACCGGCACGCCCGCGCCCGTGGTGAAGGACGGCCGTCTCTATGTCACGGATGCGCCGGGCCTGGGCGTCGAGCCGGATTACGCGAGCCTGGGCGAGCCGGTCGCGGTAATCAGCTGAGGCCCGCCAGGAACTGCGCCGCATCCTGCCGCGTGGCGGCCTTGCGGTCGGCGTCCATGCGGTCCCAGGTGCGATAGGCCTGGGCCATGCGCGGGTTCCCCTCGAAGCGCTCGCGGTGGCGCAGCAGGAAGTCCCAGTAGAGGTAGTTGAACGGGCAGGCATCCTCGCCGGTCTTCTGCCTCACGTCGTAGCGGCAGCCCTTGCAGGTGTCCGACATGCGGCTGATGTAGTTGCCGCCGGCTGCGTAGGGCTTGGAGGCGAGCATGCCGCCGTCGGCGAACTGGCTCATGCCCAGGGTGTTGGGCAGCTCGACCCATTCGTAGGCGTCGGCATAGACCGCGAGGTACCAGCGGTGCACCTCGGCCGGATCGACGCCCGCCAGCATGGCGAAGTTGCCGGTCACCATGAGGCGCTGGATGTGGTGGGCGTAGGCCTCGTCGCGGGTCTGGCCGATGACGGTGGCGAGGCATGCCATGTCGGTCTGCGCCGTCCAGTAGAAGCCGGGCAGGGGGCGCGTGGCGTCGAGCGCGTTTCTCTCGTCGTAGCCCGGCATGGCGAGCCAGTAGATGCCGCGCACATATTCGCGCCAGCCGATGATCTGGCGAATGAACCCTTCCGCTGAGGCGAGCGGTACCCGGCCCCTGCGATACTCCTCCTCCACGCGCCGGCAGATCGCCAGCGGATCGAGCAGGCCCAGGTTGAGATAGGGCGAGATCAGGGCGTGGTGCATCACGGGCTCGCCCGTCACCATGGCGTCCTGGGTATCGCCGAAGGCCGGCAGCGCCGCAGTGACGAAATGCTCGAAGGCCGCCTCCGCATCCGCGCGGGTGACGGCGAATCCGAAGGGCTCGAGCCGACCGAAGTGATGGGCGAAGCGGCGAGCGACCAGCGCCAGCACCTCGCGTGTGATGGCGTCGGGCTGGAACACGGCGCGCTCGGGCGCGGCATAGTCCCTGGGCGCGGCCTTGCGGTTTTCCGCGTCGAGGTTCCAGCGCCCGCCGCAGGGTTCATCGCCGTCCATCAGCAGCCCGGTCTCGCGCCTGACCTCGCGGTAGAAATGCTCCATGCGGAAGGTTCGCCGCCCCTCGGCCCAGCGGCGAAACCAGGCGCGGGAGATAAGAAAGCGGTCGTCCTCGTGCACGGTCACCGGCACGTCGAGGTCGGCGGCCATGGCATCAAAGGCCTGCTCCAGGCGCCATTCTCCCGGCGCGGTCAGGCGCACGCGCCGGGCACCGTGGCGGGCGGTGGCCCGGCCGATCTCGCGCGCGAGCGAGCCGGTATTGCCTTCATCCTCCAGGCGCACGTAATCCACGGTCCAGCCGAGCCCTTCGAGCTCGGCGGCGAAATGGCGCATGGCGGCAAGCACCAGCGCGATCTTCCTGGGGTGATGGGGCACATAGGTCGCCTCGTCGGCGACCTCCGCCATCAGCACCACGTCGCGCCCGGGCGTGCCGTGGCGCAGGGCCGCCATCCCGGGCGAAAGCTGGTCGCCCAGAACGACAATCAGGTCGCGCTCACCACGCATGATTCGTCCCGCCTCTCGGTCATCTCGCCCCGACACGGAGATTGTCGGCTGAAAGAAGGGCGGGAGAGGCAGAGCCTCTCCCGCAGGTTTCATCAGGGCATGATGACGGCGTCGATGACATGGATGACGCCGTTGGAGGCATTCACGTCGGGTACGATGACGTGCGCGCTGTCGACCATGACGCCGTCGATGGCGTCGATCTCCACGGTCGATCCCTGCACGGTCGCAACCTCCATCTCCTGACCGGCGATGTCGGAGGACATCACCTTGCCGGGCACCACATGGTAGGTCAGCACGGCGACCAGGGTGTCGCGGTTCTCGGGCTTCAGGAGATCCTCGACCGTGCCCTCGGGCAGGGCAGCGAAGGCCTCGTCGGTCGGAGCAAAGACCGTGAACGGGCCTTCGCCCTGCAGGGTCTCGACCAGGCCAGCGGCCTCGATCGCGGCGACCAGCGTGGTGAAGCGGCCGTCCGATGCGGCAACCTCCACGATGTCGCCGTGCATGTCGGCTTTGGCCACGGTGCTGATCGAAAGCGCGACAGCAGCGGCGGCAAGGGCGGTACGGAAGAACGTCATGGCAATCTCCTCGGCGTGTTGGCGATGCCAGTCCGTACGCCGCCGCGCAGACGCCGGACCGCAGCCTCACGGCGACGTGAGAGCATGTCATCGCAGAAGAACCAAAGCCGGGGTCTGCACGTAGAGGTCAGGTTGATCGGTTGCTCAGAGGCCAACATGAACGGTGATGTCCGGACGGATGCGGCGACCCTGGGCGACAGGTGGAGGCTCCTGGGACTGTCGGGTCTGGTGCCGTTTGTCGCGCTGGCCATCGCGGTGCGTACGATGGATGCGGCCTCTGCGGTGATCGCGCGCGACCTGCTGCTGGGTTACGGCGCGCTCATCCTGTCGTTCATCGGCGGCTCGTGGTGGGCCCGCGCACTCGATCCCGCGGCCGACCGCGGCGCACGCCTTGCCGTGCTTGCCATGCTGCCGACGCTTGGCGCCTGGGCGGCCCTGATGGTCGCAGGCGCCGGCGGTCTGTTGCTGCTTGCGGCAGGTCTCGTGGCGGCGCTGGCGGTGGATGCCCGGGGTGTCGTCGCTGCGGCAGACCCGCGCGCCTATCTGCGCCTTCGAAGCTGGCTCACGGTCGTCGCGGTCGCTGCGCTTCTTGCCGCCGTACCGGGGGCCTGACCGCACTCAGGCGACGCGCCAGATCCATATCTCGTGGAACACCTCGGGTTCGTAGCGTGCGAGCGACTGCCAGGGTTCGCTCCGCGACACCCGCGTCCAGCGCCCTGCCTTCTCGTGGGCGGCCATCGCCTCGTGGAAGCCTTCGGGCGGTGTGTCCTGGCGCAGGGTGAATGCCAGAACGCCGCCGGGCCGCACGATACGGATCAACTCGTCGAAGGCGGTCGGCGGGGCATGGCCCGGCGTGAAGACGCCCGAGGCGAGCACGGCCTGGTAGCTGTCGTCGGCCAGATCGAGCGGCTCGCCGAGGAAGGCCTCGATGTGCTTGCGGTAGATGCCCTTCTTCCGCGCCATCTCCAGCATGCCGGGTGAGGGGTCGAGCGCGTCCAGCGTGGTGAAGCCCGCGGCTCGCAGGGCCAGGCCCATCAGGCCGCTGCCGGCGCCTGCATCGAGGATCGGAGCGTCCTTGTCCAGATAGGGGGCGGCCGCCGCAGTAACCAGGCCCGGGCTCTCCCAGCCGCCGTTGACGATCTGCTCGTCGTAGTCGGCGGCCCAGATGTCGTAGGCCGCGCGAACGGCTTCGCGCGACTTGGCTTCGTAAAGCTGATGGATGTCGAACTTCTCGGCCATGGTGATGCGCCTCCGTTCTCTGATCTCACGGTAGGGCACCGCTTCCCGCGGTCGCAATCGCGAACTTGGCCGCGCCGCTGCCAACCCGCTTGGCGCGCGCGCGGCCTTCCTCTACCAAGGAGGCAGCAGGAGGAACCGATGAAGCGTATCGGCATCGATGTCGGCGGCACCAACACGGACGCGGTTCTGGTCGACGGCGAGCGCGTCACCGCCGCGATCAAGACCGCGACCACGGCCGACGTCACCTCCGGCATCCGCGCGGCGCTCGCCGGGGTGCTGGAACGCTCCGGCGAGGATGCCGCCGCGATCGACGCGGTGATGATCGGCACCACCCATTTCACCAATGCCGTCGTGCAGCGCCGCGACCTGGAGCCGGTCGCCGCACTGCGCATCGGCCTGCCGGCGAGTCGTTCCCTGGGACCGTTCGTCGACTGGCCCGATGACCTGCGCCGCCATGTCTGCGGCGCGGTCCATGCGGTCGAGGGCGGTCACGAATACGACGGCCGGCCGCTGGTCGCACTGGACGAGAAGGCGATCGCAGAGGCGGGGAGGGCGATCCGGGCGGCGGGCCTGAAGGCCGTCGCGGTGGCCGCGATCTTCTCGCCGCTGACGGGCGTCAACGAGGAGCGTGCCGAAGCCATCCTCATGCAGGAGGCGCCCGACTGCACCGTGACGCTTTCC
>CALLQH010000117.1 GCA_938014945.1 uncultured bacterium | reverse complement strand
AAGCACCCATGGTGCTGTGCGACACGGTCCTCGTCTTCGACGAGGGCAGGGTGGCAGTAGACGAGCCCCAGACGTCCCACATGCGAAAGGCGAGCCTGCCATGATCTCTGTCCTGCTGCGCAAGGCCCGGACCCTGATGCGAGACCCGCAGCTTGCCATCGCCAGCCAGTTCGTGCGCGGCGACAAGCAGCGCGCACGCGACTATCTGGCGCGGGAGGGCGTCGATGCCTTCCTGCGTTCGGGCCGCGAGGAGGAGATACCGCCCCATCCCGTGGATCTCTGGCGCCTGCATCGCATCGTGCGCGAGCGACGGCCGCAGACTATTCTGGAGTTTGGCTTGGGATTTTCGACCATCGCCATGGCCCATGCCCTGATGCGCAACGCTGCCGACGGCTGCCCCGCGGGTCACCTGTGGTCGGTCGATACCAGCGCACAGTGGATCGCCAACACCCGCGCCAAGATCAGCCCCGAGCTTTCGCCCTTCGTGAGCCTGACCTACAGCCGCGCGGTCATCGCCGAGATCGAGGGCGAGCTGTGCCACGTCTACGAGAACCTGCCTGACGTGAACCCGGACCTGCTGCTGCTTGATGGTCCGACTCCGGTCGATGTGCAGGGCAGCATCCGGGGGCTTTCCTTCGGCAGCTCAGCCGCGCGACCGCCTATGGCGGCCGATCCGCTGCTCCTGGAGAGCACCCTGCGCGACGGCTTTCTGATGCTGGTCGACGGACGCATCTCCAACATGCGTTTCCTCCAGCGCCATCTCAAACGGCGCTATCGCTTCCGCCGCAACCGCGTCTATCGCTACGCAAGCTTCGAGCTGCTGGAGTAGGCAATGACGCGCAAGAGGGTCTTCGTCTTTGTCGACTACGACATCCTGATCCGGCATTTCGTGCTCAACGGCACATTCGCCGAGGTCGAGCGCGACCATGACGTGACCTATGTCTTTCACCAGGACCACACCAGCGACAAGAAGGGCATCTATGTCGATGTCGACAGCCTGGGGCTGAAGCAGGTGCTGCGCTGCGATGTCCCCCGCAAGCGCATGGGTTCCTGGTTCAAGTTGTTTGCCGTGACCGTGCTGCATCGCCAGATGGGCACGCCCAACTTCGCGCCGCGGCGCGAGCGCCTGGCCAGCCAGGTTCAAGGCGGCTGGTGGCGCACCTGGATCATGGCCTTCTTTGCCTTGCCCCTGATCTACCCGATCTACCGGCGCATCTGGCTGCGCAAACAGGGCGTCTGGGAACCGCTGGAGGATTTCCTGCGTCAGCATCGCCCCGACATCGTGCTGATGCCCAGTCTGCTGGCCGGCTATTTCATCAACGATCTGGTAATCGCTGCACGCCGCCAGCGTATTCCTACCGTGGTCATGATGAACTCCTGGGACAACCCGAGCCAGAAGGCCGTGGTCACGGCCCAACCCGACAGGCTGGTGGTCTGGGGCGAACAGACCCGCCGCCATGCTGAGGAATTCATGGGCATCTCGCCGGATCGCGTCGAGATGTTCGGCGCCGCGCAGTTTCAGGTCTACCGCAAGCCGGTCACCGAAACCGACGCGGAACTGCGCGCGATGTTCGGCGTGCCGTCGGACGTGCCGATCGTTCTCTACGGCGGGGTCAGCAAGTCCGTTGATGAATCGCGTCATCTCAAGCTGATCGACGACGCCATCGAGGACGGCCGCATCGAGCCCTGCCACATTCTCTACCGCCCCCATCCCTGGCGCGCCCACCTGACCGACGGCGAGAAGGACTTCTTCGAGCTCGGCCTCAAGCACGTCACCATGGATCCCCATATGGCGGATTATTACAGGCACGTCGCGAGCAGTCCCGATCCGGCCATGAACATGGCGGACTATGACGTCACGCGCCGTCTGATGGCGCTGATCTCGTGCATGGTCACGTCGCTGTCGACGCTGATGCTGGAAGTCATCATGCACGGCAAGCCGGTGCTGATGTTCTTTCCCCAGCGCGACATGGAAACCAAGTTCGGCGCCTTCAACATGATCACCCTGCGGCTTGCCCATTTTCACGGCTTCTTCGACTGCATCGGCACCAACCGCTGCATGGACGAGGCCGGCATGCCGGAAGCCATGAACAACCTGCTTGCCCAGAGCCGCGACCCCAAGATACGCGAGGCCGTTCTGGCCCATGCGCGTACCTATGTCGTGCTCGACGGACCGGGTTATGGCGAACGTCTGGCGCAGCTGGTCGACGAGATGACCGACAACACATCGCCGCGGGCCATGGCCCAGGCCGCGCAGTGAACCAGGGGATCATCCGCAGATGACATTGAAGATCGGCAACACGACCTACGGCGGGCCAGGCGGCAAGGCGCTGGTGATTGCCGAGATTGCGCAGGCCCATGACGGCTCTCTGGGCACCGCGCACGCCTACATCGATGCGGTGGCCGATGCCGGGGGCGATGCCATCAAGTTCCAGATGCACATCGCCCAGGCGGAATCGACGCACGAGGAACCCTGGCGCACGAAGTTCTCGCGCCAGGACGTCACGCGTTACGACTACTGGCAGCGCATGGAGTTCACGCCCGAACAGTGGCAGGGCCTGTGCGACCATGCCCACGAACGCAGCCTGCTCTTCGTCGTTTCGCCTTTCTCGCGCATGGCGGTGGAGCGCATGGTCGCAATCGGCGCCGACGTGCTGAAGATCGCCAGCGGCGAGGCCTTCGCGCTTGATGCCCTGGTGCCACCGGACGTGACGATGCCCGTGATCCTGTCGAGCGGCATGAGCGCCTGGGCCGATATCGAGGGTGCGGTTGCAGCGGTGCAGAAACGCGGCCTGTCCATGGGCCTGCTGCAGTGCACGACGCAGTATCCGACACCCTTCGACCTCGTCGGCCTCAACGTGCTGGACGAGATGGCGCGCCGCTTCGATTGCGCCATCGGTCTGTCGGATCATTCTGGCACGCAGTTCCCTGCACTCGCCGCCCTGGCGCGCGGCTACGGCCTGATCGAGGTCCATGTCACCTTCCATCGCGGCATGTTCGGACCCGATGTCTCCTCCTCGCTGACCCTGGAGGAATTTGCCCATGTCTGCGCGGCGCGCGATGCCTTTGCGGCGATGGACGCCGCGCCGGTCGACAAGGACGCCATGGCGAAGAAGCTCGACAACCTGCGCGGCATCTTTTCCAAGAGCGTCGGCATCGACCGGCCGCTGCCCGCCGGCACGGTGCTCGACCGCTCCGTGCTGACCCTGAAGAAACCCGGCACCGGCATCCCGGCCGCCGAACTCGAAAGCCTTGTCGGTCGCCGTCTCGTCCGCGACGTCGATCCGGGCGACCTTCTGCAACGCTCGGATCTGGAGTGAAGCCATGAACGCACGACGCAGGATCTGCATCGTCGTCAACAGCCGCGCCAACTACGGCCGCATCAAGACCGTGATGGCCGCCGTGCGCGACCATCCCGACCTGGAGTTGCTGACCGTGGTCGGCGCCTCGGCCCTGCTGCACCGTTTCGGCAACGTGCGCGAGATCATGGAGCGCGACGGCTTCCACGCCGATTCCACGGTCTACACGATCATCGAGGGCGAGAACCCGACGACCATGGCGAAGTCCACGGGCCTTGCCATCATCGAACTCGCCACGATCTTCGAGAACCTCAAGCCCGACATCGCGCTCACCGTCGCCGACCGATTCGAGACCATGGCGACGGCGGTGGCCGCGAGCTACATGAACATCCCGGTTGCCCACACCCAGGGCGGCGAGGTGACCGGCTCGATCGACGAGAGCGTGCGCCACGCCGTGACCAAGCTCTCCCATCTGCATTTCCCCGCAACCCAGCTGGCGTACGACAATGTCGTGCGCATGGGCGAGGATCCCGCGACCGTGTTCCTCACCGGCTGCCCGGCCATGGATGCCATCGCCGACATCGATTACACGATGCCCCCGGACTTCTTTGCCCGCTATCAGGGGGTGGGTCCGGCGCTTGATCCCGTCAAACCCTATATGGTGGTGCTGCAGCATCCCGTGACGACCGAATACGGCCACGGCCTTGCCCAGATCGAGGAGACCCTGGCGGCGGTCGCGGCGACCGGCATGCAGACCGCCTGGCTGTGGCCCAATGTGGACGCCGGTTCGGACCAGGTCTCCAAGGGCCTGCGCCGCTTCCGCGAGAACAACCCGAAGGCGCCGCTCCACTTCTATCTCAACTTCGAGGTCACCGATTACGCCCGCCTGATCAATGGCGCCTCGTGCCTGGTCGGCAATTCCAGCTCTGCCCTGCGCGAGGGTTCGTTCCTGGGCGTGCCGGCGGTCAACATCGGTTCGCGCCAGGGTGGACGCGAGCGCGGCGAGAACGTCATCGACGCGGGTTACGACCGCGCCGAGATCGGCGCAGCTATCGCACGCCAGCTCGAACACGGCCGCTACGAACGCTCCCACCGCTTCGGCGACGGCACCGCAGGCAAGCAGATCGCCGAGATCTTGGCGACCGCCGAACCGAAGATCCAGAAACGCCTGGCCTACTGAAGACAACGGAACACACCATGGAACAGCATCTCGCCGACCATCTCGCCTTCCTGAAGGAGCGGGTCTTCCAGACCGGCACCAAGTGGCCGCAGTTCGAACTGCTGCTGGGCGATATCGCCGACCTTGCCCGGGAGACGCCGGCAGACGCCACCGTGGTTGGCCTGGAGCGCACGCTGCTCTACGGCGGCATCAGCCTGGTCGCGCCGTTCTTCGCCCGTGCCACCTACATCAGCGTCGACTGCAGCCCGGAATCGGCCGATACGCGCGGCGCCTACAACGACTGGATGACCGACGACGCACGCTGCATCCGCCGCCCCTACGACCGGCGCGGCCAGCCCGCGGCAACCGGGCTGGAGGCCGCAAGCGCCGATCTCGTGCTGGTGCCCAACCTGGTGCACCACGTCCGCGACCAGCATGGTTTCTTTGCCGAGATGGCCCGCATCCTGAAGCCCGGTGGCCGCCTCTATGTCTTCGAGCCGCTGGTGCGCGAGCTGCACCAGAAACCCGACGACTTCGTGCGTTACACGCCTTCGGGGGTGGAGACGATGTGCGCGGAGGCGGGCATGACGGTGGAGCGCGTGCGCGACCAGGGTGGCCCCTTCGAGGTCATCTCCTACTGCTGGACCCAGGCGCTGGAATACATCCCCGAGGAGGAGCGCAAGTCCTGGACCGAGTGGTTCTACGGCAAGCACATGCCAGAGCTCCTGGAGATGGACCGCAAGTACCCGGACAACCTCGTGAGGAAACACACGAGCTTCCCGATGACCTGGTCGGTGCTGGCAAGCAAGGCCGCCGCCTGATGTGGCAGGGCCTTCCGGTCTTTGCCGTGGTCCCGGCGCGCGGCGGCAGCAAGGGCGTGCCGCGCAAGAACCTGCGCCCGCTCGCCGGGCGTTCGCTGATCGCGCGTGCCGCCGATTTCGTCGCCTCGCTCGCCTGGCTCGATGCCGCGCTGGTTTCCACCGATGACGCGGAAATCCGCGATGCCGCGGTGGCCGCCGGCCTGGAGGCGCCCTTCCTGCGCCCGGCCGAGCTTTCCGACGACAGCGCCGAGGCGATCGGCGTCTGGCGCCATGCCTGGCTTGCCTGCGAGGCGCAACACGGCCGCCGCTTCGAGCTGGGCCTCTACCTCGAGCCCACCAGCCCGCTGCGCCGCGAGGAGGACGTGACCGCCTGCCTCGATGCCCTGCTCGGCGGCCCCTTCGAGACCGCGACCACGGTCTCTCCCACGCCGTCCTCCTATTCCTTCCAGAAGAGTCTGGCGCGCGACGAGGCCGGGCGCCTGAGCTTCTGCGCCCCGCCCGGCGAGCGGCTCAACCGCCGCCAGCTCGTGCCGCGCACCTGGCACCGTAACGGCCTGTGTTACGCCGCGCGCCGCGCCGCCATCGTCGAGGGCGAAACCATCATCGGCGAGGCCACGGCCGGCGTGGCGATCGAGCGCCG
>CALLQH010000116.1 GCA_938014945.1 uncultured bacterium | reverse complement strand
GCCTCGGCCTCGCCCTCACGGCGGGCGCGGCCCGAAAGGGCGATGCGCTCGAGATCGTCGAGGCCGTAGAGGAAGGCGTCATCGAGCTTGTGGATCGCCGGATCGGCGTCGGCGGGCACGCCGGCATCGACGATCAGCATGGGACGGCGGCGGCGCGCCTTCAGCGCCTTCTCCACCTGAGCGCGGCTGAGCGCGGCGCCCGAACCCACCGCCAGCACGACGATGTCGGCCGATGCGAGCAGGCCGTCGAGATCGTCGAGCGGCGAGAGCCGCGCGCCCAGGCGCTCCGCAACGGCGCGCGCCAGGACGGGGCTGCGGTGCGCCACGGCAAGATCGCCCAGACGATTGGCCTTGAGGCGTTCGGCGATCAGCTCGCCGCCCTCGCCCGCACCCAGCATCAGGCCGCTGACGCGGGAGAGATCGCCGTGCAGTTCGCGCGCCACCTCGACTGCCGAGGAGGCGATGGAGACCGGGCGCTCGCCGATGGCCGTTTCGTTGCGCACCCGCTTGGCCGCGCCATAGGCCGCCTGAAGGCGGCGCTCCAGCACCGGACCGATCATGCCGGCCTCCGCGGCGCGGCGATGGCTTTCCTTCAGCTGGCCCAGCACCTGGGGCTCGCCGACGACGAGGCTGTCGAGCGAAGACGCGATGGCGAAGAGCTGGCGCAGGGCGGCTTCGTCCACCAGGCCGTAGCCGCGCTGTTCCAGCACCGCGGCGCGTTCGCCCGCCTGGGCGGCAAGACGCTCGCGCAGGCGGGCGCCGGCCGCTTCGGGATCGTCGCAGACCGCGTGCACCTCGACCCGGTCGCAGGTCGAGAGCAGCAACGCCTCGTCCAGACCGGCATGACGCATGGCATCATAGAAGGCCGCGGTTTCCTCGCGGGCGATGAACATCCGTTCACGCAGTTCCAGGGGAGCCGAGCGGTGGTTGGCGCCGACGGCGATGTGATGGATGGCGGCCATCGGCGCTATCGCCGGGCCAGCAGACTCTCGCTCACGCCATCGATCGGGAGTTCGGTCTGCTCGCCGCTGTCGAGATCGCGCAACACGACAATGCCGCGTGCCAGCTCGTCCTCGCCAAGGATCAGGGCCATGCGGGCGTTGACCTTGTTGGCGCGCTGCATGCGCCGCTTCAGGTTGCCGCGGTAGGCAAGCTCGATGGTGTGGCCGGCGCGGCGCAGGTCGTGCGCCAGTCCCATGGCCCGCAGCTCCGCCGCCTCGCCGATGGGCACAAGCGCGATGGGACGCGGCGCGGGCGGGGGATCGCCCGCCAGCATGGCCAGACGCTCGATGCCGCCGGCCCAGCCGACGCCGGGCAGCGCAGGCCCGCCCATCTGTTCCATCAGGCCGTCGTAGCGGCCGCCGCCGATCACCGTGCCCTGGGCGCCAAGCTGCTCCGTGATGAACTCGAAGGCAGTGTGGCAGTAGTAATCGAGGCCGCGCACGATGCGCGGATTGACGGTGTGGGCGATGCCCAGCGCATCGAGGCCACGGCGCACATCGTCGAAGAAGGTGGAGGCTTCGGGCGTCAGGTGGTCGAAGATCGAGGGCGCATCGGCAACGATCGCCTTGTCGCCCTCGTCCTTGGAATCGAGCACGCGCATGGGATTGCGCACGAGGCGGTCCTTGCTGTCGGCGCTCAGGGCCTCGCGGTGCTGCTCCAGGAAGGCGACCAGCGCGTCGCGGTAGGCTTCGCGGCTTGGCGTGTCGCCCAGGGTGTTGAGCTCCAGCCGCGTATCGCCGAGCAGGCCAAGCTCCTCCAGGATATCGGCGGCGATGGCGATGATCTCGACATCGCCCGCGGGCTCCGGCACCCCGAAAAGCTCGACGCCGATCTGGTGGAACTGGCGCTGGCGGCCCTTCTGGGGCCGCTCGTAGCGGAACATCGGCCCGGCGTAGTGCAGCTTCAGCGGCATCTCGTTGAGCAGGCCGTTGGAAAGCACGGCACGCGCCACCGAGGCGGTGTTCTCCGGACGCATGGTGACATCCTCACCGCCGCGGTCGGTGAAGCTGTACATCTCCTTGGTCACGACATCGGTGGCATCGCCCAGGCTGCGCGAGAAGACGCCGGTGACTTCCAGGATCGGCGTGCGGATCTCGCCATAGCCGTAACGCTCCGCCACGGCGCGGCAGGCGTCCTCGACGCGGCGGTGGCCCCGGCAATCCTCCGGCAGGAGGTCGCGCGTACCGCGAATGGGTTGCAGCTTGCTCAACGGCCGTGCTCCGAGGGTTATTCGGCGGCTGCGGCGGTGTCGGCGGCGCGCAGTTCGGCGGCGCGGCGTTCCACGAGCTCGACGATGTGATCGACGATGTCTTCCGACTCGACCTTGTGGTCGGCCTGACCGGCCAGATAGACGAGATGGGTGCCGCTGCCATCAGCCCTCAGACCGCCCTTGCCGCCACCGGTGAGGCCGATATCGGTGAGCTTGGCCTCGCCGGGGCCGTTGACGACACAACCGATGATCGAGACGGTCATGGGCACGTCGATGTGGGCCAGGCGCTTTTCCAGCTCGCCCACGGTCTGGGGCACGTTGAACTGCTGACGCGCGCAGGACGGACAGGCGATGATGTTGACGCCGCGGCTGCGCAGATCGAGCGACTTCAGGATTTCCCAGCCGACCTTCACCTCCTCCACCGGATCGGTGGCGAGCGAGACGCGGATGGTATCGCCGATGCCCTCCCAGAGCAGCATGCCCAGGCCCACGGCGGATTTCACCGTGCCGCCGATCATGCCGCCGGCCTCGGTGATGCCCAGATGCAGGGGATAGTCGCAGGCCGCGGCAAGGCCGCGGTAGGCGCCCACGGCGAGCGCCACGTTGGAGGCCTTCACGCTGATCTTGAAGTCGAAGAAGTCGTTGTCTTCCAGGATGCGGGCATGGAACAGCGCGCTGTCGACCATGGCCTGTACAGTCGGACCGCCATGCTTTTCCAGCAGGTGCTTCTCCAGCGAGCCGGCATTGACGCCGATGCGCATGGAACAGCCGTGGTCCTTGGCCGCCTGGACAACCTCCTTCACCCTCTCGGGCGAGCCGATGTTGCCGGGGTTGATGCGCAGGCAGGCGGCACCGGCCACCGCGGCCTCGATGCCGCGGCGGTAGTGGAAGTGGATGTCGGCAACCAGCGGCACCGGCGATTCATAGGCCAGCGACTTGAACGCGGCGGTCGAGGCCTCGTCCGGGCAGGAGACGCGCACGATATCGGCGCCGGCCACGGCCAGACGGCTGATCTGCTCGGAGGTCGCATGGACATCCGAGGTCAGCGTGTTCGTCATCGACTGGACGGTGATCGGGGCGTCGCCGCCCACTTCCACGTTGCCGACCTTGATCTTGCGGCTGACGCGGCGTGGCGGACGATCAATGGCTTGTGCGGTCATGGCTGCCGGTCCGGGGTTCCGCGGAGCAATAGCCCACGGGAACCGCAGGGTAAAGGGAAAGGCATGGCACAAATGGGGCTGGTGCCCGCCGAAAACTAGCGCGAAAGCAGTGCGTCGGGCGCCAGGGAGACGTTGCGCACCACGATTCCGGGCTCGCCCAGGGGCGCGATCAGGTCGCCGTCGACGCGCACCTCCAGCCCGCCGGCATTGCCGGTGTCGAGGGTGACATCGGGGCGGTTGGGCACGCGGTAGATGTCGCCGGGCAGCAGAACGCGGGTCAGGAGGATCTCGTTGCCCGGACCCTCGACCTGAATCCAGGTTTCGGCCACGGCGCGAACCTCGACCCGGGAATCGGTGTTGGTGCGGCCATAGACGCGGGGAACATAGCCATTTTCGGCCATGATCTCGGCTTCACTGGCGGCCATGTCGGCATCCTGGCCGATGCCCTGATCCGTCGTGATGCCCTCGGCGGCTTCCGCCTGGGCCTCGACCATCTCGACCGCGGCGACCTCCGCATTGGAGATCTCCGAGCCGCCGGATCCGGCATCAGCGATCCCGGCATCGGCATCAGCCAGGTCGGCATCCTCCACCGCGGCAGCGGGCACCTCCGGTGCAACGGCATCCTCGACGGTTGGCTCCTCCGTCCCGGCAGTCTCGGCACCTTCAGCTGCCGGCTGGGCGGTCTCTTCCGACGCGGCCGCGTTTTCTGCAGCTTCCGGCGATTCGATATCGGCGGCGAGGTCGTCGGCCAGCGCCTTTTCGGCTTCCGTCGCCAGCACGTCCTGCCCCGTGGTCGCAGCCTCTGCGTTGTCGGCGGCTTCGACGATCTCCTCGGGCACCTCGGGCACCATCTCGAGCAGGTCGATATTGCGCTCCTTCAGCACGTACCAGCCGGCGCCGACCGCCAGGGCGACGATCAGCGCGGCGGCGATCATGAAGCCGGTGGGATGGCGCGCCTCCGACGCGGGCACGGGGAAATTGAGCTGCTGGTGCACCAGCACGCCGCCGCTTTCGTCCTTGAAGCGGCGCACCAGTTCATCGCCGTCGAGATCGAGAAAGCGGCCATAGGCCCGCAGGAAACCGGCGACATAGGTGGGGCCGGGCAGGTCGGCAAAGCGCCCCTCCTCGAGGGCCGCCAGATACACGGCACGGATGCGCAGGCTGCGCGCCGCGTCGGCAATCTCCAGGCCGCGCGCCATCCTGGCCGCGCGCAGATCGTCGGCAATGCGGCGCTGGGCCGAATCGGCGTTGATGTCGCGGAACGGCGTCACGGTGCTGTCGGCTGGGCCCTCACCCGGGCTTTTCTGGCTCATGTCCTCGTCTGCCGCCCTGCGCCCATCTTGTGCGGGCGTCCTTGTGGAAAAGGTATCACCGCCGCGCGACAGGCGGCAATTGAACCATCAGTCGGCCCTGGCGAGCGCAGCTGCGGCCTGGGCAACCATCTCGCTGATGATCTGCGCCGTGGGCTCGATCGCCTCGACCATGCCGACGCTCTGACCGGCCATGACCGAGCCGTTCTCGACATCGCCCTCGATCACCGCGCGGCGCAGGGCGCCCGCCCAGAAATGCTCGATCTCGAGCTGGGCCGCCTTCTGGTCCAGTTCGCCGGCATCGTGGCGGTCGATCACATCGCGTTGCTTGTCGGCAAAGCGGCGCGTGCCCTGGTTGACCAGCGCGCGTACCGGGATCACCGGGAAGCGCGGATCGAGCTGGGCCGAGGGCTGGGCATCACGCGCATTGGCGCGGATGAAAGCCTGCTTGAAGTTGTCGTGGGCGATGGACTCGCTGGCGCAGACGAACCGCGTGCCGAGCTGGGCGCCCGAGGCGCCCATGCGCAGATAGGCCGCGATGGCATCGCCCCGCCCGATGCCGCCGGCCACGAACACCGGCGCTTCGGTCAGAACGGGAAGGATCTCCTGGGCGAGCACGCTGGTCGAGACCGGGCCGATGTGACCGCCGGCCTCCATGCCCTCGATGATGACGGCGTCCGCACCCATCCGCACCAGCTTGCGCGCGAAGGCCAGTGCGGGGGCAAAACCCAGCACCCTGGCGCCGCGCGCCTTGGCGTGGCTGACGGTCTTCACCGTCGGCAGGCCGCCGGCCAGCACGATATGGCCCACGCCATGATCGCCGCAGACGTCGATCAGCGCCTCAAGCTCGGGATGCATGGTGATCAGGTTGACGCCGAAGGGCTGGCTGGTGAGCGCGGCCGTGGCGGC
>CALLQH010000115.1 GCA_938014945.1 uncultured bacterium | reverse complement strand
GAAGCGGGCAAGCTGGCCATCGTCCATGGAATCCAGGTGCGCGTCCGCGAAACGGCCCAGCAACAGGTCCATTTCAAGGGTGCCGCGGCGCCAGGCGCGGTAATGCAGGCGCTTGGTGCGGCTGTCGCGGTCGTCGGCTTCGGCCATGATCCGATGCGTTCCTGAACGGGCGCCTCATGTAGCCCCTCGTTGCGATGATGTCACCCGCCCGGCCAATGCTTATGCTGACGCCACCATGCGCCCCGAGATCCTGTTCCCCATCTTCACGCCCGTCACGGCCCTGCCCGGCATCGGGCCGCGGCTGGCCAAGCTCGTGGAGAAGGTCGCGGGACCGAAGATCGCGGACCTGCTGTGGCTGCTGCCCACCGGGATCATCGACAGGCGCCATGCGCCCAGGCTCGCCGAGGCCCTGCCGGGGGGCATCGTGACGGTCACCGTCACGGTGGACGAACACAGGAAGCCCCACAGCAAACGCCAGCCCTATCGCATTCTGTGCAGCGACGGCACCGGCACCCTGCAGCTTGTCTATTTCCACGCCCGCGAGGACTGGCTGACCAAGACCCTGCCCCAGGGCAGCGTGCGCGTGGTGAGCGGCAAGCTGGAGCGCTTCGGCGACGACCTGCAGATGGTGCACCCCGATCACGTCGTCACACCAGAGGAGCTTGAAACCCTGGTGCGGGTCGAGCCCGTCTATCCCCTGACCGAGGGGCTGATGCCGAAGGTCATGGCCAAGGCCATCGCGGGCGCGCTGGACCGCACGCCCAAGCTGCCGGAATGGCTCGACGCCGCCTGGCGCCAGCAGCGCGGCTGGGCGGCCTGGGAGGAGGCGATCCACCTCGCCCACGCGCCGCGCGACGGCGCCGACATCGATCCCCGCTCGCCCCACCGCATGCGTCTGGCCGCCGACGAACTGCTCGCCAACCAGCTTGCCCTAGCGCTGGTACGCGCGTCCCAGAAGCGCGCCAAGGGGCGTCCCGTGGTGGGCGATGGCCGCCTGCGGGCCAAGGTGGAAGCCGCCCTGCCCTTTGCCATGACCGGCGCCCAGAAGCGCGCCGTGGCGGAAATCCTGAAGGACATCTCCGGCGACGAACGCATGCTGCGCCTGCTGCAGGGCGATGTCGGCAGCGGCAAGACCCTGGTCGCCCTGATGGCCATGCTGGCGGCCAACGAGACCGGCAGGCAGGCGGCCCTGCTGGTGCCCACCGAACTGCTTGCCCGCCAGCACGGCGCGAGCCTGGAGCGCATGTCGCTGGCCGCGGGCGTGCCGGTGGTCCTGCTCACCGGACGCGACAAGGGCAAGGCGCGCAAGGCCAAGCTCGAAGCCATCGCCGAAGGGCGCGCCGGGATCGTCGTCGGCACACACGCCCTGCTCCAGGAGGATGTGGCCTTTGCCGATCTCGCCCTGGTGGTGATCGACGAACAGCACCGCTTCGGCGTCCACCAGCGTCTGGCCCTGACCGACAAGGGCCGCGGCGTGCATGTTCTGGTGATGACCGCCACGCCCATTCCCCGAACCCTGCAGATGACCGCCTTTGGCGATCTGGATGTCTCGCGGCTGGATGAGAAACCAGCCGGACGCAAGCCGATCGCCACCCGCGCCATGCCGCTCGAGCGCCTGGACGAGGTGGTGGAAGGTGTGCGCCGGGCGATCAAGGCGGGCGACCGGGTCTATTGGCTGTGTCCCCTGGTGGAAGGCTCGGAAGTCTCCGACCTTGCCGCCGCGGAGGACCGCTACGCCGCCCTGCAGGTGGTGCTGGGCGAACGTGTCGGCCTCGTCCACGGCCGCCTGAAGGCGCCGGAACGCGATGCCGTCATGGAGCGCTTCGTCGCCGGCGACATCGACGTGCTGGTCGCCACCACGGTGATCGAGGTGGGCGTCGACGTGCCCGAGGCAACGATCATGGTGATCGAACATGCCGAGCGCTTTGGCCTGGCACAGCTGCACCAGTTGCGCGGCCGGGTCGGGCGCGGTGCGCGGGCGTCATCCTGCCTGTTGCTCTACGCCAATCCGCTGGGCGAAACCGCCCGTGCGCGCATCAAGATCCTGCGCGAGAGCGAGGACGGCTTCGTCATCGCCGAGGAGGACCTGAAGCTGCGCGGTGCCGGTGAACTGCTGGGCACGCGCCAGTCCGGCTTTCCGGTGTTCCGCATGGCCGACATCGCCGTGCACGAAGACCTTCTGGCCGCCGTGCGCGACGATGCCCGCCTGATCCTGGCCCGTGACCCGGAACTGCAGGGCGAACGCGGCAAGGCGCTGCGCATCCTGCTCTATCTGTTCGAGCGGGACGCCGCGGTGCGCCTGCTGCGTTCGGGCTGATCACATCACGTTGACGCCCAGTTCGTAGACCAGCTGGCCGCCGAAATACGCCGTGACGAGAACCATCACGGAGCCCGCGGCCGTGGTCGCGGCGGCGAAGAGACGCCCCCTGGGCCCGTTGTTCATGCCGCGCATCGCCATCCCCAGACGGACGACTGCGATGGCCGCAAGCACGATGGTCGTGGTGGTGCCCCAGCCCTCGTGCCCCTCGAGCTGCATCTCGGTGAAGCCCTTCTCCACCGCGACGTCATAGGCCAGATCGCCGAAGATGAAGGCAACCACGGCGGCCAGACCGGCGAGCGCCGCCAGCACCGTGCCGGTATCGAACGAACGCCCCTCTGCGGCCGGCGCGCCGCGCACCAGGCGGGCAGCATCGAACAGGAAGGCGGTCATGATCAGCACGATGGGGAAGTGCACGATCATCGGATGGATGTGAGCAAGCTGCATCGGAAACCCTCGTTGCCCGGCCGTGCCCCCGGCCGGCAGCCATTGCCGGTGCGGTGCGACCGTCGCAAAGGGGAATAACCCAGGCGAATTACCGCACGCTTACGGCTGCTCGGCTTCAGGCAGCTTACGGGCGGCACCGTTGCGGGGATTCTGCTGTGCGTCGGCCAGGGCTTCTGGCGTCACCACGCCGCCGGAGATGACCAGCTTGATGCCCTGCTCCACGGTCATCTTCAGGAAGATGACGTCCTTCTTCGGCAGGAAGAGCAGGAAGCCGGAGGTGGGATTGGGCGTGGTCGGCAGGAAGACATTGACCACCTCGTCGCGGATCACGTCCTGCACCTCGCCCTTGGTCGTCCCGGTGGCAAAGCCCAGGGCCCAGCAGCCCTCGCGCGGATAGGGGATCAGCACGACATCGCGGAAGGCCCGCGAATTGTGGCTGAACACCGTCTCGAAGATCTGTTTCAGCGCCGAATAGACCGAACGCACGATCGGCATGCGGTCGAGCAGGTTTTCGCCGACCCGCACCACCGTTCGCCCGATCAGGCCCGTGGTCAGCCAGCCGATGAGCGTGAGTACGAAGACGAAGATCAGCACGCCGATGCCCGGCACGGCGAACGGCAGGTAGGTCTCCGGGTTGTAGCGGTCCGGGAAGAGCGGAAGGATCTTGTCGTCGATCAGGTTGATGATCAGCGAGATCAGATAGATCGTCAGCGAGATCGGCGCGACGACGATGATGCCGGTGATGAAGTAATTGCGAAGCCGCAGCCAGAAGCTGCGTTTCGGCTTTTCGCTGGGTTCACCCACCTGCATGCCCGATCCCTCTCCCTGGCCGGCACACAGGCACAGCCAGCGCCCTATATGACCCCGCCATGGGGCGACCGCAAGGCAGGTCAGGCAATGGGTGCTGGCCTTCACCGCCGAGGTCGGCCAGAGTCCTTGCTCAAGGCTTCACGAACGAGGAACAGGATGGCCCGTCGCATCGTTGTCGTGGGAGGCGGCGTCATCGGCACCAGTGTCGCCTGGCACCTGTCACGCGCCGGTGCGGGCGAGATCGTGCTGGTGGAGCGCGACCGGCTGGGTTCGGGCACCACCTGGCATTCTGCGGGCAATATCCTGTGGAACCCGATCGACATGCACGACTTGCCCATCCTCTACATGCTCGATGAGGTCATCCCCACCGTCACCGCGGAGTCCGATCAGGAAACCGGCTGGCTGCAGACCGGCCGCCTGTGTCTGGCCCGCACCCAGGCGACCCTGGAGGTGCTGGCGGGCCAGGCCGAGGAAGGCGCGCGGCGCGGCTTCGGTTCAACGATGCTGGCACCCGGCGAGATTGCCGCGCACAACCCCCTGATCGATGCCACTCCGCTCGTCGGCGCCTGGCTCAACGGCAAGGTCGGGCGGCTCAACCCGGCCGACCTGACGGCTGCCTATGCACGCGCGGCGCGGCGCCGTGGCGTCACGATCCTGGAGGAGCGTCCCGTGACGGGGCTCGTCACACAGGGCGGCGCGGTCAGCGGCGTGGAAACCGCGGAGGGCACGCTGAAGGCCGATCTCGTGATCGTCTGCGGCGGTCTGTGGTCGCGGCGCATCCTGGAACCGCTGGGCATCGCCCTGGGGCAATGGGGTTGCGAGCATTTCTATGTCATCGCCCGCACCGCTCCCGCCCTGCCGCGCGAGACGCCGTCCTTCGTTTCGGCCGATGATTCGCTTTATGGCCGGGAGGAGGTCGGCGGCCTGCTTTTCGGCGCCTTCGACGAGGACGCCGTCACCCTGGAGAACGGCGCGCCGCCCGACGACTTTGCCTTTTCCCTGCTGCCGGAGAACTGGGACCAGTTCGGCCCCTATGCCGAACGGGCGGCGGAGCTGTTTCCCTGCCTGAAGACCGCGCCCATTCACCGCTTCGTCAACGGCCCGGAGACCTTCACGCCGGATGGCAAACCGCTGATGGGCACCGTGGCAGGCATCGACGGCCTGCTGGTCGCCTCCGCCTTCAATTCCGGCGGCGTCAGTTATTCCGGCCTTGCCGGCCAGATGATGGCCGATCTTGCGACCGGCGCCGCACCACGCTTCGACCCCGCACCCTATGACCCGAACCGTTTCGGCGAACGTACCCACGATGTCGCCTGGATGCGCCAGCGCGTTTCCGGCACCCCCAGCAGCCACTATCGGGACGTCAATGTCTGAGTACCCTCCCCGTCTGCTGGCCCTGGCGACTGCCGTGCCCGAACACGTCCTGCACCAGCGCGAGGTCATGGCGGCGGGCCAGCAGCTGTTCGGCGACGCCTTTGCCGACATCGACCGCCTGCTCCCGATCTACGCCAATGCTGGCATCGAATCGCGGCGCTCCTGCGTGCCGCTGGACTGGTATCTCCACGACCACGGCTTTGCCGAGCGCAACGACCTGTTCCTGCGCCATGCGACCGATCTGCTCGCCCAGGCTGCCGATGCCTGCCTGGCGAAGGCGGGCCTTGCCCATGAGGATATCGACGCCATCGTCGCCGTCTCGACCTCGGGCATCGCCACGCCGAGCCTTGATGCCCTGGTCATGGAGGCCCGCCCCTTCCGCCGCGACACCCAGCGCCTGCCGGTCTTCGGCCTGGGCTGCGCCGGCGGCGTGGTCGGCCTGTCGCGTGCCGCGGACATGGCCCGCTCGCGTCCCGGCGCGAAGGTGCTCTATCTCTGTGTCGAGCTCTGCGGTCTCACCTTCCGCCACGACGACCGGGGCAAGAGCAACTTCGTCGCCACCGCCCTGTTCGGCGACGGCGCCGCCGCGGCGCTTGTCAGCTGCTCACCCGAAGGCGGGCCGGCGCTGATGGCTTCGGGCGAACACACCTGGAAGCACACGCTGGATGTCATGGGCTGGCAGGTCTGCGACGATGGCTTCGGCGTGCTCTTTTCGCGCGACATCCCGACGATCGTGCGCAACGACTACCGCGCCGCCTGCGACGGCTTCCTGGCGCACAACGATCTTTCTCTCGACCGTTTCGACGCCATCCTCTGCCATCCCGGCGGCGCCAAGGTGATCGCCGCCCTAGAGGAGATCTTCGCCATGGCGCCCGGCGCCATGGGCCATGCGCGGGAGATCCTGCGCAGCCACGGCAACATGTCGGCCGCCACGATCCTCTTCGTGCTGGAGCGCGCCCTGGCGCAGGAGCCCCCGGGCCATTGGCTGCTCTCTTCCCTGGGTCCGGGCTTCACCGCCGCCTTCCTCACCCTGGAACCCTGAACGATGTGGCTCTGGGGCATCGTCGTCGCGATCGCGCTGCAGCGCTTGATCGAACTGGTCATCGCCCGGCGCAACACCGCCCGCCTGCTCGCCCAGGGCGGACGGGAACACGCGCCGGGACACTACCCGGTCATTGTCGTTCTGCATGCGGCATGGCTGGCGTCCATGGTGGTCTTCGTGCCCACCAATACACCGCCTGATTTTTTCTGGCTGGCGCTGCTGGTGCTGATGCAGGTCGCCCGTTTCTGGGTGCTGGCCAGCCTCGGGTCGCGCTGGACAACACGGATCATCGTCATGCCCGATGCGCCGCTGGTGGCACGCGGCCCCTACCGCTGGATGCGCCATCCCAACTACGCCGTGGTCGTGATCGAACTGATCGCCCTGCCCATGGTCTTCGGCGCCGTCTGGATCGCGCTGGTCTTCACCGTGCTCAACGCGGCCGTGCTGACCTGGCGCATCCGTGAGGAAGATCGCGCCCTCGGGCGCGGTTGAGCGGGGGTCGCCGCCCCGCTATCTTGCCGCTCCGCCGGCCGGCGGAGCCAGGAAAGGGCGCATCGTGGCCAAGGAGCCGACCAAACCCAACCCGCGCGAGGAAGCGACCAGGCGCGCCAAGGCCCTGTTTGCCGAAGCCGTGCAGGCGCAGAACGACGGCAAGGTCGAACTGGCCATCGAGCGCTACAACAAGGTGCTCAACATTGCGCCGGGTTACATCTCCGCCCTCAACAATCTCGGCGTTTCGCTGCGCAAGATCGGCAAGCTGGACCAGGCGATCGCCTGCTACCGCCGCGCCCTGGAGCGCGACCCCAAGAACGTCCAGACACTCAGCAACTTCGGCAATGCGCTGAAGGACGCCGGTCGTCACGCCGAATCCCTCGACATGTTCCGCCGCGCCATGGAGTCCAACCCCAGCGATCCCGGCATGGTCTACAACTTCGGCATCACGCTGAAGGATGCCGGCCTGATCGACGAATCCATCGAGATCTTCAAGCGCGCGGCCAAGCTGAATCCGGACCTGCCCGACATCGGCTGGGACATGGCGCTGGCCTATCTGGTCAAGGGCGACTTCGCCAACGGCTGGCCCGCCTACGAGACCCGCTGGGTGCTGAACTACACGCCGGACCTGCGTTTTGCCGATCGCCAGTGGGACGGCAAGCCCATGGACGGAACCCTGCTTCTGTCGACCGAACAGGGGTATGGCGATGCCATCCAGTTCGTGCGTTATGCCGCCATCGTGCGGCCCCTGGTCGGTCGTGTCGTGCTGGAATGCCGCGAGGGTCTGGAGACCCTCTTCAGGGACGTCGAGGGCGTCGACGAGGTCATCGTGCGCGGCAACCGCCTGCCCCCCTTCGATGCCTTCATGCCGCTGCTCTCCCTGCCGCGTGTGCTGAAGACGACGCTGGAAACCATTCCGGCCGAGGTGCCTTATCTGCCCGTCGACCCGGCCCGCCGGCAGCGCGCGCACCAGCTTCTGGCGCCGCTCGGCAGGCGGCTGAAGGTCGGCATCGTCTGGGGCGGCAGCCCCGGCCACCGCAACGACGCCAACCGTTCCCTCTCGTTCGAGCATTTCCTGGAACTGCTGCGCGTGCCGAACCTGGCGCTGGTCAGCCTGCAGAAGGGCGAACGTGTCGCCGAACTGGGGGCAAGCGGCTGCGGCGCGCTGGTCTCGAACCTCGATCCGGCGATCAACGACTTCGCCGATACCGCCGCCTTCGCCGCCGAGCTCGACCTCGTCATCATGTGCGACAGTTCGGTCGCGCACCTTGCCGGCGCCATCGCCAAGCCGGTCTGGGTTCTGCTGCCCTTCTCGCCGGACTGGCGCTGGCTGCTGGAGCGCTCCGACAGCCCCTGGTATCCGACCATGCGCCTGTTCCGGCAACGCGAGCCCAAGCGCTGGGACGGCGTCTTTCGCGAGGTGGTGAGCGCCCTGCGCGAGGTCGCCGACCGCCACGCCGCCGAGGGAGCCTGACCGCCATGGCCCGGACCGCCATCAACTGGCAGGACACCTTCAAGGCCGCCCTGGTCGACGAAAAGGCCGGCCGCCTGGACGACGCCATCGCCAAGCTCAACCTGACGATCCGGCAGGCGCCCCTGCAGGGCGCGGTCTATCGCCAGCTCGGCGTGCTGTTGCACAAACAGGAGCGCTACCCCGCGGCACTGGCCGCCTTCCGCCGCGCCCTGGAGCGGTTGCCCGATACGGCCGTACAGTGGAGCAACATCGGCATCACCCTGCGCGACATGGACCGCTTCGATGAAGGTGCGGAAGCCATGGCGCGGGCCTGCGCCCTGGCCCCGGACAACGCCAAGTATGCCTTCCGGCAGGGCTACTGCCTGCTGAAGGCCATGCGTCCCGGCGAAGCTGCTGCAGCGCTCGACAGGGCGGTGGCCCTCGAAGACCCGGACGGCGACGCCGAACTGACCCTGGCGCTGGCCCTGCTGACCGACGGCCAGTTCGAGCGCGGCTGGCAGGCCTATGAAGCCCGCTGGGGTCACAAGAGTTCGATCTCCGAACCCTGGCCGGAGAAGCGCTGGGACGGCAGGCCGATCAAGGGCACCCTGCTGGTCTCCGTGGAACAGGGCCTGGGCGACACGATCAACTTCATCCGCTACGCCGCCATGGCCCGGAAGCGTTGCGGCCGTCTGGTGCTGCGCACCCACAAGGGTTCGGATTCCCTCATGCGCCAGGTCGCCGGCGTCGACGAGGTCATCCTGCGCGGCGACGCCCCCCCGCCCTTCGAGGCCGCCATCGGCCTGCTTTCCCTGCCGCGCATCTTCGGCACGACGCTGGAGACGATCCCCGCACCGGCTTCCTATGTCATGCCGAACCATGCCGCACAGGAGAGCGCCCGTGCGCTGTTTTCCCCTCTCCAGAACCTGCGCAAGGTCGGCATCGTCTGGGCCGGCAATCCCAAACACGCCGAGGACAGGCGCCGGTCCATTCCCTTCGAGAAGTTCCTGGAGCTTCTTGATGTGCCCAGGGTCGCGCTCATCAGCCTGCAGAAGGGTGCGCGGATCGAGGAGGCCGCGGCAAGCGGGGTCTCCGGCATGGTCTCCGACATGCAGCGGCGCATGAACACGCTGGAAGACACCGCCGCGCTCATCTCCGCGCTCGACCTGGTCATTGCCTGCGACACCGCCGTCGCCCATCTGGCCGGCGCCATGGGCAAGCCGGTGTGGATCCTGCTGTCGAAGACGTCGGACTGGCGCTGGTTGACCGAGCGCGAGGATTCGCCCTGGTATCCCAGCGCCCGGCTCTTCCGCCAGAAGAAGGAAGGCGACTGGGATGAGCTCTTCGAGCGGGTGACGGCCGCCCTGAAGGCGCTGCCGTGAGCGTGATCCTTCATGGCGCGGCCTACAGCGTCTATGTCCGCATCGCGCGCCTGGCGCTCGCCGAAAAGGGCGTCGCCTGCGAACTGCGGGAAGTCGACATCTTCGCCGAAGGTGGCCCCGGCGCCGGACACATGGCGCGTCATCCCTTCGGCAAGATTCCCGTGTTCGAACACGACGGCTTCATGCTCTACGAAACCTCGGCCATCTGCCGTTATGTCGATGACGCTTTTGAAGGGCCTTCGCTGCTGCCCGGCGCCGCCAAGGCCCGCGCACGCGTCGCCCAGGTCATCGGCCTGCTCGATTCCTATGGTTACCGGCCGATGGTCTGGGAGGTTTATGTGCCGCTCTCGGGCGACGGCGCTCCAGACAACCCGGACCCGCAGGCCGTGGCGTGCGCCCTGGAACGCTCCGAAATCGTGCTTTGCGAACTGGAGCGGCTGGCGGGCGAAGGCCTCGTGCTGAACGGCGATGAGATCTCGCTGGCTGATCTGCACGCAGCGCCGATGCTGGCCTACTTCATGGCGACCGCACCGGGAAGGGAAGCGGTGGCAAACCACCCCCGCCTTTCGGCCTGGGCAACGGCGATGCGCCGGCGCCCCTCCGTGGAGGAAACCCGGCCGCCCGAGGCGGCCTGGTAGCCTCCGCCCCTAGTTCTCCTGAACGCGGTCGTAGACCTGGCGGATCGGCTTCTCGAAGACGCGCTGCAGACTGGGCATGAAGGCTTCCAGCGGCATGGTGTCGTAGTCGGGATCGAACGCCGTCTGGTCCCATTCGTCGCAGAAGCGCCGGCAGGTTTCGGCATAGGGATGATCGGCAACCGCATCGCGGGCGTTCCGGTCACCGCCCAGGTGATGGAAGAAGTGATAACCCTGAAACATCTCGTGGTGCTTCACGGTCCAGAAGATTTCCGGGCGGACATAGGGCTTCAGGATCGCAGCGCAGAATTCGCC
>CALLQH010000114.1 GCA_938014945.1 uncultured bacterium | reverse complement strand
GGCCGCAGCCCTCACCACACCTTAATCCCTGTCACCCTCCGGCTTGACCGGAGGGTCCATGCTGTGACCCCTCCACAGGCCCGCGCTGTCGAACGCCTACACGTTCAACCGAAGGAAAAGGTCATCCCAATCGGGATTGTCCTTCTCGATCAGCGCGATCTTCCAGTCCCGGTTCCACGCCTTCAGCCGTTTCTCCCGGGCTATGGCGTCGCTGATGTTGTCGAATACCTCCATGTAAACCAGCCGCTTCACGGTGTACCGCCTCGTGAAGCTCTCGCCTTCGCCTTCGCGGTGTTCGAAGCCGCGCCGCGCGATGTCGTTGGTGACGCCGATGTAGAGGGTTCCGCGTTTCTGGCTGGCAAGGATGTAGACCGTGTAGATCACGGTGCCTCCCAGACTGTGGCGCCTGGACTCAGGTTACAGCATGGATGGTCCGGTCAAGCCGGACCATGACACCTGGTGGGAGGTGGAACGTATCGTCCCGCAAACCCCTGTCACCCTCCGGCTTGACCGGAGGGTCCATGCTGTGACCGTGAGGTGAGTGGGCGATCGCAGAGGAGTGCCTCCGCTTTGCCAACCGCCATCCCCTAACCCTTGGGCTCCACCCAGCGCCCGAACTTCTTCAGCGTGGCGACCAGCTTCTCGCGGTCGAGGGCCTCGGCGTGGTGGCCGTCGATGCCGGTCATGGGTTCGCTGACCGCCAGCACGTTCATGATCGCCTCGTCGACCGCCTGGATCACCGCTTCGAAGAGCGGATCCATGCGGTGATCGGGCATGATCTCCAGGGGCACGACGGGCGCGTGGCTCGCTAGCGACTCCTCGTTGGCCGTGGTGAAGGCCATGAAGATGTCGCCCGAACCATGACCGCTGATCGAGCCGCCGCGGCCCACGCCCAGGCTGATGCGCCGCGCCAGGCGCTTGAGCTGATGGGAGACGAGCGGGGCGTTGGTCGCGACCAGGGCAATGATGGAGCCGGTATCGGTGTTGTAGGGATCGGTGCCGGGCAGATGCTCGGCCATGGGAATGCCGGCGATGGTGAGCTGGCTTCTGAGGCCGAAGTTCGCCTGCACGAAGGCGCCCACGGTGATCGGACGGCCCTCGTAGTCGAAAACGCGGCTGGCCGTGCCCGAACCGCCCTTGTGGCCGTAGAGCATCATGCCCGTGCCGCCGCCGACGCTGCCTTCCTCGATGGGGCCGGATTTGGCCGAGGAGATCGCCTCGAAGACGTGCTCCTTCTTCACATGGAAGCCGTTGATGTCGTTGAGCCAGCCGTCATAGGTCTCGCCCGCCACGGGCAGGCCCCAGCTTGGCCCATCGCCGTACTTCTCCGTGTTGGCATAGAGCCATTCGATGGTGGCATCGCGCGCCACGCCACAGGAATGGGTGTTGGTGATGGTGATCGGGCCGTCGCAGTGGCCGACTTCCTCCACCCACCAGCTGCCCGAAAGCTCGCCATTGCCGTTGAGCGAGGTCTGCCCCGCCCACACCGCGCCGCCCGCATTGGCCTTGCCGCGCGGGATGATGGCGGTGACGCCGGTGCGTACCGGCCCCTTGCCGACCTTGAGCGGCCCGTCGCCCTCGATCAGCGTGCAGTAGCCGACCTCGACGCCGGCGACGTCGGTGATGGCGTTGTTCTTCCCCGGCGCGCCCTGAAACGGGATGCCCAGCGCCCTGGCGCGGGTCTTTCCGGCGGGCGTGGCAAGCAGCGGGCTGGTCATGGTGTTCTCCCCTCGAAACTGGAAACGGCGTTGGCGGGGATTATCGGCGGGTGGAGGCGTCCCCGTCGAGCGCGGCCTTCACCTCGGCCAGCAGCGCCTCGCGTTCGGCCGGCGTGGAGACCCTGCGGCGCGTGAAGTCGGCGCCCGCTTCCAGCCGGACATCGCAGAAGAGGCCCGCGGGATCCTCGTGGAAATGCAGGAAGGCGCGACTCTTCCGGTAGAACACCCCGCGGCCCTTTTCCTTCAGCCCCGGCAGCGCCCGTATCGCCGCCACCAGCGGCGCCAGCGTATCGAGCGCCTCGGACCCGGCGTGTTTCACGATACCGCCCTCGCCATGAGGCGGTCCCTCACACGCCCTCGGCAATCGGCCGGGTTGCCTGCTCCAGCCACTTCGCGGTCTCGCCGTCGACCAGCGGCATCAGGGTCTCGCGCACGTCGGCATGGTAGGCGTCGAGCCAGGCGGCTTCGGCCGCGCTCAGCTGGTCGGCTGCGATCAGGCGTCGGTCGATGGGCGCCTTGGTGATGGTCGAAAAGCGCAGCATGGGCCGCTCGCTGGGGGCCTCGTCCTCCACCACGACGACGAGGTTCTCGATGCGGATGCCCCAGGCGCCCGTGCGGTAGTAGCCGGGTTCGTTGGAGACGATCATGCCGGGCTGCAGGGCCGTGGGGTTGCCGATCTTGGAGATGCGCTGCGGACCCTCGTGCACGCCGAGATAACTGCCCACGCCATGGCCGGTGCCGTGGTCGAAGTCTGCGCCGATCGCCCACAGCGGTGCGCGCGCCAGGGCGTCGAGCTGGCTGCCCGTGGTGCCGCGGGGAAAACGCGCGGTGGCGAGCGCGATATGGCCCTTCAGCACGGCGGTGAAGTGGGTGCGCTGGTCCTCGTCGGGCTCGCCGATGCTGATCGTGCGCGTGACATCCGTGGTGCCGTCGGCGTACTGGCCGCCGGAATCCACCAGATAGAGGCTGCCCGCCTCCAGCCGCCGGTTGGTCCGCGCCGTGGCGTGGTAGTGCACCACCGCGCCGTTGGGCCCGGCGCCGGAGATGGTGTCGAAGCTGCCGCCCCGATAGCCCGGCACGGCGCGCCGGCAGGCCTCCAGCTTGTCGGAGGCGGCCAGTTCGTCGATCTCCATGTTGCTGCCCGGCCGCGTCGCGCTGTCGAGCCAGGCCAGGAAGGTCGTCAGCGCCGCGCCGTCGCGGACATGGGCGGCGCGCGTGCCGGAAATCTCCACGGCGTTCTTGGCGGCCTTGGGCAGGGCGCAGGGGTCCTGTGCCTCCACCGCCGTGCCGCCGGCCTCCTCGATGCGCGCGGCAAACCACTGGGGCGTCGTATCGGCATCGATGCGCACCGCCGCGCCGCCTGCCGCCACACGCGCCAGCGCGTGCGCCAGCGCCTCGCGCGGCATCACGGTGACGTTCTCGGGCAGGTGGCCCTCCACGGCCGGTCCGAACTTGCGCCGGTCGCCGTAGACGCCGACACGCCCGTCCGCCTCGACGATGGCGAAGGCCAGCGCCAGCGGCGTGTTGGGCACGTCGCCGCCGCGGATGTTGAGCAGCCAGGCAAGCGAGGCCGGATCGGAGAGCGCGGCGGCCGCCTGGCCGTCGGCGGCGAGCAGGGCGCAGACCTCGGCGATTTTGTCCTGCGCCGCGCGACCGGCCTGTTCCATGGCCTGGGGGATCACCGGCGCCAGCGGTGCGGGCGAACGGTTGGTCCACACGGTATCGAGCGGATTGGGCTCCACCGGCACCAGCTCGCCGCCCGCCTTGGCGCAGGCCGCCTCCAGCCGCCGCACGCCGGCGGGCGTGTGCAGCCAGGGATCGTAAGCGAGGCGCCTGCCCTTCAGGTTGGCGGTGATCCAGGCCGTGGGCGGGCTCTCGGTGACATGATGGCGCTCCCAGTCGTCGGAGCGCACCTGGTCCTCGACCTGCAGGGTGTAGCGCCCGTCGACGAAGATCGCGGCCTTGTCGGTCAGCGCGATGGCAAGGCCCGCGCTGCCCGAGAACCCCGTCAGCCAGCGCAGCCGGTCGCCGTTGCGCGGCACATATTCGCCCTGGTGCTCGTCGGCGCGGGGCACGATGAAGCCGTCGAGGCCGCGCCGCGCCAGTTCGGCGCGCAGCGCCTTCAGCCGCCACGCCGGGGCCGGCGGACCCGCCTCCAGCCCGTCGTTGACCCGCGCGGCCATGGTTTCCTTCAGGCCCTTCAGGGCGGCGGCGATTTCGGGCTCGGCGTCGGGCACGACCAGGGCGATCCAGCCTTCGGTATCGAAACCCTCGGGTGCGGCGAGCACGCCGGAAACGAGATCCTTCACCGCCGCTGCCGACATGCCAGCACGCGCACGCGCCAGCAGACGCGCAAGGGCTGCGTCGCCCGGGTAGGAGCCTTGCTGGTTGCCGTGGTGGTTGCCGCTCATGGTGATTCCCGCCTGTCTGCGGGCACCTTAGCGGGCGGCGGCGCGCCAGGGCAATGCAGGCTACTGCCGCGTTGCCGTGGCCGTGCCGGAGGGTGCATCCGACCCCGCCATTGCAAGGACGTCCTCCAGCGGCCTGTTGTCGACGCGCCAGAGGAAGCCGGGGCTCTCGCCACGGTAGCTGACGGAACGGAAGCCGACCCAGCTCTGCAGAACGGGCGGCCATGTGCGGACCTCCTCCACCGACAACGCGAAGGGCCACGCCTCCTCGGACATCAGGAAATTCATGCACCAGGAGGTCGCGATCAGACGGCGCGCACGGTTCGCGGTGACGTTGGCCCCGCCGCCATGCAGGACACGGCAGTTGATGAGCAGGATGTCGCCTGCCGACAGCAGCGCAGGCACGGTCTGCTCCTGCGAACCGAAGTCGTCGTAGTCCTCCCAAAGGTGGCTGCCGGGAATGACCCGGGTGGCACCCATCTCCTCGGTGATGTCGGTCAGCGCAAGCAGGGTATTCATCACCACCTCGACGGCGCCTGGACGCTCGAGGCCGAGACGCTTGAGAAAGCCGCGGCCGTCGCGGTGCAGATCCTGGGCGATCTCGCCGGGGTGAATCTCGATGGCGTGGGTCGCAAACAGCATCTGGTTGCCGATGCCGCCGTCGAGCATGGCGGCGACGTAGCCCGCGAGCACGTCATTGGCGAGGTAGGCCTCGCGATAGGTCCGGCTGTGCTTGATGCAGTGCTGCAGGCGCTTGGTCCTGCTGCCCATGAACTTTGCGAGGTAGTTGTCCTCGGCGGTACCGAAGCTGCCGTCGGTCGCCCCCATCACGACGTCGAGTTCGGCGTTGACCGCATCGACCTGCTCTCGGCTCAGCGCTCCGGTGAGCACGACACCGCCGTCGCGCGCTATGGCTGCCAGCACGTCGGGCACCGGGCTGCCGAACGGCATGCGGCCCAGTGCAGCGGTTTCGTTGCGGGTGTTGCCCTGTCCGTCTGCGGCCATGATCGTCCCCATCGGTCCGGAGGCCATAGCATGCGCATCTTTCCGGCCGGGTGTCAGCAGCGATCCGGGCGGCTCGGACCATGGCTCCACGGCTTCGCCGGTCATCATGGGCGTCGCAAGGGTGTAGGATGGCGTGGTCCTGCCGGAAGTTGCCATGCCACCCGTCCACCTCGTCCAGATCACCGACATGCACATCCGCGCCAAGACCGGCTCGCGCCCGTCGCGGCGCGGCAACTTCGCCAAGCTTTCTGCCGTGGTCGATGCCGTCACGTCAGGTCCCGCGCCCGATCTGGTGCTGGCGACCGGCGATCTGGTCGATGACGCCAGCCCCGCGGCCTACGGCCGCCTGGCGCCCCTGCTGCAGCGTCTGCCTGCTCCCGTCCACGCCATTCCCGGCAACCATGACGATCCCGCCGTCATGGCGGAGCATCTGGCGGGCGGCAACATCCATATCGGCCCAAACGTCGCCGTGGGCGACTGGCGCATCCTGCTGCTCGACACGCTCGTACCGGGGGAGGTCCATGGCCATCTCGGCGATGAGAAACTCGCCGCGCTGGATGCCGAGCTTGGCCAGGCGGATGAGGCCCATGTCCTGATCGCGCTGCACCACCCGCCCGCACCCATCGGCAGCCCGCTCGACGATGTCGGGTTGCTGGACGCGCAGGATCTGTTCGGGGTGATCGACCGCCATGCCAGGGTCCGCGCCATGGTCTGGGGGCACAACCACCACGTCCACGACAGCATGCGGGGCGGCGTGCGCCGTCTGGGTACGCCCTCGACCTGCGTGCAGTTCGACGCACGCCCGGAAATGGGCTTCACCCGCACCGACGAACCGCCGGCCTACCGGCGACTGGCGCTGATGGACGACGGCACCGTGGAGACGGAGGTCGTCTGGGTGCCGTTTCCCGCCTGAGTCTGCCTCAGGCCGGTTTGGTCATCACCAGCGCGGTCCAGCCGCGCAGGTCGTCCTGACGCACAAGCTTCAGGCCCGCGGCCTCATGGGCGGCGATCACGGCAGGGGCCTGTTCGACCAGCAGGCCCGAAAGGATCGCCGTGCCGCCGGGCGCGAGCACGCGGGCGAGGTCGCCCGCCATGGCGATCAGCGGGTTGGCGAGGATGTTGGCCATCACCAGGTCGAAGGGCGCGCGGCGGGCGACCTGGGAGGCGGCGTAACCGTCGCCGGCCTCCAGCACGATACGCGCGGCGCAGCCGTTGCCGATGGCGGCCTCGCGGGCGAACTCCACCGAGGCCTCGTCGATGTCGACCGCCAGCACGGTGCAGTCGTAGAGCTTGACCGCGGCGATGGCGAGAATGCCGGAACCGCAACCCATGTCGAGAGCGCGGGTCGGCGCCTTGCCTTCCTCGCCCAGCCGGGCGAGCGCGAGCAGGCAGCCTTCCGTGGTGGCGTGTTCGCCCGAGCCGAAGGCGATGCCGGCGTCGATCAGCAGCGGGATTCGGCTGTCGTCGGGCGCGCCGACATGGCCGCCGTGGACCCAGAACGGGCCGATGGGCAGGGGCGGGAAGGCGCGCACGGTTTCGGCGATCCAGTCCTTGTCCTCGACCGCGGCGAGCGAGAGGGCGGGGCTGGTGCCGCCCAGGGTCTGGGCGAGGCTTGCCGACAGCGTCTCGATGCTGGGCTGGCCCTCGAACAGCGCGGTCATGGTCCAGGCGCCGCCCTCCTCGATCTCGAAGCTCGCCACGGAAAGGGCGCCCGCCTCCTCGAAGGCGGCATCGACGATGGGCACGGCCCTGGCGTCGAGCGTCAGGCTCACTTCCCAGATGCCGTCGTTCTTCTCGCTCATGTCGGGGCTTCCGCTCTCGGGGTTGTCGTCACCCAGACAACCGGGGGACGGCGAAGACGTTGGGTAAGGGCTGTGCTTTAGGCCGGCTTCACGAAATCGGCGAGCACCTTCTTGCGCCCGGCCTTGTCGAAGGCGATGTCGAGCTTGGCGCCGTCGCTGCCCTTGACCTGGCCATAGCCGAACTTCTCGTGGAAGACCCGGCTGCCGACCTCGGGCACGCCCTGGCCGCGCCCGACCGGCACATAGACCTCCTGGCCGTCGCCGAAGCGCTGGCTCCTCGCCTCGATCACCCGGTGGTAGTTGCTCTGGCGGTTGCCGTAGGCCGGGCGTTTCATGGCGATCTGCCACAGGCTCTCCTGGTCCTGGACGAAGCCGTAACCCGCCGCCTCGCCGCGTTCGACATGCGCGTCGGGCAGTTCGTCGATGAAGCGGCTGGGGATGTTGTTCTGCCACTGGCCGTGGACCGTGCGGTTGGCGGCGTAGAGCACGAAGGCGCGCTTCCTTGCCCGCGTCAGGCCGACGTAGCCGAGGCGGCGTTCCTCCTCCAGGCCTTTGTAGCCGTTCTCGTCGATCGCCATCTGGTTGGGGAAGATGCCTTCCTCCCAGCCGGGCAGGAACACGGTGTCGAACTCCAGGCCCTTGGCGGCGTGCAGCGTCATGACGTTGACCATGTCGTCGGCGCTGTTGTTGTCGATGTCCATGACCAGGCTGACGTGGTCGAGGAACTCGTCCAGGCTCTCGAACTCGGCCATGGCGCGCACGAGTTCCTTCAGGTTCTCCAGGCGGCCGGGCGCCTGCACGGATTTGTCGGCCATCCACATGCCGGTGTAACCGCTCTCGTCGAGCACGATCTCGGCCAGTTCCGAGGGCGGCAGGCGGCTCGCCTCGGCGCGCCAGCGGTGGATCGATTCAACGAACTCGCGCAGGCCGGCGCGGCGCTGGGGCGGCAGTTCGTCGGTCGTGACGATTTCCTCGGACGCCGAGAGCAGGGACTGCCCGCGGCCGCGCGCGATGGTGTAGAGCTGCTGCAGCGACTTGTCGCCCAGGCCGCGCTTGGGCGTGTTGACGACGCGCTGGAAGGCCAGATCGTCGTCGCCCTGGCGGATCAGGCGGAAGTAGGCCATGGCGTCGCGGATCTCCTGGCGTTCGTAGAAACGCAGGCCGCCGATGACGCGATAGGGCACGCCGATGGTGATGAGCCGCTCCTCGAAGGCGCGGGTCTGGTAACCGGCGCGCACCAGGATCGCCATGTGATCGAGCCTGTCGCCCTTGCGCTGCAGGTCCTCGATGTGCTCGCCGACCGTGCGCGCCTCCTCGGCCTCGTCCCACACGCCCTGGATCTTCACAGGATCGCCGGGCTCGTCGTCCTTGGCCTCGGTCCACAGGGTCTTGCCCAGGCGCCCCTGGTTGTGCGCGATCAGGCCCGATGCCGCGCCCAGGATGTTGGGCGTGGAGCGATAGTTGCGTTCCAGGCGGATGACCTTGGCGCCGGGGAAATCCTCCTCGAAGCGCAGGATGTTGCCCACCTCGGCGCCGCGCCAGCCGTAGATCGACTGGTCGTCGTCGCCCACGCAGCAGATGTTCTTCGAACCCTGGGCCAGCAGCCGCAGCCACAGGTACTGGGAGACGTTGGTGTCCTGATACTCGTCGACCAGGATGTAGCGGAAGCGCCGGTGGTAGTCCGCCAGCACGTCCGGGTGTTTCATGAAGAGCTTCAGGTTGAGCAGCAGCAGGTCGCCGAAGTCCGCCGCGTTGAGCTCGCCCAGGCGCGCCTGGTAGTCGCGGTAGAGGTCCAGCGCCTTGCCGTGGCCGAAGTCGCCGATCTCGGCGGTGGGCACCTGCTCGGGCGTCCAGCCCTTGTCCTTCCAGCGCGCGATGATCGTGGTCAGCATCCGTGCCGGCCAGCGCTTCTCGTCGATGCCGGCGGCCTCGATGATCTGCTTCATCAGGCGCAGCTGGTCGTCGGTATCGATGATCGTGAAGTTGCTCTTCAGGCCCACCAGCTCTGCGTGGCGGCGCAGGATGCGCGCGCCGATGGCGTGGAAGGTGCCGAGCCACATGCCGTCGGTGGGGCGGCCCATCAGGTGGCCGATACGCTCGCTCATCTCGCGCGCGGCCTTGTTGGTGAACGTGACGGCGAGCATCTGGCCCGGCGCGGCGCGCCCCGTCGCCAGGATGTAGGCAAGGCGCACGGTCAGCACGCGGGTCTTGCCCGTGCCCGCGCCCGCGAGCACCAGCACGGGGCCGTCGGCGGCCTCCACGGCGGCGCGCTGGGCCTCGTTCAGGCGGTCAAGCAGGTGGCTCGCCACGCTCGGCGGGGCGATGGTTTGGCTGGTCTCGTTCATGGTTGCGGCAACCTAGCACAAAACGTGACCAAAGCAGCCCCTCAGGTGGCGCCCCTTGCCTCCATGCCGGCCTCGGCCAGCGCCCGGTTGTGGGCAAGCGTCAGGTCGCGCTGCTTGAGCACGCCGGCAACCCGCCGGTCCTCGCCGCCGTGAACCACGGGCAGGAAATCGTCATCGCTGGCTTCCATGCGTTCCAGGGCCGTCGCTAGGTCGTCGTCGGGCGTCACGACCACGGGTGTGGCGTGCATCAGGCTGCCGGCGTCGGGCTCGCCCTCGGCGTCCTCCTCCTCGCGATAGAGCAGGGGACGCAGGTCCTCCAGGGTGAGGACGCCCACCAGGCGGCTTTCTGAATCCACGACCAGGAAGTTGCCGCGCGGGTTCTGGCGCAGCTCGCGCCGGATGGCATCGCCGTCGGCATCCTGGGGCAGGCCGACATAGCTGCTGGCCATGATCTCGCGTACATGCCGCGCCTTGAGCAGCTGGCGCGCCCGCCCGCCGGAAAGGTCGATGCCGCGGTACTCCAGCACCCAGTGGAAGAAGGAACGGCCCAGGACATGGTTGGTGATCAGCGAGGCGAGCGCGGCGCCGATCATCACGGCGATGGTCAGGTCGAAGTTTGCGGTGAGTTCGAAGACGATCAGGATGGTCGAGATCGGCGCGCCGAGCACCGCGCCGGCGACCGATGCCATGCCGACGATGGCATAGGTTGCTCCGGTGCTCGCCCCTTCGGGGTGGATCGCGGCGGCGACGATGCCGAACGCGCCGCCGACCATGGCGCCCACGAACAGCGACGGGCTGAAAACGCCGCCGCCGAAACCTGCGCCCAGCGTCAGCGCCGTCGCCATGGTCTTTGCGATGGCGAGCATGACCAGAACGGAGAACGCCAGGCTGCCGTGGAGCGCCAGATCCGTCGCTTCGTAGCCGACACCCAGTACCTCCGGCAGGACGATGGCGATGGCGCCCACCCCAAGCCCGCCGATGGCCGGGGCGATCACCGGCGGGATGCGCAGCTGGCGCACGCTTTCGGCCACCGTGTAGATGCTCTTCATGAAGATCCAGGCGACGCCTGCGCTGATCAGGCCGAGCAGGGCGAAGGCCGGCATCTCCCAGAAGGAGACGATGGCGTGGCTGCTGACGTCGAAGGCCGGGAAGTCGCCGAAATGGATGCGTGTCACGATGGTGCCCATGACCGAGGCAAGCACCACCGGGGCAAAGGCGGTCAGGCCGTAGTGGCCCACGACCACTTCCAGGGCAAAGAAGACTCCCGCGATGGGCGCGTTGAACGAGGCCGCGATACCCGCGGCGACGCCACAGCCCAGCAGGGTCACGGTGGCGCTGCGCCGCAGTCCCATGGCCTGGCCCGTTGCGGAGGCGATGGTCGCGCCCAGGTGAACCACCGGGCCTTCCCGGCCGGCGGATGCACCCATGCCGATGGAGGCCGCCGCGCCGACGGCCGCCACGATGCCGTCGCGCAGACGGATGCGCCCGCCCTTCAGCGCGGCGGCCTCGATGACGTCGGCGACGGCGTGAAAGCGCCGGTCGGGCACCAGGAACCGCCGGAACAGGCCGATCAGCACGCCGCCAAGGGCGGGGGCGAGCAACACATGCCACCACGCCAGGCCCGACGCGTAACTTGCAAGTTTGGCGGTGGAAGAGCCGAAGGTCAGTTCCTGCACCGCATCAATGGCATAACGAAAGGCGATGCCGCCGTAACCGGCGGCAAGGCCGATCACGACGGACAGCAGGGCGATGCGGGTCTGCTCGCCGCGCACAAGTCCGATCGTGCGATCCAGAAACGTCGTCATCGCCATCTGCAACCGGTTGGGACCCATTCCTGGCGCACACTATAGGTGCGTCCAGCGGCCTGGCGAAAACCCTGTATGCAGCCGGCCTGTATGCTTTCTGCGGTCAGCGGTCGTTGCTGTCGCTGTCGTCGGGCCCGGCAGGCTGCGGAAGGCCGCTGGAGAGAAAGCGGGTCTGGTCGTCATCGAAGCCATGCCCGCCAGGGGTGCGCCGCCGTCTCGGCGGTTTCGGCTCGCTCTCCCGGCGTTGCCGCCAGGTCGCCAGATCGATCACTTCACCCATGGTTCGTGTGCTCACCTCAGGTTTGTTACCATCCCGCCGCAATTCTAGAGTAACGGAACGCCGGGCAGTGCCAAAGCGTTCGTCCATCGTCTCCCGGAGGCTTTTTCGTGCGCAAGCTGATCTACGGAATCCTGGGCCTTCTGGCGCTGGCTCTGGCCGCCGTGGTCATCCTGGTGCTGACCCTCGACCTCAACGGCTACAAGCCGGAGATCGAGGCCGAGCTTGAGGCCGCCACCGGCCGCGATGTCGTCATTGGCGGCGATATCCACTTCACGGTGCTGCCTTCGCTGGCCCTGGCGGTCGACGACCTGCGCATTGCAGGTGCGCCGGGCGGCAGCGGCGATCCCCTGCTTTCCCTGCCGCGCGCCCAGGCCGTTGTCGCCCTGCTGCCGCTGCTGTCGGGCGAGATCCAGGTGGAACGCGTTCGCCTTGTCGAACCCGTGATCGTGCTGGAACGGGGTGCCGACGGGCAGGCGAGTTGGGAGTTCGATACCACGGGCGGTGGCGAGGGCGGCGCCATGAACGTCAGCATCGCCAGCCTGGAGGTCGAGGACGGCACGCTGGTCTGGCGCGGGGAAAACGGAGAGCAGCGGCTCACCGGCCTCGACCTTGCGGCTTCGGCGCTCAGCCTGGAAGGGCCGTTCGAGGCTGCCGGCAGTTTCCAGTATCAGGGCACGGAATGGAGGGTTTCGGCCGATGTCGGGCGTACGGCCCGCCCGCAGGTGCCGATCAACATCGTTCTGGAAACCCCGGGCGAACACCTCAACCTTGCCGGCAGTGTCGACTTTTCCGGCGCCGTACCCGCCTTCGGCGGCCAGGTGCAGGTCGAGGGCGAGACCCTTGGGGCGATGCTTGCGCTGGCGGATGTGGAAGCGAGCGCCCTGCCTGCGGGCCTGCGTGATCAGGCCCTTTCCTTCGATGCCGGGATCTCCGTCTCTCAGGATGCGGTGATGCTCGCCGATGCCTCGCTCACCCTGGGCGAGACACGGGCCTTCGGTGAAGGTTCGCTGACCCTGGGCGAGCGCCCGGCCGGTGACATCGTCCTGGACATCAGCCGGCTCGATCTCGATGCCCTGCTGGCCGGCGCGCCTGCCTCCGACGGCGGCGCTTCGGACGCGACCTTGCCGTTCATGCTGCCCCAGGATTTCGACCTGGCGCTCGACCTGTCGGTCGATGCCGCGATCTACCATGGCCAGGCCCTGCGCCAGGCCCATGTCATCGCCGCGCTTGAAGACGGCACACTGACCATCAGCCAGGCCAGCGGCCAGATGCCGGGCGGCACCGATGTGGCGCTTGCCGGCACGATTGCCAACGAGGACGGCGTTGCGGTGTTCCGGGGGCCGCTTGAGGCCAATTCGGACAACCTGCGCGCCACGCTCGCCTGGCTGGGCGAGGACCTGGAGGCCATCCCGGCCGACCGGCTGCGGCGCGTCGATGTCGTCGCCGATCTGGTCGTGCAGCCCGACGTTCTGGCCATGACGGGCATCGATCTGCGTTTCGACTCCAGCCGCCTGACGGGAAGCCTGGCGACCCGCCTGGACGGTGAGCAGGGGATCAGCGCCCGGTTCGTGCTCGACCGCATCAATCTCGATGCCTATCTGCAGCCTGCGGCAGAGGGTGCCGAAGCGGGCGAGGACGGTGCGGCCTTCACCATGCCCGCGCTGCCCGATCTGGACCTCGACCTCGACGCGCGCATCGATCAGCTGACCTACAACGGCGTTGCCGTGGGCGGCGTGGTCGCCAAGGGCGTGCTGCGTGACGGTGCGCTGGCCATCGACAGCCTGGGCGCCGCCGACATCGCAGGCGCCACGGTGCGCACCTCCGGCACCGTCGATCCGGCCTCCGGCCAGATCGACCTCAAGCTTGGCGTGAAGGCGCAGGATGCCGGCGATCTGCTGCGCCTGCTCGGCATCACCCTGCCCATCGAACCCTCGCGCCTGGGCGCGGTCGAGTTGGCGGGCGAGATCAGCGGCGGCACCGACCAGGCGGTGGTGCGCCAGCGGCTCGACACAGGCCTCGGCCAGGCCAGCATCGACGGTACGCTGCTCGACGTTCTGGGCGCTCCCGGCTTCGACGGCCGTGTCGGCCTGCGCGCCACCAGCTATCGCACCCTGGCCCAGGCGCTCGACCTGACCCTGCCGGAGACGGAGGATTCGGAGATCGCCTTTGCCGCCGACATCACCACGGACGGCAACATCCTCGACAGCACCTCGGTGCTGGAGGTGCTCGGCCTGACGGTGCGCTCCACGGGCCATGCCGAAGATCTTCAGGGCGCTCCGACCTTCGATCTGCGTCTGGTCGCCGAACACGGCGAACTGGCCGATCTGGCGGCTGCGTTCGGCGCCCGGGGCGAGGGGCCGCTCGGCGCTCTCAAGCTGGACGTCACGGCCAAGGGGGGCACGGATCAGGCCGATCTCACCATTGCACCCTCGAGCCTGGGCAGCTCCAGCTTCCGCGGCACCATGGCGCTGGAACTGGCAGGCGAACGTCCCCGGGCGGAACTGCGCCTGCAGGCGGGCAGCCTGGCGCTCGATCCGTTCCTTGCCCTCTCTTCGGGCGGCACCCTGGGCGATGTGGAGCAGGCGGGCGACGGCGGAGGCGAGGACGCGCCTGCCTCGCGCTGGTCGTCCGAGCCTATCGATCTTGCCTTGCTCGGTGCCGTGGACGGCCGTCTGGAGCTTACCGCTGAACAGGCCAGCCTGCAGGGCATGACCCTGTCGGGGCCGACCATCGTTGCGAACCTGGAAAACGGCGTGCTTGCCATCGAACGCTTTGACGGCGGCCTCTTCGACGGGCGCATCTCGATGACCGGCGAGGTTGCCCGGGGCGTGCCGCACCGGCTGTCCCTCGACCTTGCGCTGGCCGACGCCGATGCCCGCCAGGTGCTGGGGCACTTCGCCGACAGCGAGCGCATCGGCGGCCGCCTGTTCCTCGACGGCAGCTTCGAGACGGCGGGGCTCTCCCAGCGCGATCTGGTGCAGGGCCTTGCCGGCGACGGCAAGCTTTCGCTGCGCGACGGCGTCGTCGAAGGCTTCGATCTGGGCGCCATCAGCGACCGCCTCGGCAATCTCGACGGCGAGGCCGCCATCGCTGTGATGCTGGCGCAGGCCGCCA
>CALLQH010000113.1 GCA_938014945.1 uncultured bacterium | reverse complement strand
GTCGGACAGTTCGTTCATGGTGTAAGGGGCACACGAACAGGCAGGCGCTGCGGCACGATCCGCCGGCTGCCTGATCGAGCGGGGGGAATGCGCCGGTCAACACCGTCGCAGCAGAATGGGATAGCGGCCATGCAACGCTTCTTCGTGAGTGGATTTCCCAAGTCGGGTACCACGTTCCTGCAGATGCTGCTGGACTCCCATGGCAACATCAACTGCCCCAGCGAACAGAATCTCGCCTATCTGTTTCAGCACCTCTTCAAGCTGTCGACCAACTACCGCGCGGTCATCCGCGAGATGGACCGCAAGACCGGCGGCCAGGGGCTGCGCTACGACGCCCAGGCATTCTTCGCCGCGACCATGCGCTCGGCAGTCGTCAACCTGATGGAATCGGGCGCCACGCCGGAGGACACCCACTTCGGCATCAACGACAACATGATGGCCGCCCACGGCGACCTGGTCGCCCGCCTGATGCCGCGCACGCGGTTCATCTTCATCGTGCGCGATCCGCGCGAGGTCGCGGTTTCCCTGTGGCATCACAAGCTGCGCACCGAACCGGCCTTCGCCAAACGCTCACCGCCCATCACAGAGACCGTGGCCTTCACCGCACGGGCCTGGCCGGAGTACCTCGCCAAGATGGAGGCCTTCCGCAAGACCTGGCCGCGGCGCTGCCACTTCGTGCGCTACGAGGGCCTGCGCGGGCCCGACCGCGACCGCCACCTGACCGCCATGCTGCAGTTCCTTGATGCCCCCGCGAAAGCCGCCACGGTTCAGGCCATGTGGCAGGCGACGGACTTCGATGCCCTGCGTTCGCGCGAGAAGAACAAGGACGGAGAGAACGCGGGCTTCTTCCGCTCGGGCAAGACCGACAGCTGGCGCGACGAGGTGCCGCCCGCGGCCATCGACAGCCTGATGGAATCGGTAACGCCGACGATGAAACGCCTGGGTTACGTCCTGACGGCCTGAACCGGTGCGGCTCAGGCCCCTTCGGCGGCCATCGCAGGCGGCTGGAAGGCGGCGACCGCAGGCGCCTCGCCCGCAAAACGCTCGACCTCGACCAGGCAGGTATGGGCGCTGGGGCCCTGAGCCAGGCGAGAAGTGCCCTTGTCCAGCGTCAGCACGTTGGGGTTGCCGTGGCGGCACAGGGAGTCCGGCGCACCGGGATCGGCCGGATCGTACCAGGCACCGGTCGGCAGCCGCACCACGCCCCGGCGCACCGCCGGTGTCACGACAGCGCCGGCAAGGCAGGCGCCGCGGTCGTTGAACAGGCGTACCACATCGCCATCTGCGATGCCGCGCGCGGCCGCATCGTCGGGGTGCAGCCACACCGCCTCGCGCTCTGCCACCTTGGCGGCCCGGCTGGTGGCGCCGTTGTCGTACTGGCTGTGCAGCCGCCCGGCAGGCTGGCAGGAGATCAGATGCAGCGGGTGGCGCGACGCCCCTTTCCCGCCCAGCCACTCGGCGGGCTCCATCCAGACCGGATGGCCGGGGCAGTCGTCATAGCCGAAACCCGCGATGGTTTCGGAGAAGATCTCGATGCGGCCCGAGGGCGTGGCGAGCGGGTTGGCCGCCGGGTCTGCCCGGAAGGGCGCAAACATCACATGCTCGCCCTCCGGCGCGGGCAGGCTGAAGACGCCCTCCTCCCAGAAGCGGTCGAAATCGGGCATCTCGACACCCTGCTCGGCGGCGCGCTGACGGCCGCGGTCGTAGAGATGGCGCAGCCATTCCATCTCGCTGCGACCCTCGGTGAAGCCCTCGGCAAAGCCCAGGCGCTGCGCCAGCCCGGCGAAGATGTCGTGATCGTTGCGCGCCTGCCCGACGGGTGCGACAGCGCGGTGCATGGCGAACAGATCGCCCTCGCGCGAGGAGCCGGAGAAGTCGTTGCGCTCCAGGGTCGTGGTGGCGGGCAGCACGATATCGCAGTGGCGCGCCAACGGGTTCCACCAGGGTTCGTGGCAGACCACGGTCTCCGGCCGCTGCCAGGCGCGGCGCAGGCGGTTGAGGTCCTGGTGATGGTGAAAGGGGTTGCCGCCGGTCCAGTAGACCATACGGATGTCGGGATAGGTCACCCGCTTGCCGTTGTAGTCGATCGTCTCGCCGGGGTTCAGCAGGGCATCGGAGATGCGCGCCACCGGCAGCACGACATCGACCGGGTTGCGGCCCTGATCGAGCGAGGGCCATGACATGTGGCGCGTACGCTTGCCGATGGAGTTGACCCCGGCATAGCCGAAGCCGATGCCGCCGCCGGGCAGGCCGATCTGGCCCAGCATGGCGGCCAGGGTGAGGCCCATCCAGTAGGGCTGCTCGCCATGGTCGCCGCGTGTCAGCGACCAGGAGAGCGCGATGGTGGTGCGGCTGGCCGCCATACGGCGGGCGAGTTCGCGGATGGTGTCGGCCGGAATCTCGCAGATCGCGGCAGCCCAGTCGGCGTCCTTGGGCGTGCGATCGCTGGCGCCGGTGAGATAGGGCTCGAAATGCTCGAAGCCGACGCAGTGGCTGGCAAGGAACGCCTTGTCATGCAGGCCCTCGGCATGAAGCGTGTGGGCCAGGCCCAGCATCAGGGCGACATCGGTGTTGGGACGGGCCGGCAGCCACTCGGCGCCGATCTCGTCCTCGATGTCGTCGCGCATGGGCCCGACCAGAACGAAGGCGACACCGGCATCGCGGCAGGCGCGCAGGTCGTCGCGCTGGCTGTGGCCGCCGGTGCCGCCGGAGGCGACCTGGGCGTTGCGCAGCGGCAAGCCGCCGAAGGAGACCACCAGCTCGCCATGGCGTGCGATCACCGGCCAGCTCGTGTGTTCCAGCAGGATCTTCTGAAAGGGATTGAGGACGTGGGGAAGGATCACCTCGCCCGCGGCATAGCTGTAGCTGTTGGCCGTGGCGGTGTAGCCGCCGGCCATGTTGAGGAAACGGTGGAGCTGGCTCTGGGCGTGGTGGAAGCGCCCGGCGCTGCCCCAACCGTAGCTGCCGGCATAGATCGCCTGATTGCCGTGATCACGGCGCACACGATCGAGCTCGCCGGCCAGGAGGTCGAGCGCACGATCCCAGGAGACCGCCACGAAGGGTTCGCTGCCGCGCCCGGCGTCACCCGCGCGCGGGCCGTGTTCCAGCCAGCCCTTGCGCACCATGGGCTCGTGAATGCGCGCCGCATCGTCGAAGGCATCGACCATCCCCGCCCCCAGATCGGAGGGGTCCGGATCGCCGGCATAGGGATGCATGGCGACGATCCGGCCCTCACGGACCTCGGCATCGTAGGCGCCCCAATGTGTGACGGTGGGTACTGTCGCGGCGGTGCGGGTTCGTGTCATGTCTGCCTCTTGCGCTTGCCGCCATGATCGCAGGTGCAGAGCCGAACGCAATGGCTTCACATCTCTGTAACAAGGCCGCAAAAACCGACATAATACGCGGGTAACGAGCATCGGTGGCGCTGCCTAACCCTCACGCAGCTCCTGGGCGCCACGCAAGGATTCACTCATGGCGAGAGTCGACAGTATCGACCGGGCCTCGCCCTTCGGCTGCAATGGCATACCGCAACCGGGCAGGGATCTCTGGTTGCTGCCGATCTTGCGCGAAGCGGGCCCGATCCGCTGGGCTCTGGCCAATCTGGCGGTGGCCGCGCTGTATTGCACCCTGGGCCTGGCGGTCAGCGAGTTCTTTTCGCAGTACGGCCTGTTTCCCTCGCCGATCTGGCTG
>CALLQH010000112.1 GCA_938014945.1 uncultured bacterium | reverse complement strand
CTCGTTCGCCGAGCAGGCGGTGATCTTCCAGCGCAAGCACAACTGGATCATGTGCGTGCTCTACACCGGCACCTTCGGTTCGTTCATCGGCTATTCGGCGGGCTTCCCGCTGCTGGCAAAGACCCAGTTCCCCGACATCAATTCGCTGCAGTACGTCTTCCTCGGGCCGCTGGTCGGTGCCCTGTCGCGCGCGGCGACCGGCTGGATCGCCGACCGCTGGGGCGGTGCACGCGTCACCTTCTGGGTCTTCGTCCTGATGATCGCTGCGGTGCTCGGGGTGCTCTACTTCCTCGCAGCCGGATCGTTCTGGGGCTTCTTCGCCATGTTCATGGTGCTGTTCCTGGCCACCGGCATCGGCAACGCCTCCACCTTCCAGATGATCCCCGTGATCATGCGGAGCGAGATGCCGCGCCTGCTGCCTGGCCTGGGCAAGCCCGAGGCGTTGCGCCAGGCCGAGAAGGAATCGGCCGCGATCATCGGCTTCACCTCGGCGATCGCCGCCTACGGCGCCTTCTTCATCCCGAAATCCTACGGCAGCTCGATCGCCCTGTCGGGCGGTCCGGAGCTGGCGCTCTGGGGCTTCCTTGCCTTCTACGTCGTCTGCGCGGCTCTGACCTGGGCGGTCTATGGGCGCCGGGGTGGCGTCCTCCACGACATCGAGCGAGGCCGCGATCGCGTCCTCAAGCCGGCACAATAGGAGAGAACCATGAGCCTTCTGCTCGACCGCCTCAATTTCCTGGCACCCCGCGACAAGACCTTCGCCCAGGGCCATGGCATCACGACGAACGAAAGCCGGACCTGGGAGGATGGCTACCGCAAGCGCTGGCAGCACGACAAGATCGTGCGCTCGACCCATGGCGTGAACTGCACGGGCTCGTGCTCCTGGAAGATCTACGTCAAGGGCGGCATCGTCACCTGGGAGACCCAGCAGACCGACTATCCCCGCACCCGCCCGGACCTGCCCAACCACGAGCCGCGTGGCTGCAGCCGTGGCGCGAGCTACAGCTGGTACATGTATTCGGGCAACCGCCTGAAGTATCCGCTGATCCGCTCGCGCCTGGTGCGCGCCTGGCGCGAAGCGCGCAGGGACAAGAGCCCCGTCGTGGCCTGGGCCTCCATCGTGGAGACGCCCGAGACTCGAGCCTCCTACGTGAGCAAGCGCGGCCTGGGCGGCTTCGTGCGCGCGCGCTGGGAAGAGACCAACGAGATCATCGCCGCGGCCAACGCCTATACCATCGCCAAGTGGGGCCCGGACCGTATCGCCGGCTTCTCGCCGATCCCGGCCATGTCGATGGTGTCCTATGCGGCGGGCTCGCGTTACCTGTCGCTGCTGGGCGGCGTCTGCATGTCGTTCTACGACTGGTACTGTGACCTGCCGCCGGCCTCGCCCCAGACCTGGGGCGAACAGACCGACGTGCCGGAATCGGCCGACTGGTTCAACGCCGGCTTCCTGCTGCTCTGGGGCTCGAACGTGCCCCAGACGCGCACGCCCGACGCCCATTTCTACACCGAGGCGCGCTATCGCGGCGCCAAGAGCGCGGTGATCTCGCCCGACTACAGCGAGGCCGCCAAGTTCGGCGACATCTGGCTGTCGCCCAAGCAGGGCACCGACGCCGCGCTTGCGCTCGCCATGGGCCATGTCGTGCTGCGTGAGTTCCACCTCGACCGGCAGGCGGCCTACTTCGAGGACTATGCGCGCCGCTACACCGACATGCCGATGCTGGTGCGTCTGGTGCCCGGCGTCGACGGTACCCTGGTGCCCGAGCGCCTGCTGCGCGCGTCCGATCTCGTCGACAACCTGGGCGAGGAGAAGAACGCGGAGTGGAAGACGGTCGCCCTGGACCGGTCGAGCGGAACGCCGGTCGCTCCCAACGGCTCGGTGGGCTTCCGCTGGGACGGCAGCGGCAAGTGGAACCTTGAGGATCGCGCCGCCGGTGCCAAGACCGACCTGCTGCTGACCATGATCGAGGACGGCGACCGTGACGACGTGGTCGCGGTCGGCTTCCCCTACTTCGGCAACAGGAAGCACGATCACTTTCAGGGCACCGACCATCCCGACGTGCTGGTCCGCAATGTCCCCGTGCGCGTGCTCAAGGGCAGGGAGGGCGACACCCTGGTCGCCACGGTGTTCGACCTCTTCGTCGCCAACTACGGCCTCGACCGTGGCCTGGGAGGCGGCTTCGTCGCATCCTCGTTCGACGACGAGGCGCCCTACACGCCGGCCTGGGCCGAAAAGATCACCGGGGTGCGGCGCGACCAGATCATCACCGTCGCGCGCGAGTTTGCGCTGAACGCCGAGAAGACCGGCGGCAAGTCGATGGTCATCCTGGGGGCCGGACTCAACCACTGGTACCACATGGACATGAGCTACCGGGGGATCATCAATCTCCTGGTCATGTGCGGCTGCGTCGGGCAGTCCGGCGGAGGCTGGTCGCACTATGTCGGGCAGGAGAAGCTGCGGCCCCAGACCGGCTGGCTGCCGCTCGCCTTCGCGCTCGACTGGTCGCGTCCGCCGCGCCAGATGAACTCCACCTCCTACTGGTACGCCCACACCGACCAGTGGCGCTACGAGACCCTGGGCGTCGACGAGGTTCTCTCACCCACCGCGCCCGCCGGTCCCTGGGACGGCGCACTGATCGACTACAACGTGCGCGCCGAGCGCATGGGCTGGCTGCCCTCGGCACCCCAGCTCAAGACCAATCCCCTGCACCTGGCGCGCGCCGCGGCCGCCGAGGCCCGCGATACGAAGGAGTACGTCGTCGCGGGCCTGAAGGACGGCAGCCTGCAGATGTCCTGCGAGGACCCGGACGATCCGGCCAACTGGCCGCGCAACCTCTTCGTCTGGCGCTCCAACCTGCTGGGTTCCAGCGGAAAGGGTCACGAGTATTTCCTCAAGCACCTGCTGGGCACCAGCCACGGCGTCCAGGGCAAGGACCTGGGCGGCATGGGCATCGAGAAGCCGCAGGAGGTCGCCTGGCACGAGGAGGCGCCGGAAGGAAAGCTCGACCTGCTGGTCACCCTCGACTTCCGCATGTCGACGACCTGCGTCTACTCCGACATCGTCCTGCCGACCGCCACCTGGTACGAGAAAAACGACCTCAACACCTCCGACATGCATCCCTTCATCCATCCGCTCACCGCGGCGGTGGACCCGGTCTGGGAATCGAGGAGCGACTGGGAGATCTACAAGGGCATCGCCAAGGCCTTCTCCGAGGTCGCACCGGAGGTCCTGGGCGTCGAGAAGGACGTGGTGCTGACACCCATCCTGCACGACACGCCGGGCGAGCTTGCCCAGCCGATCGACGTCAGCGACTGGAAACGCGGGGAGGTCGAGGCGATCCCGGGTGTCACCATGCCCCAGATCGCGGTGGTCGAGCGCGATTACCCGAACGTCTACCGCCGCTTCACCGCCCTGGGGCCGCTGATGAACACCGCGGGCAACGGCGGCAAGGGCATCGCCTGGCAGACCGGCCACGAGGTCGATGCCCTGCGTGCTCTCAACGGTGCCACCACCGGCGAGGGAATCTTCGCGGGCCTGCCCCGGATCGAGACCGACATCGATGCCAGTGAGGTCATCCTCATGCTGGCGCCCGAAACCAACGGCGAGGTTGCGGTCAAGGCCTGGCAGGCGCTGGAGAAGATCACCGGGCGGGAACACGCGCACCTGGCGTTGTCCAAGGAAGACGAGAAGATCCGCTTCCGCGACGTCGTCGCCCAGCCGCGCAAGATCATCAGCTCGCCGACCTGGTCGGGCCTGGAGTCCGAGAAGGTCTGCTACAACGCCGGCTACACCAACGTCCACGAGCTGATCCCCTGGCGCACGCTCACCGGCCGCCAGCAGCTCTACCAGGACCACCTGTGGATGCGCGCCTTCGGCGAGGCGCTCTGCGTCTACCGGCCGCCCATCGACACCAAGTCGATCGCGCCGGTGATCGAGGACAAGGGCAACGGCAACCCCCAGATCGTGCTGAACTTCATCACGCCGCACCAGAAGTGGGGCATCCACTCGACCTATACCGACAACCTTCTGATGCTCACGCTGTCCCGCGGCGGCCCCATCGTCTGGCTCTCGGAGGCCGATGCGGCGCGGGCCGGCATCGCCGACAACGACTGGGTCGAGGCCTACAACAGCAACGGCGCCCTGGTCGCCCGCGCGGTCGTCTCCCAGCGCGTCAAGCAGGGCATGGTCATGATGTATCACGCCCAGGAGAAGATCGTGAACGTGCCTGGCTCGGAGGTGACCGGCCAGCGCGGCGGCATCCACAACTCCGTGACACGCACGGTGTTGAAGCCGACCCACATGATCGGCGGTTACGCCCAGCAGTCCTACGGCTTCAACTACTACGGCACGGTCGGATCCAACCGCGACGAGTTCGTCGTGGTGCGCCGCATGGACAAGGTCGACTGGCTCGAAGGGCCGGCCGCCGCCACAAAGGAGGCTGCGGAATGAAGATTCGCGCGCAGATCGGCAAGGTGCTGAACCTCGACAAGTGCATCGGCTGCCACACCTGTTCGGTCACCTGCAAGAACGTGTGGACCAGTCGCGAGGGCATGGAATACGCCTGGTTCAACAACGTCGAGACCAAGCCCGGCATCGGCTACCCGAAGGAATGGGAGAACCAGAAGCGCTGGAACGGCGGCTGGATCACGACGCGCTCGGGCAAGCTGCAGCCCCGGATCGGCGCGAAGTGGCGGGTGCTCGCCAAGATCTTCGCCAACCCGGACCTGCCCGAGATCGACGACTACTACGAGCCCTTCACCTTCGATTACGAGCATCTCCAGACCGCGCCGGAGTCGAAGGCGATGCCGACGGCGCGTCCGCGCTCTCTGATCTCGGGCGAGCGCATGGAGAAGATCGAATGGGGTCCCAACTGGGAGGAGATCCTGGGCGGCGAGTTCGCCAAACGCTCGAAGGACGTCAACTTCGAGGGCGTGCAGAAGGAAATCTACGGGCAGTTCGAGAACACCTTCATGATGTACCTGCCCAGGTTGTGCGAACACTGCCTCAACCCGACGTGTTCGGCCTCCTGCCCCTCGGGCGCGATCTACAAGCGCGAGGAGGACGGCATCGTCCTGATCGACCAGGAGAAGTGCCGAGGATGGCGCATGTGCATCTCGGGCTGCCCATACAAGAAAATCTATTACAACTGGTCCTCGGGTAAGTCGGAGAAGTGCACCTTCTGCTACCCCCGTATCGAGGCCGGCCAGCCGACCGTCTGCTCGGAGACCTGCGTCGGGCGCATTCGCTACCTGGGCGTCATGCTCTATGACGCCGATCGCATCGAGGAGGCAGCGTCCGTCCCCGACGAGAAGGACCTCTACCAGGCCCAGCTCGACATCTTCCTCGATCCCAATGATCCGCAAGTCCAGGCCCAGGCACGCCGCGACGGCGTTCCCGAGGCATGGCTGGAGGCGGCCAAGCGTTCGCCGGTCTGGAAGATGGCGATGGAGTGGAAGGTCGCCTTTCCCCTCCATCCCGAGTACCGCACCCTGCCGATGGTCTGGTACGTGCCACCGCTCTCGCCGATCAATGCGGCGGCTTCGGCAGGCAAGATCGGCATCGACGGCGAGATGCCCGATGTCCGCTCCCTGCGCATTCCGCTGCGCTACCTCGCCAACCTGCTGACCGCGGGCAAGGAGGAGCCGGTGGCGCTGGGCCTGGAACGCATGCTCGCCATGCGCGGCTACATGCGCGCCAAGACCGTTGACGGCGCCATTGACGAGGCCATTGCCCAGCGGGTCGGCCTGACCGGAGCGCAGATCGAGGACATGTATCAGATCATGGCGATCGCCAACTACGAGGACCGCTTCGTCATTCCCACCGGCCACCGCGAGGCCGACGAGGATGCCATGGAGGTCCGCGGCAGCTGTGGGTTCAGCTTCGGCAACGGCTGCTCGGGCGGTGCATCGGGCACGGGACTCTTCGGCACGCCCAAACGCGAGCGCATCAAGGCGCCCAGGGAGAACGCATGATGACCCGGACCTTCAAGGTGCTCTCCCTGCTGCTGACTTATCCCACGGTAGAGTTGCAGGAAGCTGCGCCCGAGATGGCCGCCGTACTGGAGGCCGAGGGCTTGCTTCCGGCGCGCCAGCGCCGGGCGCTAGCCGGTCTGTTCGACGACCTCGCCAGCCGCGACCTCTACGATCTGCAGGAGCGCTACGTCACCCTGTTCGACCGCACCCGCTCGCTCTCGCTCCATCTCTTCGAGCACGTTCACGGCGAAAGTCGCGATCGCGGCCAGGCCCTGGTTGACCTCCAGAAGCTCTACGACGGCAACGGCCTGGTCGTGGCGGCCAACGAGTTGCCCGATTTTCTGCCGCTGTTTCTGGAATACCTCTCGACCCGACCGGCCGAGGAGGCCTGCGAACTGTTGGGTGAACCGCTCCACATTCTCACCGTGCTGGAGGAGCGCCTGAACAAGCGCAAGAGCGTCTATGCCTTTGTCCTGCGCGCGCTGCTGGTTCTGGCGCGTGGCGGCGCCGATACGAAGAAACTCGCCGATCTGCGCGCAGTGGAGGACGACGACCCTGCCGATCTGGAGGCCCTCGACCGGGCCTGGGCCGAGGAGCCCGTCACCTTCGGGCCGGGCGAGGAAGCCACCTGCGGCAAGGCTTCGATCCCGCAGCGCCTGGCCGCCGGGCGCACGGGCGCGAACCTGCCGGCCACGAAGGGGAGCCCACGATGAACGCCTGGTTCAATACCGCCCTGTTCGGCATCTATCCCTATATCGCGCTGGCCGTTCTGGCGCTGGGTTCCGTCGTTCGCTACGAACGCGAGCCCTACACCTGGCGCTCGGGCTCCAGCCAGCTTCTGCGCAGGCGCCAGTTGATGGTCGGCTCGGTGCTCTTCCATGTCGGCGTGCTGATCGTCTTCTTCGGCCACCTGGGCGGGCTGCTCACGCCGATCTGGCTGTTCGACCTTGTCGGCATCGGCCATGGTTTCAAGCAGCTCCTGGCCATGGTCGTGGGTGGCATCGCAGGAGGCTTTGCCCTGGTCGGCGGCCTGGTACTGGCCCACCGGCGGCTGTTCGATCCGCGTATCCGCAGCACCTCCAGCTTCAGCGACATCGCCATCCTGCTGCTGCTCATCGTGCAGCTCATTCTTGGCCTGGGTACGATCGTGGTCTCTGCACAGCACCTGGACGGCGGCGAGATGGTCACCTTCATGGCCTGGGCCCAGGGCATCGTCACGCTCGACCCCGCGGCGGCCTCCTACATCGCGGGCGCGTCGTGGATCTTCAAGCTGCACATCTTCCTTGGCCTGACGATCTTCCTGGTGTTCCCCTTCACCCGGCTGGTCCACATGCTGAGCGCGCCGGTACGTTACCTGTGGCGGCCGGGCTACCAGGTTGTTCGCAGCCGCCGCCGGCGCGCGGTGCAGTGATGGAAACGGCAATGGAAGTCGTCGCCGTCAACGGCATTGCCATCGCCCGGGAGGCCATCGTTGCCGAGGCGCAGAACCATCCGGCGGATTCGCCTGGTGCGGCGGTCGAGGAAGCCGCGCGTGCTCTGGTCATTCGCGAACTGCTGCTCCAGGAAGCCCGGCGCCAGGGGATTGAATCCGATCCCGCCGATCTCGGCGACGGCCGGTGCGAGACGGCAGAGGAGGCGCAGATACGCGCCTTGCTGGAGCACGAGGTACACGTACCCCAGGCCGACGAAGCCGCCTGCCGGCGCTTCTACGAGAGCCATCGCGCCCGCTTCCGCACACCCGACCTCTTCGAGCCGGCCCATATCCTGATCGCCGCCGATGTGGGTGATGCCGACGCACATGGCCAAGCCATGGCTCTGGCGCGCGAGCTGATCGCCACGCTGCAGGAAGCGCCGGAGCGCTTCGAGGACCTGGCGCGGGCGCATTCAGATTGCAGTACGGCCAAGGAAGGCGGCCGTCTGGGGCCGGTCGAGCAAGGTCAGACGACGCCGGAGTTCGAGACCTTCCTGCTCAACCTGGAGGAGGGAGAACTCTGCCCCGTGCCGGTGCCGACCCGTTATGGCGTCCACGTCCTGCGGCTGGATCGTCGCGCTGAGGGTGTCCAGGCTCCGTTTGATGCGGTGCGCGACCTGATTGCCCACTACCTGCTGGAAGCCAGCTTCCGCCGCGGCGCCGCGCAGTACATCGGCATCCTGGCCGGCACTGCCGACATCCGCGGCATCGCACTCGACGGCGCAGATTCCCCACTGGTGCAGTAGTGGCGAATTGCCAGTTAACAGAATACGGGAGGACAGGGACTGAGCAATGCGCATAACAAACTGGCGGATCTGGCTCGTTGCCGTCTGCAGTGTCGTGGCGACCCTGTTCATCGCATCGGACTATCTGAAGACCCGTAACGATCTTCTGGTCAGCGAAGATCAGGAAGCCCACAAGCGCGCACTTGCCCTCGGCGAGTTGATCGAAGTCATCCGCGGTTATGTGCTGATCATGCGCGAAACCATGGTTCACAATTCGTATTTGTATCCGGATGGCGCTCTACCCATGCCTGCATACCAGGACCTCACGGATTTCCCTGCGCTTGGCGTGTTCGGGATGGCAGATGGCGCGGCGCACAACGGCAACCTGACAGGAGCCGGCAAGCTTTCGGACCTGGATGAGCGCGCTATACGGGAAATCAACGTGGCGCTGACCTTGAAGCCGATCATCGAGACGTCGGTGGAGTCGAATCCCGATATCGTCTGGGCCTACTACACGTCCAAGCAGCGTTTCATCTTCATTGCGCCCTGGGCGTCGACGGCCGACGCCCACTTTTCAGATGATATGTACCGCGAGAATTTCTGGATCCAGGCGGTACCCGCGTTGAACCCCTTTGGCCATCTTGTCGTCACCGATCTCTATCAGGATTATTACGGCGAAGGCTGGATGATCACACTTTCCGCGCCGGTCAGCATCGATGGCGAATTCATCGGTGTCGTGTCGATGGACGTCGCCCAATCTTATCTCGACCAAGTAGTGGCCACGACGCACGGCAATCATGCCATCCACTCCCTTGTGAACCGGTATGGCCATATCGTTGCGGGCCCAGCCGATCTGGTGGGAGAGCCACTTTCGAGGATTTTGCCGGTGGGGCCGCTGGCGCCGCGGAACCGCGCCACCATCGAAAACCTCTTCGCGGTCGAGGGCAGCAGGGAGATCGGTTCCAACATCGTCATCATCTATCCCGTTCTTGAGGGGAACCTCTGGGTTATCAGTGTGGGTGCACGGGGGAGCGTCGCCCAGGCTGCCGCAATGCGGGTCCTGCCTGCTGCATTGGCCGCGCTTGTCGCGGTCGCGCTCCTCATTGCCGCGCTGCGGCTTCTCGAGCTTAACGCGAAGGTCAAACTCGCTGCCGATTCAGATCCGCTGACCGGTGCCCTGAACCGACGCGCATTTCAGGCCCTGGCGACAAAGGCATTGGTGATGGCGCGTCGCTACGAATATCCCCTTTCCTTCGTCTTCCTCGATCTCGATCACTTCAAGCGCGTGAACGACCGCTATGGCCATGCTGTGGGCGACGAGGTTCTGAAGGCGACGGTCACGACCTGCCAGCGCCATCTTCGCGATCCCGATCTCCTGGCCCGCTATGGTGGAGAAGAAATTCTGGTCTGCCTTCCCCATACCGATCTGACGGGTGCCGCCGAGCTCGCGGAACGGCTGAGAGCCGCGACCGAAGCGATGGACGTCAATGGCGTTTCGCTGACGGCCAGTTTCGGATGCGCCGAGGTGGTTGCGGGCGA
>CALLQH010000111.1 GCA_938014945.1 uncultured bacterium | reverse complement strand
GCCGAAGGCGCGCACGGCAAAGAGCAGATCGGGAATCAGCCCGATCACGAAAGCGGGTACAGAGATGTAGAAGACGGAGAATGAGGAAACCGTGCGGTCGAAGGTGCCTTCCGGCCAGGCCGCCGAAAGCAGCCCAAGGCCGAGCGCCAGAGGCAGCGCAACGACCGCGGCGTAGAGCGCCAGATAGATCGTATTGGTCAGGCGCTGACCGATGATGCGATCGAGCGGCATGCCGTTGGTCAGGGCCACGCCCAGATCGCCGGTGAGAAAATTGCCGAGCCAGGTGAAATAGCGAATGTAGGCCGGCTCGTTGAGGCCCAGGGTGGCGCGCAGCGCGGCCAGGGTCTCTTCCGTCGCCGCCTGTCCGAGCACCGCCTGCGCAACGTCACCGGGCAAGATCTCGGTGCCGATGAACACGATCACCGAGATCGCCAGCAGGGTGATGAGGCCAAGGAACAGCCGTTTTACGATCAGCTTCAGCAAGGGCCCACGCTCCCAGTTCCCCACAACGCGACATTCGCGCCTGTTGCGGCGCGCCAGCGCCACAAACGTTCTTAACCGTCCCCGTTTTCGGGATTGGCTCCATGGTAAGGATGCAAGATTGGTTGGCAAGTACGTATTGCCGCAATGCAGCACAACGATGTGTTGCAGCACCCCCGGCGAGGCCGGCTCAGATCGGCTTGCGCCAGGCGGAGTTCTTGGGCCAGGCGCGAATCACCGCCTGAACGACGGTGGCCAGCGGAATGGCGAAAAAGACGCCCCAGAAGCCCCACAACCCGCCGAAAATCAGGATCGCCACGATGATGGCGATGGGATGCAGGTTGACCACCTCGCTGAACAGGATGGGCGCCAGCAGGTTGCCGTCGAGCGCCTGGATGATGCCGTAGGCGACCATCAGCCAGGCGAATTCCAGCGAGAAGCCCCACTGCACGAAGCCGATCAGCGCCACGGGAACTGTCACCGCGGCGGCGCCGACGTAAGGAATCAGCACGGAAAATCCGGTGATGACCGCAAGCAGGATGGCGAAATCGACGCCCAGCAGGGCGAAGACAATCCAGGTGACCAGGCCGACGATGACGATTTCCCAGAACTTGCCGCGCACATAGTTGCCGACCTGCTCGTTGACCTCCTGCCAGACCGATGTCGTGAGGCCGCGTTCGCGCGGCAGGAAACTGGCGAGCCAGGCGAGAATCTTCGTCTTGTCCTTGATCATGAAGAAGACCAGCAGCAGGACGAGGATGATGTAGACGATGGCGGTGAGCAGGATCTCCACCGAGGCGCCCGCCATGGAGGCGAGCGAATGGACAAGGCCGGTGATCGACCGGCCGAGATCGCCCATGACGCCATGGACCTGCTCGGCGGTGATGAAATCGGGGTAACGCTCCGGCAGGGTCAGCAGCAGGTCGCGGATGGCGCCGGTCATCTGCGGAATGCGCTGGGCAAATTCGATGGTCTGGCGCGTCAGCAGCGGCAGCAGCAGGATGAGGAAGGCCGCCGAGGCGAGCACGAAGCCGACATAGACGCCGATCACCGCCACGATATGGCGCACGCCGCGAAGTTTCAGGCGCTCGACCAGACCGTCGAGCAGAAACGCGATGACCAGGGCGGCGATCACCGGCGCGACCATCTCGGCGACGAAGATGATCGCCACCACGGCAACGACCAGCAGCACCGTCAGCAGCAGGACCTGCGGATCGGAGAAGGTGTGGTGGAACCAGTCGCGGATCGGCTTCATGCGCTGCTCGCATTGCCCAAGCGGAGGCAGACCATAGGCACGCGCGCGGGCCGCGGCAAGACGATCAGCACAGGGTGAACAGAGGCTCGCCCAGAGCCTGCGGCAGCACCGTCAGCCCCAGGCCGGGATCGTCGGGGACCGTCACCCTGCCGTCGCGCGTCACCGGCCCGCCCGCGAACATGGCGCCGTCGAAATAATCGCGCATGTCGAGCGTGGAGAGCAGCAGATGTTCAGGGGCGCCGGCCGCAAGATGCAGGGCCGCGACACTGCCGACATCGGCCGCCCAGGAATCGTCGATGCGCATGGCAAGGCCCGCCGCACTGCAGAGATCGCGCGCCGCCCGTGCCGGCTGCAGGCCGCCGAGCAGGGTCGGCTTGATGACGACGCCATGGACACCGCCCTCAGCCACAACCCGCGCGTAGTGCGCAAGGGAAAGCAGGCACTGGTCAAGCACCAGGGGACGCCCGCTGTTGCGCGCCAGAACAAGGTTGTCCTCGAAGCCGGCGCAGGGTTCCTCGATCAGGATGTCGCCCCTGGGCAGCGCCTCCAGCAACCGTTCGGCATCGGCGAGCCCATAGCCGCCGTTGGCATCGGCGAGCACCGTTTCACCCTGGCGCAAACCGGCCGCGACCACCCGCACACGCTCAAGGTCGCCCTCTGCATCGCCGTCCAGCTTGATCTGGAAGCGGGTGATGCCCTGCTGGCGGGCAACCTCCATGGCGCGCGCCATCACCTCCGGACCGTCGCTGCCGACGGAAACATAGGCGGGCATGGCTTGTGTCCCGCGTCCGCCCAGCAGATGGACCAGCGGCTCTCCCGCACGCTGCGCCATCAGATCGAGCAACGCGGTCTGCACGGCATGGTGAAGGTTGCGCGGCGCATCGCCGAGCAAGGCGCCAGCGCCGGCGATGTCGCCCGAACCGGTTCCGGGAAGCGCAGCAAGGAAACGGCGCGTGACGGCAAGCTGCCCGCCATCCAGGGGCGATGGCGGCTTGCCGGTCGGCTGGCAGATCTCGCCATGGCCGGTGCCTCCGTCCGCCTCGATGGCGACAAGGATGTTGGCCAGTCCCGTGCGGCGGCCGTAGGAGGTGGTGAAACCGCCGGAAAGGAAGGGGAAACGGATGGCATAGGCCGTGATGCGTTCGATGGTCATGCGTCGTTTCCGGCCAAATGCCTGCAAGCCTTGGCATCCCCTGTGCGCCGCGGCTACCTTGCGCGCCCAACAGCGCGGAGAAGAACCATGACAAGCGTGTCGCCGGATGTCGACGTCATCATCATCGGGGCCGGCGCTGCCGGCCTCTCGGCGGCCAAGGCGGCGGCAGAACGCGGCCTGACCTTCGCACTGATCGAGGCATCGCACCGTATCGGCGGGCGCGCCTACACCGAGGAGTTCGCTCCCGGCATCGCCTACGACCTGGGCTGCCACTGGATGCATTCGGCCAGCCTCAACCCCTTCGTCGCCATCGCCGACGAACTGGGCTTCAGCTATCGCCGCGACAGCCAGTGGCGCTCCAACATCTTCACGGGCGGCGCTTTCCTGAGCGAGGCCGAACACCAGCGCTGGATGGAAGGCATCGAGGCAGATCATGCCGCCATCGACGCGGCGGGAGCGCAGGGCAGCGATGTCGCGGTCGCCGACGTCATCGATCTTTCGGCGCCGTGGGCGCCGTTCATGGCCTACTGGTTCTCGCTGGGCACCTCGCGCGACATCGACCAGGTCTCGGTCCTGGATGTCACCAACTACAACGACACCGATGAGAACTGGCCGCTGAAGGAAGGCTTCGGCGCGCTGGTGGCGCGCTGGGCCGCCGAGGTGCCGGTGACGCTCAACGCCAGGGCCGAGCGCATCACCTGGAGCGGTTCGGGCGTGAAGGTGGAGACACCCAAGGGCACGATCACCGGCCGCACCGCGCTGATCACCGTCTCGACCAACGTGCTGACCGCAGGCCGCATCGCCTTCGAACCCGGCCTGCCGGACTGGAAGCTGGAGGCCGCCGCGGCCCTGCCCCTGGGCGTTCACAACCGCATCGGCATCATGCTGAAGGACAACCCCTTCCCGCCCGAGGCGCCGCCGACCGCCACGGTGCAGATCGGCGATGCCGATGCGGTGCCGATGTCGATCCAGATCCGTCCGTTCGGTCTGGACTACGTCTCGGGCGTGACCGGCGGACGCCACGGATCCTGGCTGGAACGTGCGGGCATCGCTGCCTCCATCGACCACCTGACCGAATGCCTGGTCGCGGCCTACGGCAGCGACATCCGCGCATCGCTCAGCGACCGCACCATCGTCACCGCCTGGGAGAGCGATCCCTGGACGCTGGGCTCCTATTCGGGCGCCATGCCCGGCCACGGCAACAAGCGCGCGGAACTCGCAAGGCCCGTCGACGACGCGCTCTACTTTGCCGGCGAGGCAAGCTCGAGCGAGTTCTTCTCGACCTGCCACGGGGCCTATCTCACCGGCATCGCGCAGATCGAGGCGATTGCCGAGCGCCTGCGCAAAGCCGCCTGAAGGACGGTGCCGATCCGGGCCAGGAGAATTTTTCTCGCGCCTGCCGACAACGCGGCCAGACTGCTGCAACGACCGCACCCGCGCCCGGTTGCAGAAGACACAGGCACCGCAGCCACGGGGCGAACCTCGCCCCCGACACGGATTGCTATATCATCTTACGACTTTTCGACTAACCTTGCGGGCAGTGATTCTGCCCGGCAACAGGGCAGAAGCTTACGACCAGGGAGACACACGCTGTGAACAAGAAAGACCTTCTCATCAACGAGTTCATCAAGGGCAAGGTGTCGCGCCGCGACTTCAATGCCGGCCTGATGAGCATGGGCCTGACGGCCGCAGCCGCGGCGACGATCGTCGAGCAGAGCATCACCAAGGCGCAGGCCGCCGAACCGAAGGCAGGCGGTCGCATTGTCGCCGCAGCCGATTCAAGCCATGCCGGTGACACCATCGACCCGACCAAGATCGTTCAGGCGATCGACATCTCGCGTTCCCAGCTTCTGGGCAGCCGCCTGATCGACTTCTTCCCCGGCGAAGGCCTTGTGCCGAACCTGGCGACCGAATGGGAATCGAATGCGGACGCCACCGAGTGGCGTTTCACGATGCTCGAGGGCGCCGAGTTCTCCAACGGCAAGACGATCACCGCCGCCGACGCCGCCTACTCCTTCAACCGCCATCTCGATCCCGAGCAGGGTTCGGCCGCCAACGCCTATCTGGGCGATGTCGATTCGATCACGGCCGACGGCAACACGCTGGTCTTCAAGATGAAGCAGACCAACGTCGACGTGCCCTTCCTGATGGCCGAGTACCACTTCACGGTCTGCCCCGAGGGCCAGGACGCCGCAGCCTACGCTTCGGGCAATGTGGTCACCTCCGGCCCGTTCATGGTCGAGGAGTTCGATCCGGGCATCGTCTCGATCTTCAAGCGCCATCCGAACTATCACAAGGAAGGCCGCCCCTACCTCGACGAGATCGAGTTCTTCGCCATTCCCGACAACGGCGCACGCGTGAACGCGCTGGTTTCGGGCGAAGTCGATGTCATCATCGGCGTCGAGGGCAATCTGGTGCAGCAGGTCGCGGCTTCCGACAGCGCACACGTCCTGTCCCAGCCCGGCGGCGCGCATCCGACCTATCCGATGCTGGCCGACGTGGCGCCCTACAGCGACAACAACGTGCGTCAGGCGCTGAAGTGGTCGTTCGACCGCCAGCGCATGCTGGACCTGGCCTTCGACGGCCTGGGCGTGGTCGCGCGCGACCATCCCGTGCCGCCGCATGATCCGTTCTGGTGCGAGGAGGTGCCGGTTCCCACCGCCGATCCCGACAAGGTGAAGTTCTACCTTGAGAAGGCAGGCATGACGAACGCCACCTTCGAGCTGACCGCGGCCGACACCAACTTCGGCGGCGCCAACGCCTCGATCGTGATGGCCGAGCTGATGCGCGAGAACGGCGTCAACGTCGAGGTCAAGCGCGTGCCTTCGGACGGCTACTGGAGCGCCGTGTGGATGCAGGTTCCGTGGTGCGGATCGTCCTGGTACGGCCGTCCCACTGCCGACCAGATGCTGTCGGTGGCTTACGTCTCGGGCGCCTCGTGGAACGAGAGCCACTGGTCGAACCCGACCTTCGATCAGCTCCTGCTCGACGCCCGCAAGGAAGTCGATTTCGACAAGCGCAAGCAGCTCTACTGCGACATCCAGATGCTGATGGCGGCCGAAGGCTCGACCATCACGCCGGTCTTCATCAACTGGACCGACGGTGTCGCCAACAAGGTGCAGAACATGAAGGGCCATCCCTTCATGTATGTCGGCTCGCTCTACTGGGACGACGTCTGGATCGACGACAGCCAGGCCTGATCCGTCAAGCCTGCGTGAATCAGGGGCCGGTCCGGCAAGGACCGGCCCCTTTTTCGTTTCCGCTCAGATCAGGTCGCGCGGGATCGTGCGTTCCAGCTTGTGGCGGGCGACTTCCTTGCCGCTCTCGAAGGCGGTGATCACCGCCTCGACGCGGAAGTTCGCCGCATCGCAGGCGACCGTGGTCGTCGATTCGATGGCGACGTCCCAGTCGCCGCGCCGCTGGGCGATGCGCCAGGTGACCTCGCCCCGGTTGGAAAGGGGATCGCCCTCGACGATCTCCTGCACCTCGCGCCCGACCTGGTCGATCTCCATGCCGTGGGCCTCGATGCGATAGGCGCCGTCGTCCTTGTCGAGCTCCAGGCTGGTCTTGCCGCTGGCGAGATCACGCACGATGCGCCGCACGCGCCCGAAGGCGCGCTGCCAGCCGATGGCGGGCATGGGCGGCACTTCGGCCATCTCGAATGCGGGCAGGTCGGCATCGCCCGGCTGGGCGTCGCGCAGCGGCAGTTCCAGACGGCTTGCGCCGGCGTCCAGGCTCAGGGCGGTCATGGCGGGCGCCGGCCACAGCAGCGGCCAGCTTCCGTTGGCCAGGGCCAGCCGCAGGCGGTAGCCCGCGGGCACCGTCTGGGCGATGGCGTTGAGCTGCACGGTGACGTCATAGGACCGGCCGGGCTCCAGCGCGGCCGGTTCCTCATGACCATCGCGGTGGGTCAGGTTGAGCGCACCCCAGGAGAGCAGCGCCGAACTGCCGTCGGGCGCAATGGCCTCGAGGCGGGCAACGAGCGTGGCGACCGGCTGGTCGGCGGCGATACGGCCGTGGAACAGCGGGAAGCCGACGATGGCCATGGCTTCGTCCAGCACGGGGCCATCGAAGACCACCGACATGGCATCCTCCGGCCGCTGGTCGACGGGCATCTCCGGGCCAATGCCATGGGGGTTCCACTCGCCGGTGAGGCTGCCCACGGCAAGCGGCGTGGCGATCATCACCTCGCCGCTGCCCGCGCCATCGACCAGCCGCCCGGAAGCCTCCAGGCCCAGGTCGCGCGCAACGATGGAAGGACCGGGCCAGGAGGGTTCGGCGATCCAGTGCCCCCCGCGTTCGGCATGTTCGATGCGCGGCGGCGCCATGTCCTGCTGCCAGAGGCGGACGATGGATTCCTCGTCGATGCCGTTCTCGATGCCTTTCAGCCAGCGGTCCCACCAGCGCAGGCAGTCCTGCAGGAAGCCGATCTGCGGCCCCGGCGTGGCGACATGGGGATAGCCGTGCGCCCACGGCCCGATCAGGCAGCGGCGCGGCACCTTCAGGCCCGCCATCAGCTTCAGCGCCGTGTTGGTGTAGCCGTCGGCCCAGCCGGTGACGGCATAGACCGGGCATTGAATCGCGTCCCAGTCCTCGTTGACCGAGCCGTGTTTCCAGTAGGCGTCGCGCCGCTGGTGGCTCATCCACTCGGCGGTGGTGAAGGGCAGGTTCTCCAGCCGCTGGTGCCACATGTCGCGCCAGGCATCGCCGACAAGCTCCGGGTCGGGCGGACGCGCCGAATAGGCCAGCGACTGCGCGCCCCAGGCCAGATTGTTGCGCAGCAAGCAACCGCCCATGTAGTGCACGTCGTCGGCATAACGGTCGTCGGTCGAGCACAGGGTGATGATTGCCTTCAGTTCCGGCGGACGGCGGAAGGCGGTCTGCAGGCCGGAGAAGCCGCCCCAGGAAATGCCGATCATGCCGCAGGCGCCCGTGCACCAGGGCTGCGCGGCGATCCACGAGAGTGCGGCGAGCATGTCGTCCTGCTCCTGGGCGACGTATTCGTCGAGCGGCAGGCCTTCGGAGTTGCCCGAACCGCGGATATCCAGCCGGATCGCGGCATAGCCGTGGCCGGCGAACCAGGGATGGATCATCTCGTCGCGCGGCAGGGTGAAATCGCGGTGGCGATACGGGATGTACTCGATGATCGCGGGGACCGGATCGGCCTCGGCGTCCTCGGGCAGCCAGATGCGCGCCGACAGCCGCGTGCCGTCGGGCATGGGAATCCACTGATGCTCGATCACCCTGATCTTGCGGGGAAAGCTGTCGCGGATGCGTAACGCGTCACCCGACGCGGCAACGAGATTGACCATGCGGCCGTCCTTCCAGGCGTGTCCGCGCGGAGCATACCCGAACGCGCCCCGCTGTCGGCTGGAATCAGCGTGTGATCCCGCAACCGGCGCGCGCGGCCGCAGGCCTCAGGTGCCGTCGCCGACGATGCGCCGCTGGGCGTTGCCGATGTGCGCCCGCATGGCGACGCGGGCGCGGTCGGGATCGCGGTCCTCGATGGCCGCCAGGACCATGGCGTGTTCCTGCTTGAGGATCAGCACACGCTCCTTGCGTTCGGCCTTGGTCAGGCTGCGCGCCATGTCCATGCCGTTCTGGATGTCGTCGTGCAGCAGCTCCATGGTATCGGGGAACAGCGCGTTGCCGCTGGCCATCGCGATGGCCATGTGGAAGTCCAGGTCCTCCTGCTTGCCCAGGCGGCCTTTCAACGCCGCCTCGTTGCAGGCGTCGTTGGCCTTCTTCATCGCGCGCATCTCGGCGCTGTCGTGGCGCACGGCGGCCAGCGCCGCCGCCTCGCCCTCCAGGGCCAGGCGGAACTCGAAGCAGCGCAGCAGCTGGGCTGCGTTGGCGGCCTCGCCGTACTGCAGCAGATCGCGCACCGGCCGGCGGCGCACATAGCTGCCGGACCCCTGGCGCGATTCGATGATGCCGTCGGCGCGCAGCCGGGCGAGCGCCTCGCGCACCACCGGACGGGAAACCTCGAACATGCGGCAGAACTCATGCTCGCTGGGCAGGCGGTCGCCCTCGGCCAGCGTGCCGGCGACAATGCGCTCGACGATCTGCTCATAGACGCGGTCGCCGAGCTTGGGCGCACGCAGGGGGGAACGGTGGGGCCAGGCTTCGGCCACGGCTGCCTCGGACTTGGGGGTCATGGATCCTCGAACCTCGGTTCGTCGATGTCGATGGCGAGATGGCCCAGGCAATCGCCGGGCTCAACCCGGCCCATGGCACGCACGCAGATCAGCAGACCGTCGGCGCGGAAATGGACCGGTACTGGCACCTTCTCCGGGTGCTCGATGGCATGGACCTCACCTGCGAGGTCGCCCGCCTTGACGGTGTCACCCAGCCCTGCGGCCGGCACGAAAACACCGTAATCAGGGGCAAACGTATACAGGGAGGCGGGATCGCTTGTCATCAGCCGCATCGGGGCGGGCGGTTCCTCCCGCACGCCGGGGGTGATGCCCATGTGGGCCAGCAGGTTGCGCACACCGCGTTCGACGAGCGCCAGATGGTCCGGGTGCACCACCGCCCGGCCGCCGAACTCGCCGCTGATGTCGATGCAGCCCTGGCGGATGGCCGCGCCGCCCGCCGTGGAGCCCCCGCCCGTGGGCGCGGCAAGGCCTGCCGAGGCGTCATAGACCTGGCCGTAAGGCCCCCCGAAGGCGCGCAGGGCGGCCATGGAACGGCGGTCGAAATCGGGATCACCGATCAGGGAGACACCGGCGAAGGGCACATAGTCGAGCGAAGCCCCGCCCGAGTGCAGGTCGACGAAGAGATCGGCCATGGGCATCAGGTGATGCTCGATGTAGTGGGAAATCTGCCAGGTGGGGCCGTGGGCGGGATCGGCCGGAAAGGTGCGGTTGAGGTTGCCGCCGTCGAGCGGCGAGACGCGCACCCCTGCCCGCGCCGCGGGCAGGTTGGCAGACGGCAGGATGATGACACGGCCGGCGACGTCGTCGGGCTGCAGGCTGCGGATCAGCTTGCCGAGCGCAATCTGACCCTCCCACTCGTCACCGTGGTTGCCGGCCATGAGCAGGGCCGTGGGCCCCTGCCCGTTCTTGATGACGGCGATGGGGATGGGAATGACCCCATAGGCCGAACGGGTCACCGACCAGGGCAGCGACAGGCGGCCTATCTGCTTGCCGTCGGCCTCGTAGTCGATTTCCGTATAGAGGGAGGTCTGGTAGACCGACATGATGGTAGCTCCTGAACATGCCGCTGTGATGTCGGCCTCGCGCCATGGTAGTCCTCCTGCATGGCGCGGCAACGCCTGATGCGGGCCTGGCACAACCTGATCGGCGGCCTTGTTCCGGCGCTGCTTCTGGCGCTGTGGGGGACGCCTTCAGGGGCCGAGGAGCAGCACGCTCTCGCCATGTTCGGCGATGCCGCCTTTCCCGACGGCATCACCGAGCCGGTGCCCTGGGTGATGCCCGACGCGCCCGGCGGCTGCACCCTGCATCTGGGCGAGGTCGGCACCTTCGACACCATGAACCCCTACATCGTGCTGGGCGTGCCCGCACGCGGCCTGGGCCTGGTCTTCGAAAGCCTGATGGCGCGCAGCCCCGATGAGCCCTTCACGCTCTATCCGCTCATCGCACAGAGCGTGGAACTGGCCCCCGACCGCAGCGGCATCACCTTCCACATCGATCCCGCTGCGCACTTCCAGGACGGCAGCCCGGTCACCGCCGACGACGTTCTGTTTTCCTTCGAAAGCCTGCGCGACCACGGCAAACCGCACACACGCACCTACTACGGCGCCGTGGCGCAGGCGGTGGTGCTGGACGAACGTTCGATCCGCTTCGACCTCGAACCCGACAACTGGGAAATGCCCCTGATCCTGGGCCTGATGCCCGTGCTCTCGCGGGCCTATTTCGAGCGCGTGGACTTCCTCAAGACCTCGCTGGAGCCGCCCATGGGCACCGGGCCCTACATCGCCGCCGAGATCGTGCCGGGCAGCCGCGTCGTCTATCGCCGCGATCCTGGCTACTGGGGCCGCGACCTGCCGATCAACGCCGGGCGCAACAACTTCGAGACGGTCGCATACCAGTGGTTCCGCGACGCCAACGTCGCCCTGCAGTCCTTCAAGGCCGGCGATCTCGACCTGCGCTTCGAGGACGATGCGGCGCGCTGGGCGACCGGATACGCCGGCCCTGCTTTGGCCGACGGTCGCATCGTGATGGAAGAGATCGCCCACGGCCGCCCTTCCGGGCTGGAAGGCATCGCCTGGAACGAGCGGCGCGCACCCTTCGACGACGTGCGCGTGCGCGAGGCGCTGGGCCTTGCCTTCGACTTCGCCTGGATCAACGAGCACCTGCTCTATGGCCAGTACGAACGCATCACCAGCCTGTTTGACAACTCACCCCTGGCCGCGCGCGGTCCCGCCGAGGGCGGCGAGCTTGCCCTGCTCGAACCCTTCCGCGAGAGCCTGCCCGCCGAACTCTTCGAACGGCCCTACCGCTGGCCGGAGACGGACGGCAGCGGGCGCCTGCGCGACAACCTGAAACAGGCCGCCGACCTGCTGGAGCAGGCGGGTTTCCAGGCCGTGGACGGCGTCCTGGTCGATACGGCCGGCAAAGCCTTCACCTTCGAGATCCTGCTCGGCAGCCCGGCCTGGGAGCGCATCCTGCTGCCCTATGTCGCCAACCTGAAGAAACTCGGCATCGAGGCGCGCCTGCGCACGGTGGACGCCGCCCAGTTCCAGACCCGCATCGAAACCTTCGACTTCGACGCCCTGGTCTGGCGCTGGGGCGTTTCCCTGTCGCCGGGCAACGAACAGGCGATCTACTGGGGCAGCGCTGCGGCGGCTCAGGAGGGCAGCCGCAACTATCCCGGCATCACGGATCCCGTGCTCGACGCCCTGATCGCCCGCCTGGTCGACGCACGAAGCCGGGAGGAGCTCGTCGATACGGCGCGCGCCCTGGACCGGGTGCTGATGTGGGGCCGCCATGTCCTGCCCTTCTACTTCAACAGCGATGACGACATCGCCCGCTGGCGCCGCATCGGCAGGCCCGAAGTGACTCCTCTCTATGGTCCGGACGTATTGACGTGGTATTGTAACGATAATTGAACAATTCGTCGGGGAGTCATGGCGCGAAACTGGCTGCTGCCGCTGACGGTCCTGCTTCTTGCTGCCATGGGGATGCCCCTGCGTGCCCCAGCCTCAGAAGCAACCCAGGACGTTCGATTCGCCGCGCTGGAGACCTACCCCGGCGCGGCAGGCCAGAACCCTGGTGAGGTGACAGGGCTGCTCAGCCTGCCGGAGGGGACCGGCCCCTTCCCCGTCGTGATCATGCTGCACGGCTGCGCCGGGCTTTATGAGACCCATGCCGAGTGGGCCGCATTGCTGGCCGACGAGGGCTACGCCAGCCTGCGCATCGACAGTTTCACGCCGCGCGACATCGAGGAACTCTGCACCGATATTCTGCGCCCGGTACCGCGCGCAGCCGACGTCAACGGCGCCATCGTCTTCCTGCAGGGCCGCCCCGAAATCGACGCCGCACGGATCGCCGTCATGGGCTGGTCCCACGGCGCGGGCGTAACGCTGCAGATCGCGGCCGAGCCCGGCTCGCTGCGCGGCGACCTGAAAGCGGCGGTAAAGGGCGCCATCGCGCTCTATCCCTATTGCTCGCGCAGTTCCCAGGCCTACCGCGTGCCGCTGCTGGTGCTGATCGGCGATGCCGACGACTGGACGCCTGCCGGCATCTGCACCGACATGGTCGCCGCCCTGCCCACCTCAAGCGCCGCCGTGGAGCTGGCGGTCTATCGGGGCGCCACCCATTCCTTCGACTGCCAGGCCTGTGACGGCGAGTACTGGGGCCATCATCTGGTGCACGATGCGACCGCCCACGCCGATGCCATCGCGCGCGTGGAAGCTTTTCTGAGCGCCACACTTGGCGCACCCTAGCTGCTTCCTCATCAGGATCGTCGCCATGCCGTTTCGCCGGACCGTCTGCACCACCGCCGCCCTTGTCCTGCTGGGTCTTGCACCGGCCGGAGCAGCCGAACCGCTGAGCGGGCCGGAGATCGAGAGCGCGCTGAGCGGCGCCACGACCAGCGGCGTCAACGCCTACGGCAATCCCTACACCGTCCACATCCTGCCGGGCGGGACCACGGAAGGCGTCGCCGGAACCAACGACGAGTACCAGGACAGCGGCGCCTGGTGGGTCGAGGGCGATACCTATTGCCGGCGCTGGAACACCTGGCTGGACGGCCAGACCGCCTGTTTCAGCGTGATCATCGAGGACGGCACGGTCACCTGGGTCGACAGCGCAACCGGCGCGCCGGTGGTCGAGGACTTCACAGCCCCGCAGTAACCCCGCCGCCCCGGTGGCCCGCATGAGCGGGGCGTGCTAAGCGCTTCGCCCCGCTTCCGCCTGGACCCAGACCATGACCGCGCCCGCGCGGCCGCCCCTGCGGCCGCCCGCCAACACGCTCTCCGAGCACATCCGCCGCACCCTGGCGCTTGCCGCACCGGTGATTGTGGCGCGCTGCGGCATGCTGGTCATGGTCACGGCCGACACGATCATGACCGGCCATGCCGGACCGGCGGAACTGGCCTATCTGGCGATCGCCTTTTCGCCCCACATCGCCATGCTGGTAATCGGCATCGGCCTGCTCACCGGCGTCGTGGTCCTGGTCTCCCAGGCCGACGGCGCGGGGCACCGGCGCACCTGCGGCCAGGTCTTCTGGGTCGGCCTGGTCAACGCCGCGGTGCTGGGCACCTTCTGGGCGCTGGTGATGACCCAGGGCGAGAGCCTGCTGCAGACGATGGGGCAAAGCGACGAACTTGCCTCCGGCGGTGGACGGGCACTGGGCATGTTCGCCTGGGGCATGCCGGCGATCTATGGCTACGTCGCCGCGACGATGTTCCTGGAGGGCATCGGGCGAACGCGGCCGGGCATGTACGTGATGATCGGCGCAAACGTGGTGAACGTCGGCCTCAACTGGGTGCTGATCTACGGCAACTGGGGCTTCGAGCCGATGGGCGCGGCCGGTGCCGTGCTGGCGACGAGCCTCACCCGCTGGGTCATGCTCGGCGCCATCCTCGCCTATGTCTTCACCATGGCCGACCGCGACGCCTACGGCCTGTTCCACCGCATCGAAGCACCCTGGCGGCTGCAGACGCGCTTCCTGCGCCTGGGCGCACCGATGGCGCTGTCCTATTCGGCCGAGACGACCGCCTTCATGGCCATCACCATGATGGCCGGTATCATGGGCGAGGCGCAGGTGGCGGGCTTCCAGGCGAGCATGAACGTTGTCGCCTTCTGCTTCATGGTCGCGATCGGCATGTCGACAGCGACGTCGGTGCGCGTCGGCAATGCCGTGGGCCGGCGCGACCCCGTGGGCCTGCGCCTGGCGGGCTGGACCGGGGCGGGCCTCATCATTCTCGCCATGGCAATGCTCGCCGTCGCCGTTGCCATCTGGCGCCTGCCCATCGCCGGCATCTACACCAGCGACGCGGACGTGCTGGCGATCATCCAGGCGGGCCTCGTGGTGGCGAGCTTCCTGCTGATCTGCGACGGGCTGCAGGCGGTGATGGTTGGCGCCCTGCGCGGCGCGGCCGATGTCTGGCCGACGACGCTGATCGGCTTCTTCTCCTTCTGGATCGTCATGGTCCCCGCGGCCTGGCTGCTGGGGCCCCATCTGGGCGGCGGCGTCCCCGGCCTGCTCTGGGGCGAGGTGGTCGGCGCGACCGTCGCCGCGGGTCTTCTGGCGGCGCGCTTCCACGTCATATCGCGCCGCAGGATTGCGCCTGTTTGAGGCACACGAGCAACGAACCGAGCCCGCGATCACGATTTCCGGCGTCATCGTATCGTCACGCAACCGTCGCGATGGCGTTGCCGGAGACGTTCACCCTCCGCGCCATGCTCAAGCTTGCTGAACCTCCCGCACCGGCCCGCACCACCCCGATGGCGCCGCGCGAGCGTATTGCCGGCGCCCGTGCCGTGCTCTGCGATCTCGATGGCTGCCTTGCCGAGAGCAATGTCGCGCTGCCGGGTGCCGCCGCCTTCGCACGCTCCCTGGGCGAGCGGCTCTACATCGTCTCCAACAACTCCACCCACGATCCCCTGGGCCTTTCTCAGGAACTCGCGCTGCACGGTCTGGAGGTGCCGCCGCACCGCATCGTGCTGGCGGGTCTGCTGGCCGTGGAGACCATCGCGCGGCGCCGTCCCGGCGCGCGAATCCTGATCGCCGGCAGCCCGGTGCTGCGCGCCCGCGCGCGCATGCTGGGCCTCCAGCTTGTTAGCCGCGAGGCCGATGTCGTGCTGCTGGCCCGCGATACCGGCTTCGACTATGCCCGGCTGGAAAGCATCGTGCGCGAACTGTCGGCGGGCGCGGAGCTCTTCGCCAGCAACTCCGACGTCAGCCATCCCGGCCGCAACGGCCGCCTGATTCCCGAAACCGGCTGCCTGCTTGCCGCCGTGCGCGCCTGCCTGCCCGAAACGGCATGCACGGTGATCGGCAAGCCCAAGCCGGCGCTTTACGAGGAGGCCCTGCGGCGCGCCGGCTGCTCGGCGAGCGAGGCGATCATGGTCGGCGACAATCCGGCAACCGATATTTCCGGCGCCCTGCTGCTGGGCATGGACGCCCTGCTCGTCGGCCGCCACCCCCTGGCCGAGGCGGCTGGCCCGGAGGAGCTGATCGCCTGAGACGCCTCAGGGTGCGAGAAGCGTGAAGTCCAGACCGGCGCAGACGACGCCGTTGATCTGAATCTCGACACGGTGGAGACCGGGATAATGGCGGCGCGTCGTGCGCTGCGCCATGGAGCGGCGCACCGAGAGCGATGCCGTCTCTCCCGCGGCCAGCACGATCTCCCGCAGCTTGAAGACCTTGGGCGCCCGGGTCCCGTTCGCCTTCACGTAATGCACCACGTAGTCCACGGCCAGGCGCTGGTCGTTCCCGGCGCGCGAGGCCAGATCGAAGGCGATGACCGCCGTGCCTTCCCAGGGCACCGGCGAGGGCGAAACCGAAAGCCCGGCGACCGCGACCTGGGGCGTTTCCCCGAAGCCGTGCAGCGCCAGGGCCCGGGGATGGCCGGCCTTGATCAGGCTGCGGCTGGCGTGGCGCACGATCCATGCGGTGGCGGGGTCCTCGCGGTCCCAGCCGGTGACCAGATCGAGCATCCGTTCGGGATGGTCCTTGGCGATGTCGTTGAGATGGTTGGCGACGGAGGTGCGCACATAGGGCTCAGGGTCGGCCTTCAGCCGCTCCAGGATCGGGATCGCCGGGCCGGGATCGGCGACCAGCCGCTCCAGGCGGAACGACCAGGGCAGGCGTGGGCGGCTGCCCTCGCTTGCGAGTCGGCGGACGTGATGGTTTTCGTCGTCGGCCCAGCGACGCATCACCTTGAGGGTGCCCTCGAAATCGTCGCGCAGGAAATGGCGCACGGCGAACTCCGAGGAACCGTGGACCGTCAGCAGGCGCAGCGCTTCCAGCGAGCGGGCGGGATCATGGCGGCCGTGAAGGGCGACAAAGGTGGGCCCGAGCAGGGCGCGGAACTGGCCGCTGTAGTGCGGCACCACCGCCATGACGATGGCGAGCGCCTTGTCGTAATCCCCCGGCAGATGTTCGCCGAGCAGGGCCGCGGCGCGCTCCATGCGGGCCATCAGCGACAGCCCGTCGAGATCGACCAAGGCATCGGCAACAAAACGCTCCGCCGGGAACGGCTTGTGCCGGGCCCGCACCAGCCCCGCCAGCTCGCGGAAGAAGGTCGCATCGAACCAGGTCTTGAGTTCCTCGGCCATGGCTCAGGTCCCGGTCACGGGATGGCGGTAGTAGGACCACAGCAGCCGCGCGGCGACGGAGCGCCAGGGGCGCCAGGGTTCGGCCATGGCCATCAGTGCCCGCTCCGACGGACGCGGTGCGATGCCGAAGGCGCGCCCCGCCGCCGTCTGCAGGGCGACATCGCCGGCGGGCCAGGCATCGGCGCGGGCGAGACACGACAGCAGGTAGATTTCCGCGGTCCAGGGGCCGATCCCCGGCAGGGCGATGAGCGCGCGCCGGGCGGCTTCGTCGTCGAGCCGCGGCAGGGTTTGGAAGAGGCCCTCCTCGGCGGCGGCGGCAAGGCCGTGAAACGCGCGCGCCTTGGCCATGGTGAGGCCCAGTTCGCGCAGCCGCTCGGGCGGCACCGCCAGGACGCTGGCACCGTCGGCCGCATCGAAGACGGTTTCCAGGCGCGCCCAGATCGCCGCTGCCGCCTTGAGCGAAATCGATTGTTCGGTGACGACGCGCAGGGTGGTCGCCAGACCCGGACGCGACAGGCGCAACGGAGGTTCGCCGACCGCTGCATGGAGCCCGGAAAAGACCGGCTCGATGGCGCAGAGCGCGGCGATACCATCGCGCAGGGCCGCCCGTGTGCGGAGGGTCTGGGGCGGTGCCATGGCGTGTCCGTTATCGTTGCGCTGGGCCGCAGGATGCCCACAATGCGCCCCGGACGCGAGCCTTCGCACAAGGGAAGAAGAGCCATGGGCAATCTGCAGACGGTACCGGCGCGCAGCGGCAAGGCCGCACACGTCAAGAAGGGCCAGCACATCAAGATCATCAACACCCACGGCGAGCAGGTGGTCGACACCTGGGCCTTCGTCGAGGGCGACACCAGCGAATTCATGTCGATGGAGGCGACGCGCGCCTTCAACCTGCGCATGATCCCCAAGGTGGGCGACGCCATGCTGACCAATCGCCGCCGCCCGATCCTGACCCTGGTGGAGGACACCTCGCCCGGCGTCCACGACACCATCATCGCGGCCTGCGACCGCTGGCGCTACGGGCTGCTCGGGGTCGAGGGCTACCACGACAACTGCGCCGACAACCTGACCCATGGCCTGACCGAGCTGGGCATGAAGGAGACGCACACGCCGCCGCCCTTCAACCTGTTCATGAACATCCCCTGGACCAAGGACGGCGATCTCTCCTTCGATCCGCCCGCGACCAAGCCCGGCGACTATGTGGTGTTCCGCGCCGAGATCGACTGCGTTGTCGCCATGTCGGCCTGCCCGCAGGACATCCTGCCGATCAACGGCAAGGGCGTGAAACCGACCGAGGCGCACTTCGAGGTGTACTGACGGCAGCGGGGTGGACCTGCCCCTCGCCGATCCGGTCTTCCTTGGCCTTGCCGTCGCCTCGCTGATCGTCACGGGGATATCCAAGGGCGGCTTCGGCGGCGGGCTGGGCATCCTCGCCGTGCCCCTGATGGCGCTGACGCTCTCGCCGGTGGAGGCCGCGGCGATCGTGGCGCCCCTGCTCTGCGCCATGGATCTCGTCGGCCTGCGCGCCTACTGGGGCAGGTGGGACGGCCGCCTGCTCGCCTGGATGGTGCCGGGCGCCTTTGCCGGCATGGCCGCGGCGGCCTTCACCTTCGACATGATCACGGTCGAGGGCATGCGCCTGCTTCTGGGGCTGATCGCGCTGGTCTTCGGGCTGCACTACTGGGTGCAGCCGATGATCGGCCGCCTGTCGCCGGTGATGCGGCCGTGGATGGGGCCGTTCGCAGGCGCGCTTTCGGGCTTCACCAGCTTCGTGGCGCACGCCGGCGGGCCGCCGGTGCAGGTCTTCCTGCTCGGCCTGCGGCTCGACAAGACGCGTTATGTCGCGACCACCGTCGGCTTCTTCACGGTCATCAACTACATCAAGCTCGCGCCCTACACCGCCATGGGCTTCTTCACCCGCGAGACCCTGATCACCTCGGCCGTGCTCGCCCCGCTCGCGGTGCTGGGCATGTGGTGCGGCGTGAAGCTCCACGGCCGCATCCCGCAACTGCTGTTCTACCGCCTGTGCTACGCCATGCTGGTGCTGGTCGGCCTCAAGCTCACCGCCGACGGGCTGGGCTGGTAGGAGTGGCGCCGGGGCCGCGACAGCCTGGCCGTGAGGAAGTGCCCATCGGAGCCCGCACGAGAACGGCGGCAGCCGCCTCAAACACAAAGCCCCCGGAGGTTTCCCTCCGGGGGCTCTGGAACATCGTCCCGTCTGGGCCTATTCGGCGGCGACGGCAGCGGCGGCTTTTGCCTTGGGCTGGAAGATGCAGAAGATCTTGCGCACCGTGCCCTTGCTGTCCCACTGGTAGCTCATGCCCTTGGGCACCATGAAGGTATCGCCGGCCTTGAAGGTGCTGGCGATGCCGTCGGCATTGGTGATGGTCACCTCGCCTTCCAGAATGTGCATCAGCTCGTTGCGCACGAAGGGCAGCGGCTTGGTGTGCATCTCCGTGGTGTCCCAGATGCCGACCGAGAACTGGCCGGTGGGATCGCCGTAGTAGGACTTCACATGCTGGGTCGGCACCTCGCCGATGTAACGCGAGGTGTCCTGCTCGCCCACCGCCGGGATCTTCTCGGCGGGGTCGGGACGGCGCACGGTCAGGGTGTCGGCAGCGCCCGCCTCGAGATCGGCGTCATCGAGGATGACGTAGAACTTCCTCATGTACTCGGTCTGCTTCCAGGTGACCGGTGCGCCCTTGGGGATGACGAAGCTTTCGCCCGCCTTGATCGTCCACTCGGTACCGTTCTCGTGGATGATGGTGACGGAGCCTTCGAGCACGAGCATGAACTCGTTGACGCTGTAGGGCTCGCACTTCGTCGTCATGGGCGTGCAGTCCCAGACGCCGGCGGTCAGGGTGCCGGTTTCATCGGTGAAGTAGTTGTGCCCGCGCTGCACGGGCGTGCCGGAAACCAGGGCGGAGGCGGGAATCTCCTCCCAGGTCTCCAGGCCCTTGCCTGCGGGACCATCGACGTCGAACTTGATCGGCTTGAGATCGGCCATGGGCTTTCTCCTTACTCGGCTGCATCGGCGACCGCGGCGGCCGCCTTGGGCTGGAAGATGACGTAGTACTTGCGGACGTATTCGGTGCTGGTCCACGAGAAGACCGCGCCCTTGGGCGCAAAGAAGCTCTCGCCCGCCTTGAAGGTCTGCGCCTTGCCGTTGCCGTCCGTGATGGTGACCGCGCCTTCCAGGATCATCATCAGTTCATGGCGCGGGAAGGGCATGGTCTTGCGGAACATCGGCGTCGTATCCCAGACACCCGCGACAAGCTGCCCGGTGGGCTCGCTGAAATAGTTGTGGCTGTGCTGCGTCGGCACGCCGCCCTCATAGAGGCTGGTATCGGCAATGGCCGCCTGGGCCATGCCGGTGGCCGCCGGGCCGTGCGGCTCCAGGCGGATCGCGCGCAGCTTCTCGGGCTCGGCCGCCGCAGCGCCCGAGGCATCGTTGAAGATGACGAAATACTTCAGCACGTCCTCGGACTGGTTCCAGCTGACGGGCGTGCCCTTGTGCACGATGAAGCTGTCGCCGGCCTTGAAGGTCTCCGAGGTGCCGTCGGCATAATCGAAGGTGACCGAGCCCTTCAGCAGGTGCATGAACTCGTTGACCTTGTAGGGGCCGGGCTTGGTCGTCATCGGCGTGCAATGCCAGACGCCGGCGGTGAGGCCGTTGGCCTCGTCGTTGAGGTAGTAGTGGCCGTGGGCCACAGGCTCGCCCTTGAGCAGGCGGTCGGCAGGAGCGGAGGGCCAGCGGTCGAGCTTGACGCCGGCATCGAAGGCAATGACCTGAAGATCGCTCATGGCGAAGCTCCTCGTTGGAATTGGGCCGGGGAGTATGCACCAGCCAGCCTTGTCGCAACAGATGACAAGCGCGGCGAATTCGGCTTCCGTGGCGATCCTTCCACCGGGGTCCGCCATGATCGCCTCCACCGCCGCGGCAGTCGTGCCGGGAGCCCTGCCGTGAGCTACGGGCGCGCCTTTGCGCTGGTCATGCTTGCGGCCCTGCTCAGCGCCAGCAACGGCCTTTTCGTGCGCTGGATGGGCGAAATCGGCGACTGGCAGCTCGTTTTCTGGCGCCATGCCGTGGCGGGCAGCGCCATGCTTGCCGTGCTGGCGGTGTGGTACCGGGGCCGCCTGCCCGCAACCGTCGCGCGCATGGGCCGCATCGGCGCCCTGGGCTGCCTTTTCTTTGCCGCCAGCGGCGTCCTTTTCATGGTCGCCCTGCGCAATGCCCCGGTCGCCGATGTGGTCGCCGTGCTCGGCGCCGTGCCGCCGCTTACCGCGCTGATCGCCATGATTGCGCTGAAGGAGCGGGTGCTGCCGGTGACCTGGGCGGCGATGGCCGGGGCGATGATCGGCATCGCCGCCATGGTCGGCGGCAGCATCGGCGGCGGCAACCTGGGCGGTGTCCTGCTGGCGCTGGCCAACGCCCTGGTGGTGGCGGGCTTCGCCGTCGTCCTGCGCTGGGGCCGCTCGATCGACATGCTGCCGATGATCGCGCTGGGCGCGCTCGCCGCGGCGGCCGCCAGCGCGCCGCTGGCGTTTCCTTCCGCACTGCCGGGCGCGGGGCAGTTCGTCCTGCTCGCCCTGTGGTGCGCGGTGGTGACGCCGCTCTACTACAGCTTCTTCGTCATCAGCTCGCGCCGCCTGCCCGGCGGCGAACTGATGCTCTCCCTGCCGGTGGAGGTGATCGCGGCCACCCTGCTCGCCTGGGCCCTGCTCGGCGAGCTGCCAGGCACCGCCTCCCTGATCGGCGGCGGCATCGTGCTGGCCTCGGTGACCGGCCTGGCGCTGGTGCGACTGCGGCGCTGAGGCCTCAGGCCGCGCTGTCGAAGGTCAGCACGGCATCGGCCTCGATACGCGCAAAGTCCATCAGAAGGCCCAGGCCCGGCCCCGCGGGAGCGGCCATGCGCCCTTCGGCATCGATCGCCAGCGGCCGGGCAACGCCATAGTCCAGCGGGCGCAGGGGATCGTGGTGTTCGAACCAGGTGCAGCCGGGCAGACCCAGCATCAGATGAAGATTGGCCGCTTGCGCCGGCGGGTGGCCGACGGACTGCAGTTCGGCAGGCACGCCCATGGCGTCGGCCAGCGCAAGGGCGCGTTGCAGGCCGGTGATGCCGCCACCGCTGCAGGCATCGGCCCGCAGGCGCGACCACGCCCCGCGCATCAGGCCGTCGCGCCACACTGCGGGCCCGACCAGCGTGTCGCCGGCAGGCAGGATGTCCACGTCCACGGCATCCCTGAGCTCGCCATAGGCCGCCAGATCGCCATCGGGCAGCGGCGCTTCCATCCAGAGGAAGCCCAGCTCAGCGAGCTTCCGGCCCAGCCGCACGGCATCCTCGAAGCCGTAGCGCTGCTCCAGGTCGGCCATGAAACAAAGCGTATCTGCCGGAAAGGCGGCGACGAGCGTGGCGGCCAGTTCCAGGTCGAAGGCGGGATCGCTGCCCATGTGCAGCTTGACGCCGCGGTAGCCCATGGCGACCACCCGCCGTACCGCATCGAGCGCATCCTCCAGGGAGGCAGGCAGGGGCAGCGAGGCGTAAGCCGGCAGACGTTCCCGGAAGCCGCCCAGCATCTGCCAGAGCGGCACGCCCAGATGACGGCCCCAGGCATCCCACAGCGCGATGTCGATGAGGGACAGGATCTCGACGTCGTCCCGATCTGCGGCGGTCAGGTGATCGTGGAGAGCGACCCGGGACGCGGCATCGGCGCCCAGCAGGCTCGGCACCACGGCAGCCGCCGCCTCCACCATCGCGCCCAGCGGCATATCGGCCCAGCCGCCGCGGGCGCTCGCGACACCTTCGCTGCCATCGGCAAGGGTCAGGCGAAGCAGTTCCAGGCCGTTGCCCTCAGGGACGCCCTCCGCCGGCGCGGCAAGGCTCGCTGGGACGGCATAGGCGCGCACGCGTGCGATGGTGGTTTCCGACACGCCGACCTCAGTCGCAATCGGCGGTGAAGAAGGCTTCGTCGCCGATACGCTCCCAATCGGGCAAGGGACCCAGGCCCGATCCCTCGGGCGGACGCATCAGGCCGTCGGCGTCCGGGCGCAGGGGAGCGGCGAGTTCAAACTCGTAATCCGTTTCCGGCACCGGCTCCTCGAACCAGTTGCAGCCCCCCAGCCCCAACGCCAGGTGAAGCGCGGCAAGCTTGCGCCCCTCGAAGCCGTAGGATTGCAGCTCCACTGTCGTGCCGTGGGCCTGCGCCAGCGCCATGGCGCGCGCAGCGGCGCCGACGCCGCCGGCATGGGTCGGCCCCGTGCGCAGGTGGCTCCAGGCACCAGCGCCCAGGCCCGCCACGAACTCTTCCGGGCGGACCAGGGTATTACCCGCAGGCAGGATGGCGACCTTCACCTGTCGTCGCAGGCTGGCGTAGCCCTTCAGGTCGGGATCGGGCAGCGGTGCCTCGAACCAGACGAAATCCAGTTCGGAAAGACGCGTGCCGACGCGAACCGCGGTTTCCAGATCGTAGCGCTGCTCGACGTCGAGCATGAAGCGGATGCGCCTGCCGTGGGCGGCATGGACCGCATCGACCATCGCAAGGTCCCAATCGGGATCGCAGCGCGTGTGCAGCTTCACCGCGCCGTAGCCGCGCCCGGCAAGCTCGCCGACGAAGGCGACATAGTCCTCGATCGCCTCGAACACGGGCGTGCTGGCATAGGCGGGGATGTCCGCGCGCGCGCCGCCCAGGTAGCGCCAAAGCGGCACGCCGGCAGCGCGGGCGGCGAGGTCCCACAGCGCGATGTCGATCAGGGATTCGGCGCGCCGGCGCGGATCGTCGCAGCTGCGCAGCAGACGGCCGGTGACGGCTTCCCGCTCCAGCGCCGAAGCCGCGAGGATCTGCGGCGCAATGTCGGCGAGGCGCTCGGCCAGCCAGCGGTCCGGCGCCGCGGGCGGCTCCCCGGTTGCGCCTTCAGGCACGTTGGAGGTGTTGGAGGACCAGCCTTCCAGGCCGTTGCGTGAGGTCAGCCGCAGGATGTTGTCGGTGACGCGCACGAAGCCGTCCTGCCCGGTCCAGCGGTAGGGCGGCGTGGTGGCGGGCGCGACCGCGTAGATGCGGATGCGCACGATGTCGAGATCCCGGTTCATTGCCGGAAGCAGCCTTTGGAATTCATGGATGGGACACTAGCGGCGGGATCGCCAGGGTGCCACCCGGCGCGGCCTCAGCGCCCCTTGAAATCCGGCTTGCGCTTTTCGGCAAAGGCCCGCGCGCCTTCCATGAAGTCGTCCGAGAAGAGCATCTTCTCGTAGGTCGGCAGGCCGCTGGAGCCGCTGCCCTTGCCGGCAATGGCGCGGCGCGTCACTTCAAAGGATTCGGGAAGGGACAGGTGCATCATCGCGCCCAGCGCCTCCTTCAGCGCCTGCAGGGCGAGCGGTGCACCGTCGGCAATCTGCGCCGCCAGGGCGCGGCTGGCCTCCTGGAGCCTGTCCCCCGGAACGACGTCATGAACGAGGCCCCAGTGCTTGGCCTCTGCGGCGCCCATGCGGCGGCCGGTGAGGAACAGTTCCATCGCGACGTTGTAAGGCAGCCGCCGCGGCAGGCGCTGGATCGCCCCTGCATCGGGCAGGAAGCCCCTCTGCATCTCCGGCAGGAAGAACTCGGCGTGTTCGGCCGCAACCAAGACGTCGCAGGCCAGGGCAATCTCGAAGCCACCGCCCACGGCGATGCCGTTGATCGCCCCGATCACCGGCTTCTTGAGATCCCAGAACTCGACGATGCCGGCAAAACCGCCCTGCAGCTTGTCGGCGGAGTCGAGAGCGGCCTCGTTGCTCTCGATCGCGGCGATCTCCTTGAGGTCCCAGCCTGCGGAGAAGATGCGCTCCCCGGCACCCGTGATCAGCCCGACACGCAGATCCGGATCGTCCTTGAGCTCGCAGAGCGCTTCGTACATCTGCTGGCTGAACGCGCGGTTGATCGCGTTCGCCGGCGGCCGGTTCATGGTGATCTCGAGCACGCGTCCCAGACGCTGCGTGGTGATGAAGGACATCGACGCTTCCCTGCAGGAGGAGAGCGGGATGTTAGACACAAGGGCGCTGGCCGCACCACGATGAATGAGGCTGATCGCCCCCCCCTGAAGCACCCCCGGTCGGCGCAACGCCGAATCGGCGTATATGCGCGAACAAGGGCGCCGATCCGCCTCTTTCCCGCACGACCCGCCCGTCACTTGCCGGATGACAGAGGCGGAAACCCACGGCACCCGTCCGCCGAAGGCCGCCACGGGTTGCACGATGCGCCCCCGTGCCGCATAGAATCGTCCATCGCACCCGGCAAAGGCGGAAATACGTCTGTCGGGCGCTTGCCAGCAGGGAGTGCACAACAATGTCAGTCTGGAAGACACTGACGGGATCGGTGGCGGCGGGGACCTTTGCCGCCATCTTCGCGATGCAGGCGGCCTCGGCCGAGGTGCCTGAGTCCAACGAGCCGATCAAGCTCGCCATGAACGAATGGACCGGCCAGCACATCAGCACCGTCGTCGCCGGCGAGGTGTTGAAGCGCATGGGCTACAACGTCGAGTACGTGACCGCGGGTTACTATCCCCAGCTCACCGCACTCGCCGACGGCGATCTCGACGCCTCGCTCGAGATCTGGAGTTCCAACATCGGTGAGGGCTTCGACGAGGCCATGGCCACCGGCAACATCGCCATCGACGGCGTGTCCGGCCTGAAGCCACAGGAAGAGTGGGTGGTGCCGACCTACATGCTCGAGCAGTGCCCCGGCCTGCCCGACTGGGAGGCGCTCAACGAATGCGCCGAGCTCTTCGCCACGCCCGACACGATGCCCGCCGGCCGCTTCCTCGACTATCCCGCCGAATGGGGTGACAGCAATGCCCAGCGCATCGCCGCGCTGGACATGAACTTCGTCTCGATTCCCTCCGGCGGCGAGGGCGCGCTGATCGCGGAGATGAAGTCGGCCTACGAGCGCAAGGCGCCGCTGGTGATGATGTTCTGGGAGCCGCACTGGCTGTGGGCCCAGTACGACATGACCCGCGTCAACCTGCCGGCCTATGTCGAGGGCTGCGAGACCGATCCCTCGGTCGGCCCCAACCCCGATGTCGTCTATGACTGCGACTGGGCCCCGGCCGAGATCTGGAAGGTCGTCAACGTCAACCTCGAGAACACCCATCCGGGCGCCTACAAGCTGATCGGCGCCTACCAGATCACCAATCTGGAGCAGGCCGAGATGATGTCGGAGATCGACGACAAGGGCCGCGACCTGATGGAAGTGGTCAACGAGTGGCTCGATGCCAACCCGGACAAGGTCCAGTCCTGGATCGATCAGGCGATGATGTAAACCGCACGGCGGTTCACGATGGAGGGGCCGGACGGCAACGTCCGGCCCCTTTTTCATTGCCCTGGAGCAAATCACCTTCACACGGAATCGCTGCGCAATGCCGTGTGAAGGTGTGAAATCGCTCTAGGGCAGGCGGAATTCGCCCGCCAGTTCCGTGACCTCGCGCAGGAACGGAATTTCCGCCACCGTCTCCCCCAGCTCGCGGGCAAAGCGGTGCCCCTCATAGACCGCGGCGGCAATGGTCGCGGGTCCGTGGCAGTCGCCGATGCGGCGCAGGGTCGTCACGCCCGCAGCCTTCAGGCGCTCCGAATCGGCGGCGAGCTCCTGGTAGAGCGCATCCTCGGGCAGGCGCGAGGTGACCATCACCACGGTGCCGACCGACAGTTCGCGCGGACGGCCCGAATAGATGCAGGCCAGGGAAGCGCCATCCTCGTCGATCGCGCGCAGCTTGTGGGTCGTCAGGATGTCGACGGCCTTTTCCATCAGACGCGCCTGGATGCGGTGCTGCTCCAGCGTATGCACGGTCCAGGCGGAAACGCGGGCATCCGGTGTCGCAAGGGTCACTTCGCAGCCGGCATCGGCCAGCAGCTCGGCGATGATGCCGCCCATGTAGTAGTGGTCGTCGTCGTAGACCAGCACCGGGCCCGACGGCAGCTTGCCGTCCATGATGTCGTCAGGCGTCAGCACGTTGGCGCCGTCCGTGCCTGGGATCGGAAACTGGTGCGCCCGGCCATAGCCGTCGCGGCGCCAGCGCGCGCCGGTGGCGACGGCGATGTGGGCGGCGCCGAACTCCAGCACCTGATCGGCGGTCAGGCGGCTGGCCGGGAAGATCTGCACATTGGCCATCTGGGAAAGCTGATAGGTCCGGTAGTCGCGCACGCGCGCCCAGGCCGACAAACCCGGCAGGGCAGCCTCGCGCGTGACGCGGCCGCCCAGTTCCTCCCCCGCTTCCGCAAGGGTCACGTTGTGCCCCCGCTGACCTGCAGCACGCGCCGCTTCAAGGCCCGCCGGTCCCGCGCCGACGATCAGCACATCGCCTTGCGCGCTGGATGCCGGAATCCGCTCGGGATGCCAGCCCTTGCGCCACTCCTCGCCCTTGGTCGGGTTCTGGGTGCAGCGCATGGGCGCGGTGGAGGTATCCCAGCCGACGCAGATGTTGCAGCCGATGCACTCGCGGATGTCCTCGATGCGGCCTTCCTCGATCTTCTTCGGCAGGAAGGGATCGGCGATCGAGGGCCGCGCCGCGCCGATCATGTCCATGATGCCGTTCTTCACGATGGAGACCATGCGGTCGGCGCTGGTGTAACGGCCGACGCCGACGACCGGCTTGGTCGTGACCTGCTTGACGAAGGCGATGAAGGGTTCCTGCGCGCCCTCCTCGCCGAAGCGGCTGGTCACCGAATCGTTTTCCCACTCGGCGACGTTGACGTCCCAGAGGTCGGGCAGTTCGGCGAGCATCTCGACGATCTCGCGGCCTTCCTTGTCCCACTCCAGGCCCTCGTCGCCGCGCAGCTCATCGACCGCGAAGCGCACCACGACACCCATGGCATCGCCGACGGCATCCTTGGTCTCCTCGATGATCTCGCGGAACAGGCGGACGCGGTTCTCCAGGCTGCCGCCGTACTCGTCGGTGCGGAAGTTGTAGCGCTTCAGCATGAACTGGCCGGCCAGCGACAGGTTGTGACCGGCGTAGCAGCAGACGATGTCGTAACCGGCATCGCGCGAACGCTTGGCGGCATCGAGATGCCAGCGGCGGAAATCGCGGATGTCAGCCTTGTCCATCGCGCGTGCCTGCACCGGGGCAGTACCCATCACCGGCATGTGGCTGGGGAACAGCGGCACCTCGCGGCTGTACATGTTGGCTGCCCACTTGCCGTTGTGGACCAGCTCGATCAGCGCCAGCGAGCCATGCTCGTGCACCGCATCGCACATGCGCGCGTGATAGGGCACGTCCTTGTCGGACCACAGCCGGCCTTCGGTGGCCGGCGTGATATCGCTGCTGGGGTGAATGTCGATCTGCTCGGTGGAGATCACCGCCCAGCCGCCCTCGGCCTTGACGCCGCGCATCGCCGCCATGCTGGAGGGAAAGGTGCGGCCCATGCCGTTGCAGTGGGGCACCTGATAGAAACGGTTGCGCGCCGTCACCGGACCGATCGTTACCGGCTCGAAGAGAATGTCGTAACGCGGGTCGCGGCTCATGCCGACCTCCAGTTCCAGTCGGGGGAAAGCCCCATGGTTTCACGCCGATAAGGCGCCTCGTCGAGGGGGACCTCGGTATCGAGTTCCCGTGCATACCTGTGGCCGCCATAGACCGCGGCCGCGACCAGGCCGGGCGCACGGCAATCGCCGATGGCCGTGACACTGCGCACACCGGCATCGAGCAGCGCCTGGGCATCATCCTGCAGGGCGCGGTAGAGATCGTCCACGGGATCACGCATCGTCACCAGTACGGGCGTGCCGCAATCGATCCAGCTGCGGTTGCCCGAATAGACGCAGGCAAGCTCGACCTCCTCGTCGCTGATGGTTGCCAGCGTCTTGCCCAGCACCAGCTCGACGCCGAGATCCATCAGGCGCGCCTGGATGCGGCCCTGCTCCATGGTGTTGTGGGTCCAGATCGCCGCCTCGGGCGCGGGGCTGACATAGATCACCTCCCTGCCCTCTCCGGCGAGCTTCTCGGCCAGCACGCTCGCCATGAAGTAATGATCGTCGTCGTAGATCACGACCGGCCCCTCGACCGCGGCGCCGGCGATGATGTCGTCGGGCGTCTTCGTCGCCGCCTGATCCCAGCCGGGGATGGGTTGGCGGTGGGCGCGGCCCAGGCCGTCGCGGCGCCAGACCGAGCCGGTGGCGATGGCGACGTGATCGAAGCCGAACTCGCGCACCTGCGCGGCATCCAGCCTGCTGTCGAGGAACAGTTCGACATTGGGCAGCTTGTGGAGCTGGCCGATGCGCCAGTCGCGCACCCGCGCCCAGGTGGCAAGGCCCGGCAGGCCCGCCAGCGCGTTGAGATGGCCGCCCAGCTCCGTCCCCGCCTCGGCCAGGGTCACGCCGTAGCCGCGCTGGCCCAGGGCGCGCGCAGCCTCCAGCCCCGCCGGACCGGCGCCGACGACCAGCACGCGGGCGTCGCTGCCCTTCGGGTCGATACGCTCGGGATGCCAGCCGCGCCGCCATTCCTCGCCCTTCGTCGGGTTCTGGGTGCAGCGCATGGGCATCAGCATGTAGTCGCCCGAAACGCAGATGTTGCAGCCGATGCACTCGCGGATGTCCTCGATGCGGCCCTCCTCCACCTTCTTGGGCAGGAAGGGATCGGCGATCGAGGGCCGCGCCGCGCCGATGAAATCGACCACCCCGCGGCTGACCAGCGAGACCATGCGGTCGACCGATGTGTAGCGGCCCACGGCGACGACCGGCTTCTTCGTCACCTCCTTGACCCAGGCAACGAAGGGTTCCTGATAGCCTTCCTCGGCGAAGCGCGCGGTCTGGCTGTCGTTGTGCCATTCGCTGACGTTGACGTCCCAGAGGTCCGGCAGGTCGGCCAGCAGTTCGACCACGGCGCGGCCGTCGCCGTCATGGGTGATGCCCTCGGGGCCTTCCAGCTCCTCCACGGCAAAACGCACGGCGACCGCCATGGTGTCGCCCACGGCCTCCTTGGTGTCCTCGATCACCTCGCGCATCAGGCGCACCCGGTTCTCGATGGAGCCGCCGTATTCGTCCGTGCGCGTGTTGAAGCGGCGCGAGATGAAATCCTGGAAGAGGGTCAGGTTGTGACCGGCATAGACATAGACGATATCGAAACCGGCCTCCCTGGCGCGCAGCGCGCCCTGGCGGTGCCAGCGGCGGAAGTTGGCGATGTCGGTCTTGTCCATGGCGCGGGCCTGGCCGGGCTCCCAGCCCGAGACCGGCATCGCGACCGTGGTCATGGGAATCTCGCGCGAGGCGCGGTTGTGCGAGGTGTGGCCGCCATAGACCAGCTCGCAACCGGCCAGCGCCCCCTGGCTTTTCACCGCCTCGGTCATGCGCGCCATGATCGGGATGTCCTGGTCGGACCACAGGCGCGCCTCGATGGCGGGCGTAATGTCGCCCGTGTGGTGGAAGTCGCACTCCTCGGTGCAGATCACGCCCCAGCCGCCCTCGGCCTTGACCCCGCGCATGGCTGCCATGGCGCTGGGATACTGGGTGCCCATGCCGTTGCAGTGCGGCACCTGGTAGAAGCGGTTGCGTGCGGTGACCGGACCGATCTTTACCGGTTCGAACAGGATGTCGTAGCGCGAATCGCGTGTCATGGATGCCCTTCCAGCCTAACGCCCGGGGCACTCTAGACCGAGGCATGGTGAGCGCACCAGACGGCCTCGCACGCCAAAGCCACGCGTTCTAGAATGCCGTCCCAAACGAGGACGCCATGGAACAAACCCGCATTCTGCGCCTGCACCGTGACGACAACGTGCTGGTCGCCGCCCGCCCGGTGGGTGCGGGCCAGGAAATCGACGGCCAGGGCCTTGCCGCACGCCAGGACATTCCCGCCGGCCACAAGGTCGCAGCGGCGCCCATCGCCAGGGGCGCGCCGGTGCGCAAGTTCAGCCAGATCATCGGCTTTGCCAGCACCGATATCGCCCCCGGCGAACACATCCACGTCCATAACTGCGCCATGGGCGATTTCGAGCGCGAACAGGCTGTGGGTGCGGACGTGCGCAACATCGGGGTGCTTCCGGTCGACAAGCAGGCGACGTTCATGGGCTACGTGCGGCCCGACGGGCGTGTGGGCACGCGCAACTACATCGCCATCCTGCCCTCGGTGAACTGCTCGGCAACCGTGGTGCGCTACATCGCCGACGCCTTCAACCGCACCGGCGAACTGGCGGCCTATCCCAACATCGACGGCGTCGTCGGCTTCACCCATGGCGGCGGCTGCGGCCAGACCCACGACCCCGATTCCATGGGCAACATGCACCGTGTGCTGTGGGGCTTCGCGCGGCATGCCAATGTCGCGGGCTCGCTGCTGATCGGCCTTGGCTGCGAAGCCAACCAGATCAGCTTCCTGCTCGATGCCTATGGCCCGGAGACCACCGCGGGCCTGCGCACCATGAACATCCAGACCACCGGCGGCACCCGCGCCACGGTGGAGGAAGGCATCCGCCTGATCCGGCAGATGCTGCCCGCGGCCAATGCCGTGGCGCGAGAGAAGGTGCCGGCCAGCCACATCACCCTTGCCCTGCAGTGCGGCGGCTCGGACGGCTATTCCGGCATCACCGCCAATCCGGCGCTGGGCAACGCCGTCGACCGCCTGGTCGAACACGGCGGCACCGGCATCCTTTCGGAAACGCCGGAGATCTACGGCGCCGAACACCTGCTGACCCGCCGCGCGGTCAGCCAGGAGGTCGCCGACAAGCTGATGGAGCGCATCCGCTGGTGGGAGGCCTATGCCGGCGGCGGACGCGGCATGGACAACAACCCCTCGCCCGGCAACAAGGACGGCGGCCTCACCACCATCCTGGAAAAGTCCCTGGGTGCCGCCGCCAAGGGCGGCACGACCAACCTGGTCGACGTCTATCGTTACGGCGAGCCGGTACGGAAGAAGGGTTTCGTCTTCATGGATTCGCCGGGCTACGACCCCTGCTCGATCACCGGCCAGGTCGCCTCGGGCGCCAATGTCGTGTGTTTCACCACGGGGCGCGGCTCGGTCTACGGCTGCAAGCCCGCTCCCTCGATCAAGCTTGCCACCAACACGACCATGTACGAGCGCATGACCGAGGACATGGACGTCAACTGCGGCGCCATCGCCGACGGCGGCGCGACGGTGGAGGAAAAGGGCGAGGAAATCTTCAACCTCGTCCTGCGTATCGCCTCGGGCGAACCCTCCAAGAGCGAGGCCCTGGGCTTCGGCGACAACGAGTTCATGCCCTGGGAAGTCGGCCCGGTGATGTAGAGGGGAGCCCTCCTACAGCGTCGCCGCCGTGCCCCAGATGGCGGTGACCTCGCTGGAGAAGTGGCCGCCGTTGCCGTGGCTGATCGCGGTCTCGGCACCCTTGACCTGACGCTCCCCGGCGCTGCCGCGGAGCTGTTCGATGGCCTCGATCACCGTGAAGATGCCGTACATGCCGGGATGCACGCAGGAGAGGCCGCCGCCGTTGGTGTTGACCGGCAGGCTGCCGCCCGGGGCAATGCGGCCATCCGCCACGAACGGCCCGCCCTCGCCCTTGGCGCAGAAACCGAGGTCCTCCAGGAACATCAGCGTCGTGATGGTGAAGGCGTCGTAGAGTTCCAGCACGTCGATGTCGCCGGGGCCCATCCCCGCCATGGCATAGGCCCGCTTGCCGGAGTCGACCGCCGCACTGGTCGTGAGATCCGGCATCTGGCTGATCTGGCGGTGCCAGTGGGCATGGCCGCAGCCCAGCAGGTAGACCGGATCAGCCTTGAGGTCGCGGGCGCGCTCGGACCGGGTCATCACCACCGCCCCGGCGCCGTCGGTGACGAGGCAGCAGTCGCGCACGGTGAGCGGATCGCAGACCATGCGCGCGGCGAGCACGTCCTCCACCGTCAGCGGATCGCGCATGAAGGCGACCGGGTTCATCGCCGCCCAGCCGCGCGCGGCGACCGCGATGGCGGCAAGCTGCTCGCGCGTTGTACCGTATTCATACATGTGGCGGCTGGTCGCCAGGGCGTAGGAGCTGATGGGGTAACGCGGGCCGTAGGGCTGCTCGTAGATCAGCGGTTCGGCGGTCGAGGGCGAGAGCAGCCTCCCGGCCGCACTCCTCTGGTTCGAGCCGTAGCAGATGAGCGCCACGTCGCAGAGCCCTGCCTCCAGGGCCAGCGCCGCCCACAGCAGGTGCGCCACCGGCGAGGAACCGCCGATCTGCGTGCCCTCCGTCACCTTCGGCCGGATGCCGAGATATTCGCCGACGTTGAGCGGCGCAAAGACGTTCTGCAGATTGGAGGCAAAGAGCCCGTCGACGTCCGAAAGCTTCAGCCCGGCATCGTCCAGCGCGGCTTTCACCGCCTGCGCGGTGAGGTCGAGATGGCTGTAGCCCGGCGCCGCGCCGATGCCGGCGAGCCCGACGCCGACCGCTGCGGCCTTGCCGCGCAGGTCGCCGCTCACGAGGGATCGAAGACGACGATGGCGTCCTCTCCCTGCCTGGCGATGCGCGCCGTCACCGCCATGCCGATGACGACCGCTTCAGGCGCGATACCTTCAACGCGGCTGGCCATACGCACGCCCTCCTCGAGGTCGACAAGGCACAGGTTGTGGGCCGACCCCTCCTCCGGTCGCTTGCGCACCACGGTGGTCGCATAGACCGTGCCGCGCCCGCTGGCATCGACCCAGGTCAGGGCGTCACTGCCGCAATGGGGGCAGAGGACACGGGGATAGAACACATGCCGTTCGCAGCCGTCGCAGCGCTGCAGGCACAAGCGCCCTTCGTTGAGGAAGGCGGCGTAACGGGCGTCGGGCCCCTCAAGGGGTGGGTGGGACACAGAGACCTCCATCGCGAACGGGCAACTGGCATGTCATCAGCAGCAGGGGTGCGGCCTGTGCCCCGGCATGGGACGTGACCGTCCCTTGCCAGTACAGCGCATCCTCGACCTCTGCGGCAAGGTAGCCATGGGCGGCGGGCGTCGAGGGCGGCGAGACGACCCAGCCGCTGCCCGCCAGGCCGTCGAAGCGGGCCGAAACCGGCAGCGCGACCTCGTTGTTGTCGAGCTTCGTGCCACCGTTGCCGATGATGAGCTGGGGCGGTCGGGGACCATCGAAGACCAGCGCCTGCGCCTCATGCGCATGACCCGAAAGCAGCATGGCGACACCCTCCGGCAGGCTGCCGCCCAGCGCGGCATCGAGCGCGCGCTGCCAAACTTCGCTGCCGTCCGACATCGCCTCGCCGGGCTTTCCGACAAAGGCGGACCACAACGGGCGGTGCGACAGCAGCCAGACCGGGCCGCCTCCTTCCTGCGCCAGAACTCCCGCCTCCGCCATGTCGGGTGCCAGCACCCTCACCTGATAGTCGAACGCCTCCGCGTCCTGCCAGCTGTCGATCTGACAGCCATCGGAACTGTCCAGAACGACAAGATCGAGACCGCCGACCGAGATGCTGTAGGGCGGCGTTGTCACGACCGGAGCGTCGCAGCGCGGCTCGCCGCGCAGGGGATCAAGCAGCGTCGAATGCGGATCGAGAAAGTAGAACCAGCCATCGCCGCCGCGACTGCACAGTTCGTGGTTACCGCGGACCGCAACCCAGGGCGCGACGTGCAACAGAGGCGCGGCAGGCGCGAAGAAATCGTCCTGCCAGTTCTGCCAGTTCGTCAGATCGGCAAGGCTGATATAGGCCTCGCCCTCGCCCGGCACACAGCCGTCATAGACCCGTGGCGCATCCTTCGAGCGCCGGGAGGGCGTGCCGCGATAATCGTAGTCGCCCAGATGAATGACGAGATCGGGATGCTGCGCCGCCGCGTCTGCCGCCAGCGCCGCGAAGGGCCATTCGCTCGCGCAGTCCTGTTCGGGATTGCAGCCGGTGTCGCCGAAGGCCACGACACGCAGGGTGCCGCCGTCGTAGCCGGCGAGTGTGGGCACGGCCTCGCCCGCGACGGTCACCATGGCATCGAGCGACGCCACCAACTCACAGACGGTGACGGGAAAACGTCCGGCATCCGGATTGAAGCGTACCCGCGCGGTCACAACCGCGCCGTTGACCGACATCTCCGGGCAGTGCGCCCCGGCGCCCTCGACGATGGCCCGCACGAGCAGGACCGTGTCGCCGCTCCGGGGGTTTTGCGCAACGAGCGCATAGGTCGCCTGGACCGCATCGGCGCGCGCCTCACCCGCCAGCAGAAGGGCGAGAGCGAGGAAGCAGCCGATGCCGCGGCTCATCCCGCGATCTCCGCCAGGCCGTTGTTCAGCACCACCACGTCGCGCTCGACGACGCGGGCGCGGAAGGAAACGGTGCCGCCGTCGGTCCACATCTCCGTGCGGATCGTCTCGCCCGGAAAGACCGGCGCGGAGAAACGCACGTCGAAGCGCTTCAGGCGGGCAGGGTCATAGCCGCACAGGGTCCTCAGCACCGCATGGCCGGCAACACCGAAGGTGCAGAGGCCATGCAGGATGGGGCGGGGAAAGCCCGCCTCCGCGGCGACATCGGGATCGATGTGCAGCGGATTGGCATCCCCATTGAGACGATAGATCAGCGCCTGCTGCGGCAAGGTCGGCAGGTCGCAGACGTGATCGGGGCCACGGTCGTCGGGCAGACGATGCGGCTCGGGCGCCTTCAGACCGTCCGGGCCGCCGAAGCCGCCGTCGCCGCGCGCGAACGTGGTGCGCCGCACCGTCGCCAGCAGGGTGTTGCTCGCCGCATCGTGGAGCGTGCGCTTGATCAGGATCAGCGCACCCTTGCCCTCTCCCTTGTCGATGATCTCCTCGACCCAGGAGCGGCCGACGAAACGGCCCACCGGCGGGATGGGCGCATGGATCGTCACGCCCTCCTCGCCGTGCACGACACGCTTCCAGTCGACGCCGGTCGCCGGATCACGCAGCCAGAAGCCGTGAGCCGCGGCGATCACCGCCATGGTCGGCAGGGCCCTCATGTCCTTCTCATAGACGAAGGCAAGCTGCTCCTCGTCCAGCGGATCGTGACCGAGGCCCACACCCAGCGCGTAGAGCGCCGAATCCTGCCAGGTCCAGTCCAGTTCGATCTCGGGCAGCTTCCAGGCTTTGAGCTTCTCGTAGTCGATCGCCATGGTCAGCCCTCCAGGTCGGCGCGGCCGTTGTCGATGGCCACGACATCGCGCTCCACGACACGGGTGCGATAGAAGATGCTGTTCTCCTCGCGCCACATCTGCGTCTCCAGCGTCTCGCCGGGATAGACCGGCGCGGTGAAACGACCGTGAAAGCGCCGGATGCGCAGGGGATCGTCATCGCACATGGCCGCCACCACCGCATGGCAGGCGACACCATAGGTCGCCAGCCCATGCAGGATCGGTCCCTCGAACCCTGCCTCGCGGGCGTAGTCCGGTTCGACATGCAGACGGTAGTGATCGCCCGAGAGGCGATAGAGTAGCGCCGCCTGGGGCGCCACGGGCTGCAGGCGCACGGCATCGGGCGCGCGATCGGGCATGGCGGGCCGCTCGGCGGGCGGCGGCGGCGGACCGCCGAAGCCGCCCGCGCCGATCAGCACGTCGGTCTGGCGCATGGTGGCGAGCAGCGTGCCCGTCACGGCATCCTTGAGGTCCTCCACCAGAACCAGGATGCCGTGGCTGCCCGCGCCACGGTCGTAAAGGCCCTCGATGCGGGTCTGGCTGGCAACGTGGCCGGCCGCCGGGATCGGGGCATGGACCGTGATCGTCTGATCGCCGTGCACGTTGGGAAAGCCGGTGACGCCGAAGGCCGGATCGTGGAGGAAATCGTTGGGATCACCGATCACCGAGGCGAAACTCGGCAGCACCTTCGGCCCCCATTCCTCATAGACGAAGGGCAGCACGGCGCGGTCCACGGGGTCGTGGCCCAGCCCCAGGCCCAGCGCATAGAGGATGGCGTCCTTCACCGCGAACGCGCCGGCATACGGCGGGATCGCATAGGCCGCGATGGCGGCGGGATCGAGCCTGGTCATACCGGATCCCAGGGAAAGACGTCGGCGCTGACGTCGAGATCGTAGAGATCGCTGCGGAAGGCCGGAAGCATCTGGTCGGCCAGCGTCCGGGGCGTCCAGCCGCCGTCGCGGTGGAGCGAACGCAGGGGGCGCGGCTGGCTCATCAGGAAGACCTCGTTGCCGCGCACGCAGAAGATCTGGCCGGTCACCTCGGCGGCGGCATCGCTGGCGAGGAACACGGCCATCGACGCGATCTTCTCGGGCGTCAGGCTCTTCAGCTTGTCGACGCGGGCCTTCTGCTCCTCGGTCTCGGTCGGGATCGAGCCGATCATGCGCGACCAGGCAAAGGGCGCGATGCAGTTGGAGCGCACGCCGAAACGCGCCATGTCGAGCGCAATGCCGCGCGACAGGCCGACGATGCCCATCTTGGCGGCGGCGTAGTTCGCCTGGCCGACATTGCCGATGAGGCCGGAGGTGGACGTGAAGTGCACGAAGGCGCCGCTGCCCTGCTCGCGGAACAGGGTGGCCGCGGCCCGGCTGGTGTTGAAGCTGCCGCGCAGATGGACATCGAGCACGGCCTCGAAATCGGCATGGCTCATCTTGTGGAAGATGCCGTCGCGCAGGATGCCCGCGTTGTTGACCAGCACGTCGATGCGCCCGAAGGCATCGAGCGCGGCCCCGACCATGCGCTGGGCGCCTGCCGGATCGGCGACGCTGTCGCCGTTGATCACGGCCTTGCCGCCCGCCGCGCGAATCGCCTCGGCCACCTCGCCGGCCGGGCCTTCGTCGCGGCCTGCGCCATCGAGCGAGGCGCCGACATCGTTGACCACCACAGACGCGCCCTCGGCGGCCATCATCAGGGCTATCTCCCGCCCGATGCCGCGCCCGGCGCCGGTCACCAGCGCCACCTTGCCTGTCATCATGCCGTCGGCCATCGTGTCCCTCCCGCAGCGGCGCGCACTGTTCCACCCGCCGCCCCCCGGGTCAAAAGGACTTCGCATGATCGACGACCTGCACCACCGGCTGCACCATCTCTCGACCGCCACGGTCTCGATGCAGCTGCTCAAGCGCGGCCTGCGCCATGTCTTCATCGGCGGCATCGCACCCTTGCGTGCCGATCAGCCGCGCATCGCCGGACCGGTTTCCACGCTGCGGTTTCTGCCCTACCGCGAGGACCTGGACGATCCCGCCCGCCGCGGCCATCCCGAAAGCGCCCAGCGCCGCGCCATCGAGGAAACGCCCGAGGGCCATGTCCTGGTGATCGAGACGCGCGGCGAAAAGGGCGGCGGCGTGCTGGGCGACATCCTGGCGACACGCCTTCAGCAGCGCGGCGTCGCCGGTCTGGTGACCGACGGCGTGGTGCGCGATGCCGACGGCATCCGCGCCACCGGCTTCCCCGTGGTCTGCGCCGGCACCGCGGCTCCGGCGAGCTACAACGTCTTTTCCGACGGCGATCGTGACCGGCCCATCGCGGTGGGCGGCGTTGCCGTGCTGCCCGGCGACAGCATCCTGGCAGACGGCGACGGCGCGGTCGTGATCCCGGCCGCCCTCGTCCGCGAGGTGGTGGAAGCGGGCGAGGAGCAGGAGAAGCTGGAGGCCTGGATCCAGGGCGAGGCCGGCTCCGGCAAGGCGCTGGGTGGCCTCTATCCGCCCGGCCAGGAGACGCTGGCGCGTTATCGCGCCTGGCAGGAAGGCGACGCGCCCATCGACTGATCCGTGTTCAGCCGCGCCCGCCCGCCAGCTTGCGGGCATCCGGGTGGCGGCGCAGGCGCCACATCGCCAGCACGCCGACGAGCGGCCCCAGGGCGAGTATGCCGAAGGCGAGGCTCCATCCGGCCCCTTCGACCAGCACCGGCATCAGGTGGATGGTGATCAGCGTCAGCAGGAAGCCGCCGCAGGTCTGGATCGTCAGCATGGTGCCGACGAGGTCCTTGTCGGAAAGCTCCGCGATGCTGGCCGAGAACTGCGCGGAATCGGCGATCACCGTGATGCCCCAGACGAGGCACACGGCAAAGAGCAGCCCGGGGCTGGCGCCGAACAGCAGCCCGGTCACCACCGCGCAGGTGCCGCTTGCCGCCATGGCGCCGATGGTGAGCCTTGTGCGGCCCCAGCGATCCGACAGCAGGCCGCCCAGCAGGCAGCCGATTGCGCCACCCAGGCCGATGGCGGCGAAAGCCGCCAGGCGCGCCCAGAGCGCGGCGGTCTCCGCTCCCATCGAGAGGCGAAAGCTGGCGTCCAGAAACACGCCGAGCCATGCCCACATGGCATAGAGCTCCCACATGTGGCCGAGGTAGCCGAGGTTGGCCAGGCGCAGCGAGGGCACCGTCCAGGCGCGCAGGGCCGAGGCCGCGCGAAAACGGGGCGCCTTGCCATGGCCGGGCCCGAGCGCCACGAGGTTGACCAGCAGGGCCGCGGCCAGCGCGCCGAGCGAAGCGGCCGCAATGGTGAAACGCCAGTCGATGCCGCCGAAGGCGTTGAAGAAATGGGGAAAGGCCGAGCCCAGGGTCAGCGCACCGACCAGCAGGCCGACGAGGAAGCCCAGATCACCCTTCGCCCAGCCAGCCGCCATCTTCATGCCGACGGGATAGACCCCTGCCATGCAGATACCCGTGACGAAGCGCAGCAGAACGGTCCACGGCCCCGCGGGATCGACCACCAGCAGAAGGGCGTTTGCTGCCGCACCGACGAGCGCCGAGGCCATGAACAGACGCCGGGGGTCCAGGCGGTCGGCAAGGCCGAGGAGTGCGCTGACAAGGGTGCCGGCGACGAAACCCGCCTGCACGCTGCTGGTCAGCAGCGAGGCGCCCAGCGGGCCGAGGTCATAGGCCGCGATCAGCGACGGCACGACAGCGGAGGCCGAGAACCACACGGTCATCGCAGCAAGCTGGCACAGGGCCAGAATGACGAGCGCGCGCCACTTGCCCCGCCATGGGTCCGGAGAGCCGGTGGAAGCCGTGGCGGAATCCGCGTTCAGGTCGCTGTCCCGCCGAAATCACGGCCCTGGAGCAGGCGAGCAAAGACGGCAAAGAGTACCGCCGTCGACAGGCCGAATAGGATGATGCCGTTGGCCGCCTCCATGCTGCTCAGAAGCTGCCACCTGGGGCTCAACACGACATCGCCGAAGCCCAGGGTGGTGAAGACGGTGGTCGAGAAGTAGAGGGCGCCGCCAAGCTCCTCGAACTCGCCCAGCAACTGGTAGAGCACCGCCCAGATCCAGATCTCGAAGGCGTGCAGCAGGAAGATGGCGAGTACCACCAGCGCCAGGAAACGGGCGATGTGGAGCACCCCGGCGCCGTCCTTGCCGAGCGCCGTGTGGCGCATGAGCATCGCGATCAGCACCATCAGCCCGGCGGTGTGCACCACCGCCGTCGCCAGGATCATCCCCGAGCCGAGCGCAAGCTGCGTCAGGAGCATGGAGACCTCAGGCCGCGTGCTGCATGCGGCAGTAACAGGAAGCGCGGATCGGCACGTCGGCGCGCGCCGCCGCCATATCCAGCCGCTGCTTCACCCAGACGATCTCCACGGTCTCGCCGCGCCGCTTCAGGCATTCGTGGAGGCCGTGCAGACTCCAGACGTTGTCGGGGTGCTGGCAAGGCCGGCGCAGGGTGCCGTCGAGCCCCAGGTCGGCGCGATAGACCGCCTCGGCCTCCTCCAGACGCCCCTGCTCCAGCAGCAGGGCGCCCAGGGCATGGCGGGTCGGCTGCATCCAGCCCCAGGGTTCGTCGTAAGGCAGGTGATCGTCCATCTCGACCGAGCGGCGCAGATGGGCGAAGGCCGCATCGAAGTTGCCCTTGCGGTACTCCAGCTCGCCCAGAAGCATCTGTTCGGCCACCGCCAGGATGTCGCGGCAGGTGTTGTTGAAGAGCTTGCGGCTCTCGGGCACCCGCGCCAACGCCTCGTAGAAGAGCGCCTTTTCCGCCTCGGCCTCGGGCACGCGTCCGGTCGCGGCATAGGCGACCGTGCGGGTGTAGCGGATCATCGCAGTGGTGACGCAGTAGAGTTCCGGGTTGTCGGGCAACGGCTGGTCGAGGATGTCCTGCCACTTTCCGAAGCGGATCAGCACATGCTGCTTGATCGAGATGTAACCCTCCAGCCAGTCGGCCATGGGCGGCGAACCCATCTCCAGCAGGGCCGTGGGCGTCGTCGCGATCAGCTCCTCGGCGGCCTCGATGGCCGGTTTGTACTGGCCGAGAAACATCGCGCCATAGGCCTTGAAGTGGAAATCGTGGGCGCGGTAGCCGGTGTAGAAGTTGAAGACGCCGGAGCGCTCGACGAACTTGCGGTCGGCGACCACGGCGGCATGGTTGCGCGCCACCACGGCCTGGTAGTTGCCGCACAGCACATCGATGTGGGTGGGCATGTGGCGCAGATGGCCGGAGTCCGGCATGGCGTCGTAGAGCGCATCGCCCGACTTCAGGGCGCGCTCGGGGAAGGGCGACATTTCCATGACGTGGACATGCATGTGCAGCAGGCCGGCATGACGATCCCCGCCGGGAAGATCGCGGAACGCTCCCTCGATGACCCGGATGATCTCGTCGGTATCGGCACCCTCCGCAATGGCGCCGGTATCGAGATCCCACAGCGCCCAGGGCGTGCGGTTCATCATCGCCTCGGCAAACAGCGCGCAGACGTCGAGATGCTCGCCATGGTCGGCATGGACCCCGCGCATGGCATCGGCATAGGCGTCGTGCCAGCCCATGTAGTCGCGTTCGCCGTCCTCGGCGGGATAACGTTTCAGCAGCGCCTGGCAGAGCGCCTGCTCGACCGCGCTGGCCCCGGAGGCGAACGACGCTGCCGTTGCGCTTTCACGGCGCGCCCGTTCCAGAGAGGCCTCCAGGTCGACGGGGTCGAACTCCGACCAGGGCTTGTTGTAGTTCGGTCCCACGGCAAGGGCGATGCCCCAGTGGGCCATGGCGCAGGCCGGATCGGCGGCGAGCGCCCGCTCGAAACAGACGATCGCCTCCTCGTGGTTGAAGCCGTAACACCAGGCCAGCCCCCGGTCGAACCAGACCTGCGCCTCCGGCGCGTCGGTCGTCACCGTGAAGCTGTGCGTGCCGAGATCGTAGTATGCGTCGTCCATCGTTTGCCCCCGTGGAAGATCGCCTAGGCCGCGTGTTTCTCGAGATAGTCGCGGCACATGGCAACCAGCTTGTCGCGCCCGAAGCTTGGATCATGACCAGCGTGGACCACCGTGACCGGAAGGTCCATCAGCCGTTCCATCGTGCGGCAATAGGCCGCGATGTCGGATTCCGGCAGCATGTCGAGCAGCGGACCGTCGTAGGCGGCATCGCCCGAGAACAGCGTTCCGGTCGCCTTCTCCCAAAGACCGATGCTGCCCGGCGAATGGCCCGGCAGCTCCATGACCTCGAAGCGGCGGTTGCCGATGGAGACCTCGTCGCCCTCCTCCACCACCCGCGTCGGCTTTGCGGGTTCGACATGATAGGCGCGCGCGTCATAGCCCGGCCGCGGCAGGGCATCGATCAGGCAGGGAGCGATCTTGTAGCCGCTGTCCTCGATGCACTTCACGGTCGCCGGATCCATGTCCTCGCGGTAGAGCGAGAAACGCTGGTCGCCGCTGTCCATGATTGCGGCCTCGTGGCGCGACACGATGCGATGCTCGAACTCGTGCAGGCTGCCGACATGGTCGAAATGGGTATGGGTGGCAAAGGCGATGACGCCGTGGCCGAAAAGATCGGCGATGGCGGGCTTGAGCTCGGCGATGCCCATGCCGGTGTCGACCAGCAGATCGGTCTCGCTGCCGCGCACATGCCAGATGTTGCAGCGCCCCAGCGGATCGACATGGGGCTCCCAGATCAGCGTGATGTCGTCGTCGATCCGTTTGCGCTCGAACCAGCGCTCGGCGATCTGGAAGGTCATGATGGCGGCTCCCCGTGCCGGCCGCGAGGTGCAACCGTCGGGGGCCATGTTAACGATGCCGCGCGGCCGCGCCAGCCCGGCCGAAGTGGTTATGCCTCGGCAGCGAAGCCGGCCAGTTGCTCCTCCAGCTCGGCGATGCGGGCATGGAGCGGCGCCACCGCCTCGGCAACTTCGGCCTGCGTGAAGCGCGGCGTGATGTGCTGGGGGCAGTTCCAGTCATAGGCGGCAACGTCGATGAGAAAGCCGCGCTCCAGGCGTGCGCGATAGCCCGGCACTGCCAGGCGGTCGAGGACGACACGGTCGTCCGGGGCGATGAACCGGACATGGCCGAGCAGCTTGAGGCGACGGCGGTTGGGGTAGTCAACGAAGATCAGCGAGACACGGTCGTCACCCGACAGGTTGCCGACGCTGACGTATTGCCGGTTGCCCCGGAAATCGGCAAAGCCGATGGTGGCTTCATCGAGAACACGCACGAAGCCCGCCGGACCGCCGCGGTGCTGCACATAGGGCCAGCCGCTGGCACCAACCGTCGCCATGTAGAAGCTGTCGCGCGCGCCCAGGAATACTGCTTCGTCGGGGCCCAGCAGACGATGACTGTCCTCGCCTGCATCGAACCGCTCATACAGTTCGCGGCTGCCGAGTTCTTCCTGGATGGCTCGCACATCCTGCGTGAAGGCGAGTTCTGCAAAGGCATGGGTCATGGCGCGGTTTCTCTTGATGCCTGGAACTCAAAGGCCGAGTTCGGAAAGACCCGGAGCGTCTTCGGGGCGTCGTCCCCGCGGCCAGAGCAACAGACGCTCGCATTCTGATATGGCGATGTCGTTGATGCTTGCGTGACGGCTGGTCATCAGACCCTGGGCGTCGAATGCCCAGTTCTCGTTGCCGTAGGAGCGAAACCAGGCGCCGCCGCTGTTATGCCACTCGTAGGCAAAGCGCACGGCAATGCGGTGGCCGTCAAAGGCCCAGAGTTCCTTGACGAGGCGGTAGTCCCGTTCGCGCTCCCACTTGCGCTTCAGGTAAGCCACGATCGCCTCGCGCCCAGCCAGAAAGTCGCTGCGGTTGCGCCAGCGGCTGTCGGGTGAATAGGCCAGCGCCACCCGATGAGGATCACATGTGTTCCAGGCATCCTCCGCCATCCGAACCTTGCGCAGGGCGCTTTCAAAATCGAAAGGCGGCAGCGGCGGCCGGCTGGCCGGCTGGAGCTGCTGGAGGGGTGGGACGATGGTCATGGCGCGTCGTTCTCCGAAATCGATCATAGGCAGAGGCTTCCTGCGACCATATGCATCTGTTCCAACGGCGGAATAACCCACATAGTTTGCACATCTTTATTGCGGAATTCGGAATTATGGATCGTCTGCGCGAGATGGAACTGTTCGTCGCGGTCGTCGATGCCGGAGGCCTGGCGAACGGCGGTCGCAGGCTTGGCATGTCGGCCCCGGCGGTGAGCCGCGGGCTTGCCTCACTCGAGGAACGTCTGGGTGTACGCCTGCTGCAACGCACGACACGGAGCATCAGCCTGACCGACGCCGGCGCCCGTTATCTGGAATCGACCAGACGGCTTCTGGAGGAGTTGTCTCTTGCCGAACAGGACGCCGCAGGCGAAGCGGAGGCACCGCGGGGCCATCTCAACATCACGGCCTCGGTTGCCTTCGGTCGCACCGCCCTTCCCCCAGTCCTACGGTCCTTTCTGGCCGCATATCCCGACATCACCGCTTCTGTCCTGCTGCTGGACCGCATCGTCCATCTGGTCGAGGAAGGGGTCGATATTGCCGTACGGATTGGCGAACTGGCCGATTCGAGCATGGTCGCTCGTCGCGTCGGCAACGTCCGGCGCATGCTCTTTGCCTCGCCCGCCTACCTGACGCGGCGAGGTATTCCGCAGCGCCCCGTGGACCTGCGCAACCACGATGTCATCGCCTTCACGGGTCTCATGCCACAGCGCGAGTGGCGTCATGTCGTCAACGGCGCCAGCCGCGCGGTCACCGTGCGTCCGCGCCTGGAGATCAACGACGCCATGACGTGCATCGACGCGGCAAGCCAGGGCGAAGGGATCACCATTGCGCTGACCTACATGGTAGCCGACGCACTTCGCGCAGGCACCCTCGTCCCCGTGCTGGAGGCCTTCGCGCCGCCCGCGGTTCCCGTCCACCTGGTTCATTCGGACGCGCGCTTGACCGCGCCCAAGCTGCGCGCATTCCTCGACCATGCCGCACCCCGCCTGCAACGGCAGTTGCGCGCACTCTGAAACCTCAGGCCGGGCTGGCGCGGCGGTCCAGAAAGGCGGCGAGGTCGTGTCCATCGCCCCCGGACAACACATGCACCGGCACGGTCTGCGCCGGTTCCTCCGCGCAGGCGCGCTCCAGTTCGCCGATGACCGTGGTCTCCTCGGCATCGAGCACGGCGACCACGGTCATGCCGTGGCGGGCAAATTCGCGCACCTGATCGGCGACACCGGCCATCCACTGCGCGATGGCCGGGCGGCCCAGGCGTTCGGGCGGCAGGCCGATGATGCCCCAGCCGCGCTCCATTACGATGGCGAGCAGGTCCGGGGCGTTGCCCTCCGGGTTCATCACGCCGTCGGCGACGAGCGCGACGCGACGGCTGCGCTGGTCGTTGCTCTTCATGCGGCTGGACCGTCGAGCGTGGCGCCGATATCGGCGAGCGCGGTCGCCTCGTCGCCGTCGGGCATGTCGGTCGTCATGGCGCTGGCGCGGGGTGCGGCGACGCCGCGCGCGGCGAGCTTCTCCAGCAGGATCTCGACGAAGATGCCCTTGCCGGAAACGACATCGCTGTCGAAGTCGCCGGGCTTGTCGGGCCGCCCGCCCCAGTCGGGGCCCGAGGACGTGAACCGCACGCCCATGGTCGGGCTGCCGTCGACGCCGATCAGCACGACCTCGGCATCGGGCTCTTTCAGGTCCTGATAGATCAACTGGGCGACCGGCTCGGCGAGCGCCGCGCAATGCCGCCGATAGGCCGGCGTGTCGTATTGCTGGCGCACCTGCCAGAAGCGGTTGAGCCCGGCAAAGGCAAGCTCCGGGCAGGGCATCTGGCGGATGGTGTAGCCTTTTTCGCGCAACAGGCCGAAGAGGCCGGGATGCACGCCCGCGCAGGGCGCCCATTCGTCGACCTTGGCATTGGCGTTCATCAGGCAGTGCGCGACATAGGCGAAGCGCGGGGCCTTGGCCATCATGGCCTCCCTCTTCCTTGGTCCGCCGATGCTACACGACAAAACGCGGGTTGTTGCCAGCCCGGATGATCCCCGGGGACCTCAGTCCGGGAACAGACCCAGCCGCTCCAGGGCGTCGGCTACCGCGATGCGCCGGTAGGACTCCCGCACCAGGCCGTCTCGCGTAACGGCCGCGCGGCGCGCGATGGCCGCCTCGCGCTGCTCCTGCGTGATGTCTCCGCGGCGCGCTTCCAGCCATTCCCCATAGGCGGGGTCGCGTTCCTTGATCTGCCCCGCAGGGCCCGGACGCTGCGGTGCTGCAGCGGTCGGGGGTGAGAGATAGACCGGTTGCAGCACTCGGCCGGTGCTGTACTCCGCACGCGTGTCGTTGCTGGCGATCGTCAGGTCGCCGTCCGCCATCCGGCCGTCGGGCGCGTAGAGGAAGGCCTGGACCAAACGATCCTCGGCGGCCTCCTTCTCCTTGCGGCGATGCTCCACGGTACGCGGCGTCCGTTTGGGCAGGGCGAGGCGCGTGATGGCGCGGTCGTTGATGGCATCGAGCAGATCACGATGGTCGCCGGTGACGATCACTTCGCGCCGGGCGGGCCAGAAGTCATAAGCCGAGTGCGAGCCCTGCCCGCGCCCGACATGGAAGGCGTAGATCTCCGGATAGACCCGTTTGCGGCGCTCCGTCCGGGCATCGTAGTAGGCGACGCTGGCGATCTGGATCAGGTGGCTGGCGCCGACTCCGCCCAGCGGTTCGTCGATCACCACACCCAGGCGGTCGTGCAGGCTCCAGTCCGGCAGGGCGTCGGCGATGGTGCCGGGGCGGCCGTCCACCGAGATGTCGAACATCTCGGCGGCAAGCAGGGTGGCGACGTGCATGGCTGTCCTTGTTGTTCTTTCGCCTGCCGGTACGGCACACGCTGTCAGACGTAGCCTTCCACCCGGTCGCGCTCGATCAGCCTTGCATCGCGTTCGGCGGGATCGCCCCAGCCGCCGCCGCCCGCGCCGCGGGCGCGCAGGACATCGCCCTGATGCAGCAGGATGCCGACCATCTTGCTGCCCAGGGTCTTCTCCTCGTTCGTATCGGGATTGCGGATGAGAGCCGCCCGGCCGCCGTCCTCGCCGCCGTTGAGGCCCCAGGGCGCGGTATCGGGGCGCGTCTGCTGGCAGTAGCCCGTGAGGATGCCGTTGCCCGCGACCAGCTCGTAGTCGCGCTCGATGCCGAGACCGCCGCGGAAGCGGCCCTTGCCGCCCGAACCCGGCACCAGGGCGGTGCGGCGCACGCGCACGGGCGAGAGGGTTTCCATGACCTCGGCCGAGAGGATGGCGCAGTTGCCGCCGTGGCTGTCGATGGCGTTCATGCCGTCCTGGCCCTCGGCCCCGCCCATGCCGCCGCCGATGATGTCGGCGATGACGAAATAGGGCGGGCTGCCGTCGTCCTGGGCCATCTCCGGTCGCGTGTCGAAGCCGCCCAGCACGAAGGAGGGGAAGGAGGTGTGGCAGCCCGCCGCGGCGTACTCGCCCGCCACCGGGGCGAGCGCCTTGAGCACGACGTCGGCCATGGCCTGCTGGGTGATGTGGCGCACGGAGACCGCGGCCGGGCGGATCGGATCGAGCAGCGTGCCCTTCTTCGTCACCACATGGACCGGGCGGTCGCAGCCCTGGTTCTGCGGCAGGTCGGGCGCCAGCACGCATTTCACGGCGTAGTGGATCATGGAGAGGGTGGAGGCCTCCGGGCAGTTCATGCCGTTGGCGCGCTGGGGCTCTGAACCCGAAACATCGATGGTGATCTCTTCGCCCGCCACGGTGACGACGGCATGCAGGCGCATGGGGTCGCTGCTGGTGACGTCGTCCTCCATGAAGACCTCGGCCTCCCAGCGACCGTCGCCCAGGGCGGCGATGGCGCGGCGCATGTAGGTCTCGTTGTAGGCCAGGCAGGCGTTGCACATCTCGCGGAAGCGGGCGTTGCCGTAACGCCCGGCGAGTTCGGCCAGGCGCCGCTCGCCGGTGCGGCAGCCGGCGATCTGCGCGCGCAGGTCGCCCGCCGAGCCGCGGGGATCGCGCACGTTGGCGGCCAGGATGTCGAAGATCGCCTGGTTGGGCTTGCCCTCCTCCACCAGCTTCAGCGGCGGCAGGATGAGACCCTCGGCGAAGACCTCCATGTTGTCGGGGCCTTCCGAGCCCGGCACCTTGCCGCCGATGTCGACGTGGTGGGCGATGGTCGAGGTCAGCGCGATCAGCTCGCCGTCGTGGAACACGGGGCTGAACAGGCAGACGTCGGGCGTGTGGGTGCAGCCCTGATAGGGATCGTTGCAGACGATGATGTCGCCCGGCTTCCACTGGTCGCGCGGGATCCTGGCGAACATGTAGCGGATCGCCGTCGACATGATGCCGAGCTGGGCGGGGATGGTCTCGGCCTGCGAGAGCATCTCGCCCTCGGGCGAGAAGAGACCGCAGGAATAGTCGTACATGTCCCAGATGATCGAGGAGAAGGCGGCGCGGCGCAGCGCCATCGACATCTCCTCGGCGATGCCGTGGACCTGATGCTGGAAGACGTCGCGGCTGATGGGGTCGATCTCGGTCATGGCGTTCTCCTGTCTCTCTTTCACGCTGCCGTCCGCACGCGCAGCACGCCATTGGGCGCGACCGTCACGTTCTGGCCGGCGAGCACCACCGTGGTGGTGTCGCGCTGGGTGATCACGGCAGGGCCGTCGAAGCTGTGACCGGGTTTCATGTCGGCGCGGCGATAGACCGGCGTGTCGCGGAAGCCTTCCTGCGCATCCAGACAGACTGGGCGACGGCCCGCAGGCTGCGGCGCACCCTCGCCCTTGCCGAGGTCGGCGGCGACGCGCGCCTTGGCGGTGCGGCCATAGGCCTCCACCCGCAGGTTGACGAACTCCACCGGCGCCTCGGGGTCGGTATGGCCATAGGCCTTTTCGTGTTCGGCATGGAAGGCGGCGGCGACCTCGTCGGGGCGCCACCAGCCGGGCTTGCCGGGATCGGGCAGCGGCACCGCCAGTTCGTGGAACTGGCCGCTGCAGCGCATGTCGGCGACATGGCGGAAGTAGCGGTTCTCCGCCGCGATACCGTCGTGCGCCAGGGCTTCGTCGAGTTCGCTGCGCAGGGTTTCCAGACGTGCGCCCAGTTCCTCCTCAGCCAGCTTGTCGAAGCGGCGCTGGAAGGCGGCCTGCGCAACGTGGCGGATGTCGGACATCAGAAGGCCCTGGGCGGCATAGACGCCGGGATTGGCGGGCACCAGGACCTCGGCCATGCCAAGGTCGCGTGCCATGAAGGGGGCATAGATCGGCCCGGCGCCGCCGAAGGCAAGCAGGGCGAACTCGCGGATGTCGAGGCCGCGCTCGACCGAGAGCTTGCGGATCGCCTGGATCATGCCGGCACTGGCGACACGCACGATACCCAGCGCCGCGGCCTCCAGCGACAGGCCGAGCGGCTCGGCGACGTTGCGCTGGACCGCCTCGCGCGCCAGTTCGGCATCGAGCGTCATCTCGCCGCCCAGAAACGCGCCGGGATCGAGGATGCCCAGCACCACGGCGGCATCCGTCACCGTGGCGTCGCGCCCGCCCTGGCCGTAACAGGCCGGCCCCGGTTCGGAGCCCGCCGACTGCGGCCCGACACGCAGGGCGCCGCCCAGGTCGACATGGGCGATGGAGCCGCCGCCCGCCGAGATGGTCTCGATGTCGAGGGTGGGCAGGCGCAGGGGCACGCCATCGACGATGCGCCCGGTGACCATGCGCGGTTCGCTGCCCGCGATCACCGAGAAGTCGGCCGAGGTGCCGCCCATGTCGAAGGTGACCAAATCGGGCACACCCAGGTCCTGCGCCATGGCCGCGCCGGCAATGACGCCGCCCGCCGGCCCCGAGAGCATCATGGTCGCGGGGTTGGCGCGCGCGGACTCAGGCGTGGCGACGCCGCCGTCCGAGCGCATCAGGCGCAGCGGTGCGTTGATGCCGTCACCCGCCAGCGCCTGATCCAGGGTGGAGACATAACGGTCGACCACGGGGCCGACATAGGCCGCCACCGCCGTGGTGTTGGCGCGGGGATACTCCTCGATCTGCGGATTGACCCTGCTGGAGAGATAGATCGGCACGCCCGGCAGATGCCTTGCGATGGCGCCCTGCAGCATCTCCTCGTGCCCTGCATCGAGGAAGGAGAAGCCCAGGCACACGGCGACCGCCTCCGGCTCCAGCGCGGCCAGTTCCCTGGCAACGCGCTCGGCCTCCTGCGGCGTCAGCGCCTCGACGACCTTGCCGAAGGCATCGCGCCGCTCGGCGACCTCGACGACGCGCGAGCGCGGCACCACCGGCTCCGGCCGGCTCTGGCTGAGGCGGTAGAGGTGCGGGCGCATCTGATCGCCGATCTCCAGCACGTCGCGCATGCCGCGCGTCACGGCCATGGCGACCCGCGCGCCGTTGCGCGTGAGAAAGGCGTTGGTGCCCACGGTGAAACCGTGAACGAAGATGTCGATCTCGCCCGGCGCGATGCCCGCGCTGGCCGCGATACGCCCGATGCCCGAAAGCACGCCGTCGGCCCTGCCGGGTGTGGAGGGCACCTTGTCGAGATGCACCTTGCCCGCCTCGTCGTCGATCAGGACAAGATCGGTGAAGGTGCCGCCGACGTCGGCCGAAAGGGTACGCATCGCAAACTCCGGATTCTGAACCGGGACTATGGCCCAATCGTCCTGAACGGCAAAACCCACCGGCCGTTGCAAACATAAGCCGCGTGCATCACCCGCCAGCACCCCCATATGACAACGGGTCGTGTTTGCTGAACTCTCTCTTGCCGCCGATATCGGCGTCTTCCTTGCCGCCGCTCTGGCCGTCGCCCTGGCGGGCGTGGCGCTGACCCATCGCGCCGATGTCGTGGCCGACCGCACGGGCCTGGGCGAGGCGATGGTGGGCGCAGTGCTGCTGGGCGTCACGACCTCGCTTTCGGGCACCGTCACCTCGGTTACCGCCGCGCTCGACGGCAACACGGCGCTTGCCATCTCGAATGCGGTGGGCGGCATCGCGGCGCAGACGGCCTTCCTTGCCATCGCCGATCTCTTCTACCGCAAGGCCAACCTGGAGCATGCCGCGGCGGAGGCGACCAATCTCGCCCAGGCGACCCTGCTGATTCTCATGCTTTCCATCCCGCTGATCGCCTACGCGACGCCGGAGATGACGCTGTGGGTCGTGCACCCGGCCTCCATCGTGCTGCTGATCGTCTATGGCGCGGGCCTGCGCCTGACCCACGGCATGCGCGCCGACCCCATGTGGACGCCGCGCTGCACCCGCCAGACGCGCAGCGACAGCCCGGAGGAGGAGGCCGACACCCTGCCGCCCGCGCCCATCCTGGCGCTGCAGCTCATAGGGCTCATCGCCGTCGTCGGCGTCGCCGGCTGGGCCATCGCCCAAAGCGGCAGCGCCATCGCCGAGCGCGCAGGGCTGTCGCAGACCGTGATGGGCGCGCTGTTCACCGCGGTCGCCACCTCCCTGCCCGAGCTCGTCACCACGGTCGCGGCGGTGCGCCGGGGCGCCCTGCAGCTTGCCGTGGGCGGCATCATCGGCGGCAATGTCTATGACGTGCTGTTCCTGGCCGCCTCCGACGCGGCCTGGAGCGGCGGCTCGATCTATCACGCCATGGAGTTGCGCCACGTCTTCCTGCTGGCGCTGGGCATCCTGATGACCGCGGTGCTGCTGCTGGGCCTGATCCGGCGCGAACGCTCCGGCCCCGCGGGCATCGGCTTCGAGAGCGTGCTGATCCTCGCCCTCTACGGCGCCGCCGTCGCCCTGCAGTTCGCCCTGGGCTGAGCCCGCGCCGTTGACCGCGCCGCGAGGGCCGATTAGAAAATCCGCATGGCTCCTCCACCCTTCCACCGTATGCAGAGTACGCCCGGCATCGCCGGGCGCTGAGGAACCATGGCCTCCGCGTAACCGGCTTCCCGCTGGGAACCCGCACGCACACTTGAGGCCTTCATGACCGACTCCGTCCTTACCCCCGTGCCGCGCCTGCGCGCCCTGCGCCCCTCGCCCGCCGAGGGACGCGCCATGATCGCGCTGGCCACCCCTCTGTCGCTCGCCTTTGCCGCGCAGATGGCGATCGGCGTCACCGACGTCGTGATGATGGGCTGGCTGGGACCCGCCGACCTTGCCGCGGGAACCCTGGCCGCCAACACGCTGGCACTGATGTTCTACTTCGGCATGGGCGTGGGCACTGCCGTTTCCCCGATGATCGCCCACGCTCTGGGCGCGCGGCGCATCGCCGAGGTGCGCCCGACGGTGCAGGCGGGCCTGCTGATCGCCATTGCGCTCGC
>CALLQH010000110.1 GCA_938014945.1 uncultured bacterium | reverse complement strand
GATGCAGCTTCCGCCCCTGCGCGCCGGCGACGCCGGGTTCACCTCCCTTGTCGATGCAGCCGGCGAACCTGCGGGCGAAGCCCTGATGGCGCAGCGGCGGGCCCTGCTCGAGGCCCTGGTCGAGGAGACCCGGCCGCGCGTCGTCGTCACGGAGACCTTTCCCTTCGGCCGGCGCAGCCTGCGGGCCGAGGCCCTGGCGCTGCTCGATGCCGCAGGTGCCCTGGCCACGCCGCCGCTCATCGTCGCCTCGGTGCGCGACATCCTGCAGCGCGAGACCCGGCCCGACCGGATCGCCACCATGATCGAGACCGCGCAGGCGCGTTACGACGCCGTGCTGGTGCACGGTGACCCCGCCCTGGTGCGCCTGGAGGAGAGTTTCCCTGCCGCCACCCTGCTGGGCGAGCGGGTGATCCACACCGGCTACATCGCGACCGGCAATGCCGTGATGCGCGCGGCAGGCGGCCCGGGCGAGGACGAGGTCATCGTTTCGGTGGGCGGCGGCGCGGTGGGCGCACGGCTGCTTGTTGCCGCGGCGGCGGCGCGCCCGCTGTCGCGTCTGGCCGCGCAACGGACCTGGCGCCTGCTGGGCGGCGACGCGGCGATGGTGGAGGTCGCCGCCCGCTCAGCACCCGGCATCGTCATCGAGCCCAACCGGCCCGATTTTCCCGCCCTGCTCGCCAACTGCGCGGTTTCGGTCTCCCAGGCCGGTTACAACACGGTCACCGATCTCTTCGCGGCCGGCGCACGCGCCGTGCTGGTGCCGTTCGCCCAAGGTGGCGAGACCGAACAGGCCGAACGGGCGCAGCGGCTGGCCGAACGGGATCTGGCGGTGGTTCTGGCCGAGGACGATCTGGGCCCGGCGCAGCTTGCCGCCGCGGTCGATGCCGCATTCGGCCTGCCGCCCCTGCGGCGGGATACGGTTGATCTCGGCGGTGCGGCGGCCAGTGCGCGCCTGCTGGCAGGGTGGGTGCGCCATGGCTGACTGGGATGACCTCAGGCGCGAGCTCGACCGCTGGGGCGAGGCCGGTGCGACCGCCACCTTCTGGTGGCGCGACGACGATGCCGGCCCCGACGACGGCCGCCTGGCCGGGCTGCTGGCGCAGCGCCAGGACCTGGGCGTGCCGCTGGCGCTGGCCGTGGTGCCGGCCTGGCTGGAGGAGGCCAGCGCTGCCCTGCTGCGCGGCGATCCCGGGGCCAGTGTGCTCCAGCACGGCTGGGCCCATGCCAACCGGGCTGGCCCGGAACGGCGCAAGTGCGAGCTGGTCGATGGCGACGACGATCTGGGGGATTGTCTCAGCCGGGGACAATCACTGCTTGCCCATGCTCTCGGGGCGCGCTTCCATGCGGTCATGGTACCGCCCTGGAATCGCATCGACGCGACCGTCGCCCAGAGCCTCGCCGCGCGCGGCTTTGCGGGCCTCTCGACCCTTGGTCCCCGCGCCGCGCCGCAACGCGACGGGCTGCGCCTGGCCAATGTCCACCTCGACATCGTCGGCTGGAAGGGCGGCGGCGGCTTTGCCGGCGAGGCCCCTGTGCTGGCCGCGGCCTGCGATCACCTCGCCCGCCGCCGCGCCGGCACGGCCGATGCTGCCGAGCCGACCGGCCTGATGACCCATCACCGCGTCCACGACCGCGATTGCGATACCTTTGTCGATCGCTTTGTGACGGCCGTCCGCGATCATCCCGCCGCGCTCTGGCAGGATGCCGCCACCTTGTTCACGACGGTCCGATGACCTTCCAGACCGGCCCCGACGGCACGCTTTACCGCTACGAAACCAAGACGCTGGTTGCCGATTACCTGCGCGCAGGCGTGGGGGCCGTTCTCTGTCTGGCGCCGCTGCTTCTCATTGAGACCGGCTCCATCATGGTCTACATCCTTGGATTACTAGGGGCTGTGTTTCTTGTCTTTGGCGGGCGCACCTTCTTGCGTCACCGCTCGGCCGTGGGGCTTTCGGCCGAGGGGGTGCAGATTCACGGACCCTGGCCTCGGACCCTGGCCTGGCGTGACCTTTCGGTCATGAAACTTGCCTATTTTTCGACCGGGCGGACCAAGGCCAAGGGCTGGATGGAGCTGAAGTTGCGGGGAGGCGGTACAAGCATGTCCTTTGATTCGTCGCTCGACGGTTTCGATGCCGTGGTCGCCGCCGCGCTGCATGCCGCGCGCGCCAACGATCTTGCGCTGTCGGACGTCACCCGCGCCAATCTCGACGCCATGGGTTTTGCCACCTCCCAGGGCAGCATGCCGGACGATCATCTATGACCGGAACTGCTGACACGCGCGCTGCCGCCGCGCCGCTGATCGAGATTCGCGACCTGAAGGTCGACTTCATGGTCGGCGACGGCGCCGTGCAGGCGGTCAAGGGCGTTTCCTTTGCCATTCCCGCCGGGCGCACCCTGGCGCTGGTCGGCGAATCCGGCTCGGGCAAGACCGTGATCAGCCAGACGATCATGCGCATCCTGCCGCAGAACGCCGCGATCACCGGCGGCCAGATCCTGCTCCACGATCCCGCCCGGCCCGATGCCGCGCCCGTCGACATCGCCGCCCTGCCCGCCGACGGGCCGAAGATGCGCGCGATCCGCGGCGGCACCGTCTCGATCATCTTCCAGGAGCCGATGACCTCGCTTTCGCCGCTCCACACCGTGGGCGACCAGGTGAGCGAGGCGCTGTTCCTGCACAGAAGCTGCTCCAGACCCGAGGGCAAGGAACTCACCATCGACATGCTGCGTCTGGTCGGCTTTCCCGATCCCGAAAAGGCCTATCGCAGCTATCCCTTCGAGCTGTCGGGCGGCCTGCGCCAGCGCGCCATGATCGCCATGGCGCTGGTCTGCCGCCCCGCCCTGCTGATCGCCGACGAGCCGACCACCGCGCTCGATGTGACGATCCAGGCCCAGATCCTGAAGCTGATCGCCGACCTGCAGAGCGAACTGGGCATGGCGGTGCTGATGATCACCCATGATCTGGGTGTGGTCGCCAACGTCGCCCAGGAAGTGGTCGTCATGTACCACGGCCGCATCATGGAACAGGGCAGCCTGCGGGATATCTTCTCCGATCCGCGCCATCCCTATCTCAAGGGCCTGCTGGCCGCCGTGCCGCGTTTCGACATGAAACCGGGCGAACGCCTGGTGCCGCTGCGCGAGATCAAACACGAGCCGGGCACCTCCATGGGCACCCGCGCGCCCTGGCCCGAGGAGGCCAAGGGGCCGCTGCTGTCGGTCGAGGGGCTGTCGAAGGCCTTCGACGTGCGCAAGGGCGGTTTCATGGCGCGCGGCACCGTGCGCCACATCGCGGTCGACGACGTCAGCTTCGAGGTCCGCCGCGGCGAATGCCTGGGCCTGGTCGGCGAGTCCGGCTGCGGCAAGACGACCACCAGCAAGATGATCATGAAGGCGCTGACACCCGACAGCGGCCGCATCGTCTTCAACGACCGCGGCAACCACGTCGACATCGCCGCGCTGGAGGGCGACAAGCTGTTCGACTACCGGCGCAAGGTGCAGTTCATCTTCCAGGATCCCTTCGGTTCGCTGAACCCGCGCATGACGGTCTACGACATCATCTCCGAGCCGCTGCTGATCCATAAGGTCGGCACCCAGGCCGAACGCGCCGAGCGGGTGATGAAACTGATGGCGCTGGTCGGGCTCGATGCGCGCCACCTGCGCCGCTACCCCCACAGTTTCTCGGGCGGCCAGCGCCAGCGCATCGGCATCGCGCGCGCCCTGGCGCTGGAGCCGGAACTGCTGATCTGCGACGAGCCGGTCTCCGCGCTCGACGTCTCGATCCAGGCGCAGATCCTCAACCTGCTGAAGGACCTGCAGGCCGAACTGGGGCTCACCTATCTCTTCATCTCGCACAATCTGGCGGTCGTCGATTACATGGCCGACCGCATCGCCGTGATGTGCGCGGGCCGCCTGGTGGAGACCGCGCCGCGCGCCGAGATTTTCGCCAACCCGACCCATCCCTATACCCGCGCCCTGCTTGCCGCGGTGCCCGAGCCGAACCCGGACCGGCGCCTTGATCTGACCGCGCTGATGGCCGGCCGCGCTTCGCAGCCCGATGCCTGGCCCGAGCCCTTCACGGTGCGCGAGGGTGCCGGCCTGCGCATGGTCGACATTGGCAACGGCCACATGGTGCGCGCCAGCGCCGTGCCGACGGGTGAAGCGGCATGATGCGCCGCGCCTTCCTTGCCCTCATCCTGGCGGTTGCCGCCGTCGCACCCGCGCGCGCGGTCGAGGATGTGCCCTACTGGGCCGAGGAGATTGCCGAGGGCGAACTGCCGCCGGTCGCCGAGCGCCTGCCGCAGGAGCCGCTGGTGGTCGACGACGGCCGGGCGCTGGGCGCCTATGGCGGCGACTGGCGCATGCTGATCAACCGCGCCAAGGACACGCGCCTGCTGGTCGTCTTCGGCTACGCGCGCCTGGTCGGTTACGACAACAACCTGGAGCTCGTGCCCGACATCCTGCAATCCTTCGAGGTGGAGGACGGGCGCATCTTCACCCTGCACCTGCGCAAGGGCCACAAGTGGTCGGACGGCGCGCCCTTCACCGCCGAGGATTTCCGCTACTGGTGGGAGGATGTCGCGCTCAATCCGGAGCTTTCGCCCGCAGGCCCGCCCAGCATCATGCTGGTCGACGGCAAGCCGCCCCTCTTCGAGGTCATCGACGAAACCACCGTGCGCTACACCTGGGACGGCCCCAATCCGGATTTCCTGCCGGCCATGGCCTCGGCGGCGCCGCTCTTCATCTACCGGCCCGCGCACTTCCTGAAGCCCTATCATGTCGCCTATGGCGATCCCGAGGCCCTGGCGCGCAAGGCGGCAGAGCGCAGCCTTTCGGGCTGGGCGGCGCTGCACAACGATCTCGACAACCTCTACAAGTTCGACAATCCGGACCTGCCCACCCTGCAGCCCTGGCGCATCACCACCGCGGCCCCGGCCCAGCGTTTCGTGGGCGAGCGCAATCCCTACTACTACAAGGTCGATGCAGAGGGCCGGCAGCTTCCCTACTTCGACCGGGTCGTCATGGACGTGGTCGACGCCAAGCTGATCCCGCTGAAGACCTGGGCGGGCGAGTCCGATCTGCAGGCCCGTGGCCTCGCCTTCTCCGACTACACCTTCCTGAAGGAGGGCGAGGGGCATAACGACTACACGGTGCGCCTGTGGCAGACCGCGCGCGGCAGCCAGCTTGCGCTTTATCCCAACCTGTCGGTCGCCGACCCGGTGTGGCGCGAGCTGCTGCGCGACGTGCGCTTCCGGCGCGCCCTGTCGCTGGCGATCAACAGGCACGAGATCAACCAGGTCATCTACTATGGCCTGGGCGTGGAGGGGCAGAACACCGTGCTGCCGGCTTCCCCGCTCTACGACCCGGCCTATCGCGAAGCCTGGGCGAGTTACGACATCGACCAGGCCAACGCCCTGCTCGACGACATGGGCCTCACCGAGCGCGACGACAACGGCTACCGCCTGATGCCCGACGGTCGCACCCTGGAGATCATCGTCGAGACCGCGGGCGAGGATCCCGAGGAAACCGACATCCTGGAACTGATGCACGATTCCTGGGGCGAGATCGGCGTCAAGCTGTTCTCCAAGCCGCTGCAGCGCGACGTGCTGAGGAACCGCATCTTTGCCGGCCAGACCGTGATGGCGATCTGGTTCGGCCTGGAGAACGGCATCCCCACCGCCGACATGAGCCCAGCCGAGTTCGCGCCCGCCAGCCAGCAGGGCCTGGAGTGGCCGGCCTGGGGCCAGTACAACGAGACCGGCGGCGCTTCCGGCGAACCCGTCGACATGGAGGAGCCCGCCCGCCTGATGGCGCTCTACGAGGAATGGCGCCACGCCCGCGACATGACGCAGCGGCGCGCCATCTGGCACGAGATCCTCGGCCTGTGGGCCGACGGCGTGTACTCCATCGGCATCGTCGCCGGCACGCTGCAGCCGGTCGTCGTTTCCGACCGCATGATGAACGTGCCCGAGGAGGCGATCTTCAACTGGGATCCGGGCAGCCAGTTCGGCATGTACCAGCCCGATACCTTCTTCTACATCGACGGCGACGACGGGCGGGACCAATGACCGTGCGCGGAGCAGGCACAAGCGGGCACATCGCGGGAGCGCGCCGATGATCAGCTACATCGTGCAGCGCATCCTGATCATGGTGCCCACGCTGATCGGCATCAGCCTGATCACCTTCATCATCATCCAGCTTCCGCCGGGCGATTTCCTCTCGACCATGATCGCCGAGTGCGAGGCCCAGGGCGAAAGCTCCTGCGTCGAGCAGGTCGAGATCTACAAGGCCGAGTTCGGCCTCGACAAGCCGATGTGGCAGCAATACGTCGTCTGGGTGACGGACCTGATGCAGGGCGACATGGGTCTGTCGTTTGAATACAACAAGCCGGTCAACGAGATCATCGGCGAGAGCCTGCTGCTGACGATCATCGTCTCGGGCGTGACGATCCTGTTCACCTGGGCGGTCGCCTTTCCCATCGGCGTCTATTCGGCCACGCACCAGTATTCCTGGGGCGATCACGGCCTCACCCTGGTCGGCTTCCTGGGGCTGGCCACGCCCAACTTCCTGCTCGCCCTGCTGCTGCTGTTCCTTGCCAACGTCTGGTTCGGCACCTCCATCGGCGGCCTGATGGATCCGCAATACGTCGATCAGCCCTGGACCTGGGACAAGGTCGTCTCGGTCTTCGAGCACCTGTGGATCCCGGTCATCGTCATCGGCACCTCGGGCACCGCGGGCCTGATCCGGCGCCTGCGCGCCAACCTGCTGGATGAACTGCAGAAGCAGTATGTCGTCACCGCCCGCGCCAAGGGCCTCTCCCCCGGCAAGGCGCTGCTGAAGTATCCGCTGCGCATGGCGCTCAATCCCTTCATCGCCGACATCGGCAACCTGCTGCCCCAGGTCATCTCCGGCGCGGTCATCGTCTCGGTCGTGCTGTCGCTGCCGACCACGGGCCCGATCCTGCTGCGTGCCCTGCAGACCCAGGACATGTATCTGGCCGGCTCCTTCCTGATGTGCCTTGCCCTGCTCACCGTGATCGGCGTGCTGATCTCCGACCTGCTGCTCGCCGTGCTCGATCCGCGCATCCGCCTTGCCGGGGGAGCCGCGAAATGAGCGATACGCCGGCCATTCCGCGTTACGTCAACGAGGAGCCCTGGGATCCGCATTCCGTCGAGGTGCTGACGCCCGAGCAGGAGCGGTTCTATCTCGCCAGCCAGTGGCGCCTGATGTGGTGGAAGTTCCGCCGCCACAAGCTGGCGGTGTTCTCCGGCATCCTGCTGCTGGCGACCTTCTTCTCGATCCTGATCAGCGAGATCCTGGCGCCCTACAACCTGCACTCGCGCCACGTCGATTTCCTCTACGCGCCGCCGCAGGCCCTGCACCTGTTCCACGAGGGCGAGTTCATCGGGCCCTTCGTCTACGGCTTCGACTATCGCCTCGACATGAACAACCTGCAGCGGGTGTACACGTCCAACCCGGAAAAGGTGCAGCCGATCCGCTTCTTCTGTTCGGGCGACCCTTACGAGTTCTGGGGCGTCATCCCCATGGACTTCCATCTGATCTGCCCGGCGCGGGACGGCGAGATGTTCCTGCTCGGCACCGACCGGCTGGGCCGCGACATGCTCTCGCGCATCCTCTACGGCGCGCGCATCTCGCTCACCGTGGGCCTCATCGGCATCGCCATCAGCTTCTTCCTCGGCATCGTGCTGGGCGGCCTCTCGGGTTACTACGGCGGCTGGGTCGACTCCATCGTCCAGCGCCTGATCGAGATCATCCGCAGCTTCCCCGAGCTGCCGCTGTGGATGGCGCTCTCGGCCGCCCTGCCGGTGACCTGGAGTCCGATCCTGGTCTACTTCGGGATCACCATCATCCTCGGCCTCTTCGACTGGACGGGCCTGGCGCGCGCGGTGCGCTCCAAGCTGCTGTCCCTGCGCGAGGAGGATTTCGCGACCGCCGCGGTCCTGATGGGCGCCAAGCCCAAGCGCGTCATCTTCCGCCACCTGCTGCCCAGCTTCACCAGCCACCTCATCGCCTCGGCGACGCTGTCGATCCCCTCGATGATCCTGGGCGAGACGGCGCTGTCGTTCCTGGGCCTGGGCCTGCGCCCGCCGATCACCAGCTGGGGCGTGCTGCTCAACGAGGCGCAGAACATCAACGTGGTGGCGCTCTACCCCTGGCTGATGCTGCCGGTGGTGCCGGTCATCGTCGTGGTGCTGGCCTTCAACTTCCTGGGCGACGGCCTGCGCGACGCGGCGGACCCCTACAAGTAGGGGCGCCGCCTCAGCGGTTCTTCCAGACCGCGAGCACGGCGAACATCATCAGCGCGACGGGCCAGTGCCAGAAGGCCATGCCGCCGGCCAGCACGCCCAGCACCAGCATGGTGCCGATGGGCAGGAAGAAACACCCGGCCCAGCCGCCGAAAAGCTGCAGCCACGTGTTGGTCAGTTCCAGGATCGCGCGGAAGAATCCGGGCAGCCCGGCAGGCACCGGCACGCGGGCGCGGAAGAACAGCGTCCAGACGCTGCCCGCCACCATGACGAGCGCGATCAGGAAAACATGCAGGTTGCCGCCGCTGAGATTGTCCATGGGGCCATTGTGCCCGCGCAGGGCTGCTTGTCCACGCCAACCATTCAGAGGCTGCGGTTGACCCGGTTGCCGATGAAACGGGCGGAAAAGGCAATCACGGTCGGCAGCAGCACCAGCAGCACGGCGGCCGAGACCGCAACCTCGAAGGTAAGACCGGCCAGAACCGCGCCGGCCAGCGCCGTGGCGATCAGCAGCAGCCAGACGCCCGAGGCGCGCGAGGCATGCAGGCCGTTGTGCTCGTGGGGGCCGTAGTCGGCCGAGATCTGCGCCTCGGGCATCTCCTCGACCTCCCGGTTGCCCCCGCGCGCGGCCATGACGAACTGGACGATGCCGACGGCGGCGATCAGCCCGGCGACGATCAGTGCTGCTGCAAATCCCATGGCGCTCTCCACTGGCGATCCAGAGCAGGGAGAACGAGCACCGGTGAAGCGAGGTTCCGTCGGCTATCTCGCGCGTGCCAGGGCGATGGCGGGCCGAGGTGGCGTCACGGCTCTACCGGCTGGGAATAGAGCTTGGCCTGGATGCCGCCCAGCATCGGCATGGAGGGATAGTCGAGGATGACGAGGCCGCCGTCGACGATCAGCGTCTGGCCGGTGACGAAACTCGCATCCTCGCTGACGAGGAACGTCACCGCACCCGCGATTTCACTCGGCTGGCCGACGCGGCCCAGGGCCGAGGGCGGCATCGACCAGCCACCCTTGTCGTTGCCCGTGGGCGAGGCCTCGGCGTCGCGCTCGATGGCAATCCAGCCCGGCGAGACGCCGTTGACCCGCACGCCCATGGGCGCGCCCTCGCAGGCAAAGGCCATGACCATCGCCTCGCAGCCCGCCTTGGCGATGCAGTAGGTGCCCCAGTTGCCGTGCCATGCCGCGGTCGAGGTGGTGATGACGATGCTGCCCTTGGTCCTGGCCAGATGGGGCAGGGCATGGGCGCAGACGTAATAGGGGCCGTCGAGATCGGGGCCGCGCATCTTGGCCCAGCGCGTGCCGGGCTTGTCGGAGGGCTCCACGGTGACGCGCCGTCCGCCGACACCGGCGTTCTGGGCGACGATGTCGAGCCTGCCGTGGTCGGCAACGACCTGCGTGATGGTCGCCTCCACGGCGGCCTCGTCGGCAAGCTCGCAGGGATAGAAACGCGCCGTGCCGCCCGCCTCGGCCACCTCGGCGACCACCTTTGCTGCCTTTTCGGCATTGCGCGCCACGATGGCGACCTGCGCGCCCTCGGCCGCGAACCGCTTCACGATACCGCGCCCGATGCCCGAATTGCCGCCCGTGACGATCGCCACCTTGTCCTTCAACCGCATGCCGTCCTCCCCTTGGTTGGGGCCACGGTAGCCGGGCGGTGCGGCGGCCGGAAGGGTTCAGTCGCGCTTGCGGCGCAGGGCAACAAGGATGGCCAGGGCGATCAGGCACAGCGCTGCAGCGGCAAGGGCAACGAAGGTCCAGGCGTCGCCGTCCGCCACGAATGCGATGAGAAGGGCCGCCCCGCCGAGGACGGCCCAGACCAGCAGTTCGCCCAGCGCCCCCTTCAGCCGCAAGACGACGCGAGACAATCCGCGACGCAGACTGCCGCGCCCCGCGATCAGGATACCGGCGACGGCAAAGGCCAGCGCCACCGCCAGAGCGAAGATGAGGGCGGGATTCATGACCGATATCCGGGTTGTGGGATCACAGGCGTTGTTGCCATGGCAGCGCGAGCGATGTTGTTCAATGGCGCAAACGCCAGGCGATCAGGCCGATGGCGCCGACCACCAGGGGCACGCCGAGGATCAGGAGCAGCCCGTCGTTGCCGCCCAGGACAAGGACGAGGAGCAGAGCCAGCACGAGGGCCCCGGCCAACAACAGCCAGGGAAGGAAGCTCGCGCGCAATTCGCCGGCAAGACCCTCAACGCCATTTGCCTTCATCACATGCAGCCCATGAAACACTGCGACAGCCGCGATGAAAGCCAGGGCCAGCCAGAACCAGATGTCCATGTTTTGCCTCAGCCCGATGCGTGACCCAGCACCCAGAACACACCCAGGAAAACGACCACGGTCCCGGCCCCTCCCAGGATCACACCCAGCCCCGCACCCATCAGTGCGGCAACCGCGCCGCAGAGGCCGACCGCAAGCAGCGCGATGCCGATGGCGAGCAGGCTGCCGATCCCGTGCAGCTTCCAGATCGCGATTCCGCCGGCCACGGCAAAACCCACACTGACGAGGAAGGCAGCAAGGGATTCCATGGTTGTCTCAGTCTCTGCCGGGTGGGGCGGAATCGTCCCGGGGCAGGAGGTACATCCCTTTGACAAAGGCGAAAACGAAGCCGACGAAGCCCGTTATCGCCAGGGTGTCGCCGATCGTGGCGCCGGACAGGGCAGCGACGATGGCGACCAGGCCCGCGATCACCAGAAGTAGTCCGGCCGAGAACCAGCTGGGAAGGCTGTGCAGCCTGCGCACCATCCAGCAACCCGCCACCAGCAGCAGGACGCCAATCCCCAGGCCCCCGGCAAGGTGCATCGCCCGCCTCCGGTTTCGCTGCCGTCCATGTTGGTCGCATGGCGACACAATCGCAAGTGGTGGAGGGGCTGTGGTGCTACCGCATGAGCGGCGTGCGGCGGGGCGTTAGCGGTCCCTGCGGTGGCTCAGGATGGCATCGAACAGCAGGAAGGGAAGGTAGCGCAGCAGCAGGATGATGAACGGCGGCGCGAGCATGTTGCGGAACGCGACATAGAAGGGATCGCCGAGCAGGGCGGTCACCACGCCGGCCAGGGCCATCACGATCAGCATGATGCCGGCCAGGCCGAGATTGCCGGTGCTGACCGAGAGAACGCCGAGGAAGCCGCGCAGGAACCGGGTGCGGACCGGCTTCACCTCCCACTCCCCGTACCAGAGGAGCTGCATGCCGATTCCGGCCAGGACGAACGCCGCTGCCAGGCCCACGATCAGGTGATGGTCCATCGTGCCGCCTGTCAGTTCCCCAGCGTGCAGATATCCAGCGGCTGGGTAACACCATCGACTTGGGCGGCCGTCGTCAGCGGCAGGTCGTTGCCGGTCAGGCCCTGCTCCCTTGCCAGCGCCACCGTCTGGGCGGTGGCGCACAGGCGCGCGCCGCAGGTCTTGCAGTGTTTCTCCAGCTTGGCGGCAAGGTTCACCGCCTCGCCGATCACGGTGTATTCCAGGCGGCTGGCGTCCCCCACCGCGCCGAAGACGACGGGGCCCGTGGCAAGGCCCATGCCCCAGGCCATGGCGCGGCTGCCGCGCGCCGCGCGCCGTTCGTTCCAGGCCCGCAAGCCTGCGTCGATCTCCAGGGCGGCGGCGAGCGCATCGCGGGCGTAGGTGGTGCTGGGCGCAGCCGAGCCGAAGGTCGCCATCACGCCGTCGCCCAGGAACTTGTCGATGGCGCCGCCGTGTTTCTGCACCACGGGCACGACGATCGCCTGATAGTTGGAGAGCAGGGTCACGGTCTCGTTCGGGCCGACGCGGTGGGAGAGCGCGGTGAAGCCCCGCAGGTCGACGAAGAGGATGGCGATGTCGCGCTGGATGCCCTCGCCGGGTTTCACCATGTGGTCGCTGGCGGTGATCTGGCGCGCGATCTCGGGTGAGAAGAAGCGGCTGAGCTCGGCGGCGGCCTGGCTTTCGGAGACCGAGCGGATGAGCTGTTTCCTGGCCCGCGACAGCGCGATGGTCAGCACCAGCGTCACCATGACGAGGGTGAGGATCTTGTCGACCTCGCCGCCGATCAGCACGTCGGGCGAGGTGAGGTAACGCACATAGTCGCCGGTGACGGCGCTGGTGGCTGGCGCCACCGCGACGGCGTAAAGCACCAGTGCGCCCCAGCCGATCACGGCCGCGCCGCCCGCCAGGGCCACGTAGCGCGGGTCGAAGCGCAGCGTGCGCAGGGCGATCAGGCCGAACAGGTAGAGCATCGTCGGGCCTTTCAGCGAAAAGCCCGGCGGCTGCATGTACTGGATGTGGAACGACCAGATGGTGACGATCAGCACCGCGATGTCGACGAAGATGGAGACGACCACCATCCACTGCGGCAGGCGGCGCAGGTGGGCGAGCACCAGGCGGATGACCGTGAAGGTGAAATAGAAGGCGAGCGCCCAGGGCACCGGCTCCAGCGTGGCGTCGGCCGGAAAGGTCTTGCGGGCAAGGCCGTAGAGCACGGCGAAAAAGACGATGCCGGCGATCTGCACCCAGCCGATCAGGATCTCGCTGTCGGCCTGGTCGCGCGCGATCTGTTCCTGCACGCGCCCCGGCAGACGCCCCGAAACGGGCGCTCCGAAGACCAGGGCGATCAGGCGGCGCAGGAAGGCGGGCATGGGCTGTCCATGGCGGGTCACCGCCATCCTACGCCCTGGCGCGCGCACATGCAGTCATCTGTGTGTGAGGGGCCCCGCCGCACTCTCCGCGTGCCAACTGGGTCAGCGGCGGACGAGCCAGAGGCTGGTTTCGCGGGCGCCCTCCAGCAGCGGCAGGGAGGCGACGACGCTGCGTTCGAGCAGGCCGGGATGGCGGCTGGTCATGTGGTGACTGGAGAACAGGGGCTGCCAGGCGCCGCTGGTGAGCAGGGGAATGACGCCCTGCTGTTCGTTGTAGCCGCGCCAGGTCCAGTCGGCGGGATAGGGATCGGGCAGCAGGATGTCGTGAATGTGGACCAGCACGCCCGCGGGCAGGCTCGGCAGCACGCGGTTGAGCAGGTCGTCGACGTCGCTGCCGGGCATCAGGATGTGGCTGGAATCGATGAACAGGATGTCGCCGGCCTCGAGCGTCGCGAAGACGGCGGGGTCGGCCTCGTGCAGGGGCGCGCGGTGGAGCGTGATGGGCAGGCTGTCGATGGCGGCGCGCGGTGCGGGATCGATGGCGGTGATGGTGGTCGCCAGGGCGCCGTCGGCCACGGCGCGGGCCATGAAACGGGTCGAATGGCCCGAGCCGACCTCGACGATGCGCGCCGGGGCGGCCGCACGCACCATGGCGTAGGCGACGGCGGCGTCGAGACGCGGGAACCAGTCCTGGTGCCAGCGCGGCCCCGGCGCGGGGTCGTCCGCGCCGATCGCGGCGAGGTCGCCCGCCACGTCCTCGACCCGCGCCAGGGTCATGCGGAAGGCGGGCATGGAGCCCTCGAACAGCGCCTCGACCGCGCCATAGGGCGGGCGCGTGGCGGCATCGGGCAGGTCGCCGGCATAACGGTAGGGGATGAACCAGCCGCGCCGCGCGCTGCCGACAAGGGTACGCAGGCCGAGGCCGAAGCGCCGCAAACGGGAGGAGAGAGAACCGGACATGGGCGCCTTATCGCACCGGGACGGCGGTGAAGGCGAGCACCATCAGAGGGTCAGCACCATGCCTTCGCGGGCGACCACGGAACCGGGCCGCGCCTGCTCCAGCTCGGCGGCGATGCCGTCCATGACGTCGTCGTTGTGGCTGGGGTCGTGATGGAAGACGACATAGGTCTTCACGCCCGCGGCATCGCACAGGCGCACGCCCTCCTGCCATGTGGAGTGGCCCCATGTGACGAACTTCGGAAACTCCGCATCGGTGTAGGTCGCGTCGTAGACCACGATGTCGGCGCCTTCGATCAGGCCCAGAACGTTGCGGTCGGGCTCGTCGGGCACATGCTCGGTATCGGTGATGTAGCAGATCGACCGGCCGCCGTATTCGATGCGATAGCCGGTGGCGCCGTTGGGATGGTTGAGCGCTGTGGTGCGCACGGTGACGCCCGGGCGCGGCTCCAGCGTGTCGCCCATGGTGAAGGTCTTCCAGGCGATGGTCGCGGCCAGGGTGTCGCGCCGCACCGGCGTCACGGGATCGCGCAGGAAACGGTCGAGCACGCTTTCCAGGGTGTGGGGCGCCTTCAGGTGGCCCGACCATGCGGCAAGCCGCGTGTCGGGCCGGGTCAGCGCCGTGAAGAAGGGCCAGCCGCAGACATGGTCGAGATGGGTGTGGGTCATCAGCAGGTCGGCGTCGACCGGCCCCTCGCCCAGCGTCTGGTCGAGGCCGCGCAAGCCTGTGCCCGCATCCAGGATCAGCAGGTGCGGACCGCAGCGCACCTCCAGGCACGAGGTGTTGCCGCCATAACGCACGGTGCCGGGACCGGGGCAGGCGATGCTGCCGCGGACACCCCAGAATCGCAGCGAAAAGTCGGCGCTTTGGCCCACTGGTTCTCCCCTGGACATTCCTTGTCCCCAAAGGCCGCGAGATTGTCTCTCGCACAGGGCCATGGCGCGAGGTTATACCGGGGCGCACGCCACAAGCCATCCCCGTGCCGTTCAGCATCGCGTAACGTGATCCTAGTGTTCCGGATAGCCGAGAGGAAGTACCGCCATGTCGCAGACCGCCAGCACCTCGCGCCTCATCGGCCTGATCCGCGATCATGCCCTGATCCAGGGCGGCGATTTCGAACTGGCCTCGGGTGCCCGCGCCAGCACCTATATCGACCTGCGCCGCGTCACCATGCACCCCGAGGGCGCCGATGTGATCGCCGAGCTGCTGTTCGAGCGCTGCCGCGATGCCGGCGCGGTGGCGGTGGGCGGCATGGCGACGGCGGCCATCCCGCCGGTCGCCTGCGTCGTGCTGCGCAGCCACGAGAAGGGCGCGCCACTGCGCGGTTTCTACGTGCGCGACAAGGCCAAGACGCGCGGCACCCAGCGCCAGATCGAAGGCCAGCTCGAGGCGGGCGACGCCGTCGTGCTGATCGAGGACACGATGACCAGCGGACGCTCCACCATGGCCGCGGTCGAGGCGGTGCGCGCCGAGGGCTGTTCGGTCGCCAAGGTCATCACCGTGGTCGACCGCCAGCAGGGCGGCGCCGAGCTCTACAAGGCCGAGGGCATTCCCTTCGAGGCGCTGGTGACGCTCTCCGACATCACCGGCGACTGACCGCGGGGTGAGCGCGCAGCGCACCCAGACCGACTGGGCGGGCGTCGCTCTGGGCCTGGCGGTCGCTTCGCTCGCGGCCTTCCAGATGCTGAAGCTGGCACCGGCCCTGCCGGTGCTGATTGCCGACTACGGCTATGGCCGGGTGCTGGCCGGCGCCATGATGTCGATCTATGCCGTGGCCGCCCTGCTGCTGTCGCTGCTGGCCGGCGGCATGCTGGCGCGCCGCCCGGCGCTGACGCTGGCCACGGGCCTTGGTTGCTTTGTCCTCGGCAACTGCGCCACGCTCGCCTGGCCCGACAACGGCGCCCTGGTGCTGGCCGCGCGCGCGGTCGAGGGCATCGGTTATGCGGTGCTCGCCATCGCCGGACCGGTAATCTCCAACCGCAGCGCCGCCGAACGGCACCATCCCTTCGTCGCCGGGGTCGCTGCGGTCTGGGTGCCGGTCGGCCAGATCACCGCACTGGTCGCTGCCCGTTTCACCCTTGCCGACATCGGCTGGCAGGCGCTGTGGTGGCTTTCCCTGCTGCTGGTCGCCCTGCTCGCCCTGTGGCTGCGGCTGCGCTGGACCGGCGTACGCGAGGCCATGAGCGGCATCGCCACCGGCGGCACGATCCGCTGGAGCCGGCGTGAACGCGCAGCGATCTGGGTCGCGGCCGTCACCTTCGGCATCTGGTCGGGCCAGTACATCGCCTTCATGACCTGGCTGCCGGACTACTTCGTCGGCCGCGGCTCTGGCGCCGAGACGGCCGCGGTGCTGAGCCTGCTGCCGGTGCTGGGCGTGGCGGTGAGCTGCCTGCTCACCGGCTGGCTCTCGCGCCATGTGCCTTATGGCGCGCTGTTTGTCGTGGCCACGCTTTCGCAGGTGCCGGTGTGGCTCTTTGCCGACGCCCTGCCGCCGGATCTCGGCCTGGCCGCCATCGCCTACTTCGGCCTGGCCTGCGGCGTCACGCCCACCCTGCTCTTTGCCCTGCCGCCGCGTGTTCTGGGCGGCGGGCGGGTCACACCCGCGGCCTTCGCCCCGCTCATGGCCGGGCGCAACCTCGGGATTCTTGCCTCGCCGCCGCTCGCGGGCTGGCTCATCGGCCTGGGCGGCTGGCAGCTCCTGGGTCCGGTGTTCGGCGGCGTGACGCTGGCCGCCGTGATGGGCGGCGCGCTGATGGCCCATCTGGCGCACCGGCGATGACGGTCGCCGCGCTGGCGCGCATCGCACCGGGCATCGATCCGGCCGCGACGCGCCTGCTGGGCGAAGGGGTCTGGGGCCGGGTGCTCGATCTGGGCGACGGCACGGTGGTGAAGCTGATGCGCCAGGGCGGCGGCCTGGGCACGGTCGCCGAGCTCTGGGCCAACGAGGCGGCGGCCCTGCGCGCGCTGGAACACGCCGCCCTGCCGGTCGCCGTGCCGCGCCTTGTCGATGCCGGTCTGCTGGAGGAGGCCGAGACCGGCTTTGCCGCCTATCTGCGCCTCACCCGCCTGCCCGGCCGGACGCTCGACGACGGCAGCCTGCCGGTCCTGCTGGCATCCGGCGGCCGTTTCGCGGCCCAGCTCGGCGAAACGCTGGCCGCGCTGCATGGCCTGGAAGACTCAAAGGGATTCTCCGATCCCCGCGCCCACCTCGACCGCGCCCATCTCGCCGAGATGGCGCCCCAGGTCGCCCATGTCGCCGGACACTGCGCCATTGCGGCCATCGATGCCGGCCTTGGGGAATTGGACGCGGGCGGAACGGTGGTCAGCCACGGCGACATCAACAGCACCAACCTGCTGGCCGACGCCGAGGGCAATCTCAGCGGCCTGATCGACTGGGCCGAGGCGCGGCGCGACTGGCGCGAGGCGGAGTTCTGCCACCTGGTTCTGCTGGAAGGGGCGCTCGCCCCGGTGCGTGCCGCCTACGAGGCGGCGTCCGGCATCCGCCTCGACGACCGGCGCCTCGATCTCGTCGGGCTGCACAACGCGCTGATCGGCATCGTCATCTGCCGCCGCCTGGGCGAGGCCGAGGAAGCAGCCTGGAACGAGGGCGAGGCGTGCCGCCTCGTCGCCCGGCTGGGCCTCACGGATTGAGGCGGTAGCCGCCCGGTTCGGTGATCAGCAGGCTCGCCTCGCCCGGATCGCTCTCGATCTTCTGGCGCAGGCGGTAGATGTGGGTTTCCAGCGTGTGGGTCGCGACCCCGGCGTTGTAGCCCCAGACCTGGTCGAGCAGCACTTCGCGGCTCACCGCCTTGTTGCCCGCGCGGTAGAGGAACTTCAGGATCGAGGCCTCCTTCTCGGTCAGGCGCACCTTCTTGCCGTTCTCGTCGTGGACCATGAGCTTGGCCGCGGGGCGGAAGGTGTAGGGGCCGATGTTGAAGACCGCGTCCTCGCTCTGCTCGTGCTGGCGCAGCTGGGCGCGTACGCGGGCGAGCAGCACGCCCAGGCGGAAGGGTTTGGTAACGTAATCGTTGGCGCCCGATTCGAGGCCCAGGATCGTGTCGGCCTCGCCGTCGGCGGCGGTCAGCATGATGATCGGCATCTTGAGACCGGCCCGGCGCATCAGGCGGCAGGCCTCGCGCCCGTCCATGTCGGGCAGGCCGACGTCCAGCAGCACCAGGTCGAAGCGTTCCTCGCGGGCCTTGACGATGGCCTCGCCCGCCATGCCGCATTCGGTGACCTCGAACTCCTCGTGCAGGTGCAGCTGCTCGGCCAGCGAATGGCGCAGCGCCGTGTCGTCGTCGACGATCAGAATGGAACGGCCCGGCATGATACCCCCTCAGCGCGATGCGGGGCGCAGCCCGCAGGTCTTCCCTTATATAGGAACGGAATCGCCCGCTGCAGCAGGGCAGGCCAGGGCGATCACGCGCTTTGTGATCTCCGAATCGGGCCGGGCGAGCTCGGCGGGCAGGGAAAAGTGGTGGTGACCGGCGATGGTCGCGGCGCTCACCGGCGCACCGTGACGCTCCAGGACGGCGGCGTAACCGGCCATATGGCGGTGGTATTCGTCGGTTTCGCGCTCGCCCACCGCCAGCAGGAAGGACGGTGCCGGGCGCGGCAAGGCGGCGGCCAGCCGCTGCGGCGAAAGCTGCGGCACGGCGCCGGCATCCAGCCGCAGGTCCATGTTGAGGAAGGAAAGGCGCACCGGTTCCAGGTCGTAGAGGCCGGAAAGGGCGGCGACGGCGGCGATGGGCGAGACCGCGTTGTCATCGCCCTGCAGGCGCGTCCAGTCGGCGGTCGGCATCAGGGCGGCCAGATGCCCGCCGGAACCGTGGCCCGCGGCGATCAGGCGGGCGGGGTCGCCGTCGAGCCTGCCGGCGTGGTCGCGCAGCCAGAGCATGGCGCGGCAGACCTCATCGACGATGGGCGCCAGTCCGCTTTCGCCGGGCGCGCTGTGGCCGATCACGGCGACGGCGCAGCCGCGCGGCACCAGGCCGAGGGCGATACAGCCCAGGTCCGCCTTGTCGCCGTGGCGCCAGTAGCCGCCGCGCACGAAGGCGATCAACGGCGCGCCCGGGCTTCGTGCCGGATAGAGGTCCATGGTCATGGCAGGCGCATCGCCATAGGGCACGTTCATGACCGCGCCGGGCAGGGCGCGGGCGCGGGCCGACAGGGTGGCGCCCAGACGGGCAAACACCTCCAGGCTGTCGGCATGGCGGGTCATCAGGTCGTACTGGCGGTCGAGCTCGGCCCGTTCGTAGCCGAGGTATCGCTCGCCGCCCTGGGCCGCCCAGATCGATGGCACACGCGGTTTTCGCACCGGCGCACACTATGCAACGGCCGCCGGCCGCGAAAGGATCGCCGTCACACCCCGGCCACGGCCGCCCTGCCAATCTGGCTGCACTCCGCGGCGATCTTGTTCTAGGCTGGAGTTCAATTGCAGCGAGTAGCCATGACCGCCAAGACCCTTCCTGCCGACGCCATCGGCAAGCCATCCTTCCTCGGCGATTTCGATGCCAGCCCGGAGGCGGTGGGCGAGGTTCGCCTGTTTGACCTCTCCTCCCATGCCCGCGCCCGCGAGGCGCTGGATTTCGCGCTGCCGCTGGAAGACATCGGCTACAACATCTTCGTCCTGGGCGAGGACCGTTCCGGCCGCATGGACGCCACGCGCGGCTATCTCGACGCCCATGTCGCGGGCAAGCCGCCGTCCCAGGACTGGGTCTATCTCAACAACTTCCGCCGGCCGCACAAGCCGCGTCCCGTGGGCCTGCCCGCCGGCAAGGGACGGGCCTTCCGCGACGACATGGCCGAGCTGGTGCCGGCGCTGACCGAGGCGCTGCGTCGTGCCTTCACGTCCGATGCCCATCAGGAGGAGATCCGCGGCCTGCAGGAAAAGACCAAGGCGCGCCTCGATGCCGCCTACGGCGAACTGCGCCAGCTTGCCCGTGGACAGGGCCTGGATGTCTGGGCGGGTCCCCAGGGCCTGTCGCTGGTGGTGCTGGGCGAGGACGGCAAGCCGCTCAGCCAGGAAGACCTGATGGGCCTGCCCGATACGCGGCGCGAGGCGCTGGAGAAATCCATCGAGACGCTCTCGCCCGCCATGACCGAGATGCGCGCCACCTCGCGGCGTGCCGAGCTGGAGCTGATGCGCGCGGTGCGCGACGCCAACCGGGCGCTCGCCGACGAGACCACCGGCACCCTGCTCACCGATCTGGAGGCCAAGTACGCCAGCCACCAGGGGCTGACCCGCTGGCTGGTCGAACTGCGCACCGACATCCTGGAGAACCTCGCCCTCTTCCAGCACCAGGTGCAGCAGGACCAGCAGAGCCCGGAGGTGGGCAACGAGGCGCCCAACGAACTGACGCGGCGCTACGGCGTCAACCTGCTGGTCGACAACGGCGACACGAAACATCCCAATGTCGTGGTCGAACCGAACCCGACCTACGAGAACCTGTTCGGCACCATCGAATACCGCCCGGTCTCGGGGACGCTCGATACCGATTTCACGATGATCCGCGGCGGCGCCCTGCACCGGGCCAACGGCGGCGTGCTGGTGCTGCGCGCCGATGCGCTGGCGGGCCAGCCGGCCTCCTGGCATTTCCTGAAAGGCGCCCTGCGCGACCGCGAACTGCGCATCGAGGAGCTGCACCGCTACGGCGGCGTACCGCTCACCGGCACGCCCAAGCCCAAGCCCATCCCGCTGCAGGTCAAGGTGGTGCTGGTCGGCTCGCCGCTCTGGTACCACGTCTTCCTCAGCGCCGATCCGGAGTTCCGCACCTACTTCAAGGTGAAGGCCGAGATCGAGGCGACCGTGCCGGCCGACGACGGCGATATCGGCCTGTTCGCGCGGCTGATCCAGAAGACCGCGGTCAAGCTGGAGCGGCGCTGCGAGCCCGAGGCGATCGATTACCTGCTCGGCCACGCCTCGCGCTGGGCGGCCGACCGGCACAAGCTCTCCTCCCGCTTCGAGCTGATCGAGGACCTGCTGACCGAGGCGGGCGAACTTTCGGGCGAGCCGGTGATCTCGCGCGGCTGCGTCGTCAAGGCGATCGTGGAACGGCGCCGCCGCAACGGTCTCGCCGAGGAGAGGAGCCAGGAATACATCCGCCAGGGCACCGTGATGATCGAGACCACCGGCGCGGTGGTCGGCCAGGTCAACGGCCTGGTCGTGCTCGATACCGGCGATCACGTCTTCGGCCTGCCCAGCCGCATCACCGCGCGCACTTTCGTCGGCGCCTACGGCGTGGTGAACATCGAGCGGCGCGTCGCCATGGGCGGCCCGATCCAGCAGAAGGGCACGATGATCGTGGAGGGCTACCTCAACGGCCTGCTCTCGCGCCGCATGCCGCTGTCGTTCTCCTGCTCGCTGACCTTCGAGCAATCCTATGGCGGCGTCGAAGGCGATTCCGCGTCGCTGGCGGAGGTCTGCGCCATCGTCTCCTCGCTCGCCGACGTGCCGATCCGCCAGGACATCGCCATGACCGGCTCGCTCAACCAGAGCGGCGTGGTCCAGGCCATCGGCGGCGCCCACAACAAGATCGAGGGCCACTTCCGCGTCTGCAAGGAAGCCGGCCTCACCGGCACCCAGGGCGCCATCGTGCCCGCGTCCAACGAACGCCATCTGGTGCTGAAGCAGGAGGTCGTCGATGCGGTGGCCGCCGGCCAGTACCACGTCTGGAGCGTCACTACGGCGGCCGAGGCGCTGGAACTGCTGACGGGCTTGCCTGCGGGCGAGCCCGATGCCGAGGGGCGTTATCCCGCCGACAGCGTCTTCGGCCGTGCCGTCGCCCAGCTCGAGGCCTTCGACCGGGCGCTCACCGAACGCGGCATCGACCGTCGCATCGCGCGCAACGAGGACTAGGGGGGCCATGGCCGCCGATCTGGTCGTCACGGCCGACGGGCGCTGCACCTTCCGGGGGGCCGTCTATGACTGCGTGCTGGGTTCGGGCGGCATCGTCACCGACAAGAAGGAAGGCGACGGCGGCACGCCCGCCGGGCGCTGGCCCCTGCGCCGCCTGCTCTACCGACCGGACCGGGGCGTACTGCCATCCTGCGTGCTGCCCGCCGCGGCGATCGCGCCCGACGACGGCTGGTGCGACGATGCCGGCGACGCTGCCTACAACCGCCCGGTGAAGCTGCCCTTCGGCGCGAGCCACGAGGAGATGTGGCGCGCCGACGCGCTGTACGACCTGGTCGTCGTCGTCGGCCACAACGACGATCCGCCCGTGCCCGGCGCGGGCAGCGCCATCTTCCTCCACATCGCACGGCCGGATCGGGGCCCCACGGCGGGCTGCGTCGCCTTCGCGCGAAACGATCTGGAGGCGATCCTGGAGGGCCTGGAAGAGGACAGCCATCTGGTCGTCATCGCCCCCTGAGCCTTGAGGCGCGACTCGGGGCCCATGCCATTTTGCTGCACTGCACCGTTCTCCGCGGAATCCGGGCGGGTCGCCGATTTACGCGTATTGCGCGTGATTTCAGGGGTTTAGACCCTGCGGCGCGGGCGGTCCGATGCATCGGTTTGCGTGGTGAACGCGGTTCACTATCATCAGCAGGGGAGCGGATGGGCCGTCCAGAGCCTGTCCCGCATAGGAGGGGGGTTCCAGCGTGACGCGCGTCGCACTGTCGGCCGACCGCATCGTGACCACTGCCGAGACGTTGATCCGTTCGTCCGGGTCCACGGAGTGGACCGTGCGCGCCCTGTGCAAGGAACTCGAATGCGCCCCCGGCGCGATCTACCGCTACTTCCCCGGCGGCGTCGATGCCATCGGCGCGGAGATCCGCAACCGCCACCTCGTCGAGCTGACCCAGGCCATGGACGCGGCCGAGGACGATGCCGTCGCCGAGGGGCTGGCGAGTCTTGCGCCGAACTCCATCGCCAGCCGACTCAGCCGCCGCGCCCGCTGCTATCTGGCGTTCGCACGCAACCAGGGCGAGGTCTATCGCTCGCTCTTTGCCTTCTGTGCCGAAGGCCGCGACAGCCATGCCAGGGCGCTCGCCCAGGAGGGGCTGGTCGTCCGCCACGCCGAACTGATCCGCCAGGCCGCCGTGGAGCGCGAACTATCGCGCCCCAGCATCGGCCGCTTCGATGCCGAACAGATCGCCATGCTGATCTGGAGCCGCCTGCACGGCCACGCCGACCTCGCTCTCTCGGGTCTCACCGACGGGCGCTGCGAGGAGCTGGACGATCGTCTGCTGATCGACATTCTGGGTGTCGTCGGCTTCAAGGTCGCGGCCTTTCCCGCTGGCCTGGAAGCCGCTGCCCGCGCGGCGCGTCAGAAGGGCTGAACCCCGGCCCCGCTTTTCCCTGCCTTCAATCCGCTGTGTTGTCGCCGAAGGGCTGCGGTTTCAGCCGCGCCTGTGCCGCGTCGATCTCCGGGCGCGAGCGGCGCGGCGTCTGTCCCGGCGCCTCGAACAGGCGGTGGGGATCGTCGCGGTCGACAAAGCCCAGGGAAGGCCCGCCGAAGTCGTAGCCCAGCAGGCGGCGCAGGGCCTCGGGGTAGGCACGCGCGGCTTGCGGCGGGTGGGCGAGGTACTGGTTCTCCTCCTGGCGCAGCCAGCCCAGGCTGTACTGGAAACCGACGGAGGCGACCGGCCGGTCGGTGCGGTTGATGCCGGTGCCGTGCAGCAGGCCGCTGGTATAAACGACCATCGATCCCGCCGGCATGACGACCGCAGCCATGTCGTCTTCTCCAGCCTCGCGCCCGTGGTCCCAGCGATGGCTGCCGGGCGCGACATGGAGGCCGCCGTTGTCGGCCGTGAAGCTGTCGAGCGCCCAGACCGCCTGGATCTGGGTCACCGGACAGGGATGGCGAAACGGATAGAGGCCGACATCGCGGTGGATGCGCTGGGCCTGGCAGCCGGGATCGAGCGCGGTCGCGCCGGTGAAGTTGAGCTGGTAACGCGCGCAGGTCGGCAGCAGCAGGGCATCGGCCAGCGCCAGCACCAGCGGATGCAGGGCAAGCTCCTGCGCGCTCTCTGAACGGGTGAAGAGCGCGCCCAGGCGCCGGGTGCCGGCCTCGGGCTTGCCCTGCTCCAGGGCTTTTGCGATCTCGGCCGCCGTGCGGGCGGTCAGGGCTGGGGCAAGCTCGCCGACGACGACAATGCCGTCGCGGGCAAGCGTTTGGGCAACGGTGCCTGCCGGTGTCTCCGGCGCCAGCAGCTCCATCAGCTGTCGGGGCTGTGGACGACGGCGCGGGCGGGATTGCCCTTGCGGGTCGGCGTCGGCACGGGCTGCACATCGCCCCAGCGCAGCCACTCGACGCGGGCGGCATCTTCCTCCAGCTCCGGCGTCGTGCGGTGGCCCTGGCGCAGCGGCCCGTCCTCCAGCACGCGATGGGGATCGCCGCCCTTGTAGAAGCCCAGATAGGGCGCGCCGTAGTCGTAGCCGATCAGGCGCTGCAGCCTTTCGGGATAGTGGCGCGCGACCTCGGGCGGGTTGGCCAGATACTGGTTCTCCTCCTGGCGCAGCCAGCCCAGGCTGTACTGCAGCGCCATGCCGGTGCGCACGGTGTTGGAGCGGTTCCTGCCGCCGCCGTGATAGAGGCCGCCGGTGTAGATCAGCACGGAGCCTGCGGGCATCTCGGCGTTGACCACCTCGTCCTCGTAGGGGACGCGCTTGTCCTCCCAAAGGTGGCTGCCGGGCACGACCTGGGTGCCGCCGTTCTCGGCGGTGAAGTCCGAGATCGCCCACATGGTCGGCATGATGGTCGGCGGGCTGGGATGCAGGAAGGGATAGAGCCCGCCGTCGCGGTGCAGCACCTGCGGCTCCGCGCCCGGCTCCAGGTGCATGATGCCGGAGAAGTTGAGCTGATACCGCGCGCAGTGGGGCAGCAGGATGCGGTCGGCCATGGCCATCACCAGCGGATGGACGGCCAGTTCCTGCGCCGCCTCCGACACGGTGAACAGCGCACCGACGCGCTTGGTGTGCTGGCCCAGGAAATCGGTGTGGCCGAAGGGCGCGGCCTCGATATGGGGCGCGAATTCCTCGCGGGCGCGGGCGGCAAGCTCCGGCGCGGCATTCTCGATGATGAGATAGCCGTGTTCGGCAAGGGACTCGGCCATGGCGTCGAGCGGGGTGTCGGGGGCGTGGATGTTCAGCGAAAGCGCCATGGTTCTTCTCCCTCTGCCGGGGCGGCACTGCGTGGTGGCGGCATCCTAGGACAGGGCCGCGTCAAAGCGCCATGGGCGCCGCAGGTCCCCTCGCCGCGGCCGTCTCATTCGGCCCGGGAAAAGGGTGCCGCGACGTCGTGCAGCGCCAGGCCCACCGCTTCGGTATCGACGACGCGGAAGCGCTTGATGGCGTTGCCCGCGGCCATCAGCTTGTCGGAGCGCAGGTCGCCCGGACCCTCGCCCGCAGTGCCGTTGAGCACTTCGTTCGGATCCTTGCGGTCGACGAAGCCCAGGCTGGGCGCGGCCAGGGCATAACCCATCAACTCCTGCAGCGGCCTGGGGAAGGTGCGGGCCAGTTCCGGCGGCACCGCCATGTACTGGTTCTCCTCCTGGCGCAGCCAGCCCAGGGTGTAGTGCAGGGCGCAGCCGGTGCGCGGCGCGTTGGAGCGGTTGGATCCCGCGCCGTGGAAGGTGGCGCCGTCGTAGAGCAGCACGGAGCCTGCGGGCATCTCCGCGGCGATGATCTCGTGGGGCTCGGGTTTGCGCTTCTCCGGCCATGCGTGGCTGCCGGGCACCAGGCAGGTCGCGCCGTTCTCGACCGTGAAGTCCGAGATCGCCCACATGGTCGCCAGGATCAGCGGCGGACAGGGGTTCTGGAAGGGATAGAAGCCGGTGTCGCGGTGCAGCGTCTGGGGCGTCTCGCCGGGTTCGACATGCATGATGCCGGTGTAGTTGAGCTGGAAGCGCGCGCAGGACGGCCCCAGCAGCTTCTCGGCGACGGCGAGCACCAGGGGATGCATCACCATCTCGCGCACGTAGGGCACCTTGGCGAGCAGGGAGCCGAAGCGGCGGGTGCGGTAACCGGTCAGCGTTTCGTTGCCCGACGGGGCGGTCTCCAGGTAGGGCGCGAGGTCGCCGCGGATCGCGGCGAGGCCCTTTGCATCAAGGGCCCCGTGGATGATGGCATAACTCTCCGCGGCGATGCCCGCGACCACCTCGTCGGCGCTGGCCGTCGCGGGAAACGTGTTGAGCTTCGCCATGCCGGGGCTCCCTGTCTGGTCCGGGAAACCTTAGGACCGGGGATCGCCACCTGCAAGATAACCTGACAGATGTGCTGCCTTCAGGCGCGCTGGCCCTGCACCACGTCGGCGTCGAGCGCGTGGCGCGGCCGGCCGGTGGCGGCGTAGCCGGTCACCTTCATGCGCTGGATTGCCACGTCGGCATCCATCAGCCACTGGGGGCCCAGGTCTCCGGGGCCTTCGCCCGCGGTGCCGTTGAGCACGTCGTTGGGATGTTTGTGGTCGACCATGCCCAGGTTCACCGTCGCCATCTCGTAGCCCATCAGCTCCTGCAGGCGGCGCGGGAAGGTGCGGGCCAGTTCGGCCGGCACGGCCAGATACTGGTTCTCCTCCTGGCGCAGCCAGCCCAGGCTGTACTGCAGGGCGCAGCCCGTGCGCGCGGCGTTCGAGGTGTTGGCGCCGCCGGCATGGAAGACGCTGCCGTTGTAGATCAGCATGGAGCCTGCGGGCATCACCGCCTGCACGACTTCCTCTGCGGTCGGCGCGCGGCCGTCCTCCCACAGGTGGCTGCCGGGGACGAGCCAGGTGGCGCCGTTCTCGCGCGTGAAGTCCGTGACCGCCCACATGGTGGCGCAGATCGTCGGCGGCGCGGGATTCTGGAAGGGGTAGAGCGAGGCGTCGCGGTGGACGACCTGGGATTTCTCGCCCGGCTCCAGGTGCATGACGCCGGTGTAGTTGATCTGGAAGCGGGCGCAGTAGGGGCCGAGCACACCCTCGACGATGCCGAGCAGCAGCGGGTGCAGCGCCATGGAGCGCGCTTCCTCGCAGCGCGCCAGCAGGGCGCCGAAGCGTTTGGTCCTGGCCCCCATGAAGGCTTCCTTGCCGCCGGGTGTCACCGCCAGCAGGGGATCGAGTTCGCCGCGCAGGCGGGCCAGCCCATCGCCATCAAGCATGTCGTGGACGATGGCGTAACCCTGCTCGGCGATGGAGGCCGCGATCACGGCGGCATCGTCCGTGGCCTTGAAGGTGTTGAGGCGAACCATGGCGTCGTCCCTTCCTAATCTGCCGCAGAGTTGCGGTTGTCGCCGGGGCTGGCGTCACCGATCGAAAGCTTGTTGATGGCGATGTGGCGGGCGTCGATCTCGTCGTCGGTGCGCCGGCGCGGCCGGTTCGGGTCCGGCTCCTCGAGCAGGCGGTGCGGGTCGTCGCTGGCAACGAAACCCATGTAGGGGCCGAAGATGTCGTAGCCGATCAGGCGCTGCAGCCGCTCGGGGAAGTCCTTGGCCACTTCGGGCGGACAGGCCAGCGTCTGGTTCTCCTGCTGGCGCAGCCAGCCCAGGCTGTACTGCAGGTTGACGCCGCACCGTGGGGCATCGCTGCGGTTCTGCCCGCCGCCGTGGATCATCGCGGAGGTGTAGAGCAGGCCTGATCCCGCCGGCATCACGGCAGGCACCACCTCCTCCGGGCGCGCCTTGCGCTCGGCGGGCCAGGTGTTGGAGCCGGGCACGATGGACGTCGCGCCGTTGTCGGCGGTGAAGTCGGTGATCGCCCACATGCAGCCCAGGATCAGCGGCGGTGCGGGATGGCGGAAGGGATAGAAGTAGCCATCGCGGTGCAGCTCCTGGCTGCCCTCGCCCGGCAGCAGATGCATGACGCCGCCGAAGGTGTACTGGTAACGCACGCACCAGGGCAGCATCACAAGGTCGGCCACGCCCAGCACCAGCGGATGGATCGCCATCTGCTGGATCATCTTCGACTTGGTGAAGAGGCCGGAGACACGCTTGGTCTTGGCGCCCAGGAAGGGCGTGCCGTCCAGCGGCACGGCGTCGATGTGGGGATCGAGCTCGGCCTTCACGCGGGCGAGTTCGGCATCATCGAGCAGGTTGTGGACGATGGCGTAGGCCCGTTCGTTGACGCAGGCGGCGATGGTTTCGGCGCTGTCGCTGCGGGCATCGAAGGTCGCAAGTTCCGCCATGGCCCTACTCCGTCGGCACCACGCCGGGGGGCGGCGGCACGGCCGTGGCCTGCAGCCACTGCACGCGTTCGCGGTAGGCGCGGTCGAGGCTGGGATCGTTGCGCGGGCCGGGTTCGTCGGAAGGCTCCTCCAGCAGCACATGCGGGCTCTGGCCGTTGACCGCGCCCATGAAGGGGGCGCCGAAGTCGTAGCCGATCAGGCGCTGCAGGGCGTCGGGCAGCTCGCGCGCCTTCTCGGGCGGCAGGGTCAGGAACTGGTTCTCCTGCTGGCGCAGCCAGCCCAGGGTGAAGTTGAGCGCCACCGCCGTGCGCGGCTGATCGGTGATGTTGGCACCGCCGCCGTGGACCACGTTGTGGGCATAGATGATCGCCGAGCCCGCGGGCATTTCGGCGGCGATGATCTCTTCCGGTTTGGGCGCGCGCTCCTCTTCCCACAGGTGGCTGCCGGGCACGACGCGCGTCGCGCCGTTGTCGGCGGTGAACTCGGTAATCGCCCAGAGCGAACCCTGCTGCAGCACGGGGCCGGGATTGCGGAAGGGATAGAAGAAGCCGTCGCGGTGCAGGGCCTGGGCCTTCTCGCCGGGCATCAGGTGCATGACGCCGGTGTAGGTCACCTGGTAACGCGCGCAATGGGGCAGCAGGATGTGATCGGCGGCACCCAGCAGGATGGGATGGAGCACCATCTGGCGTGTCGTGGGCGCACGCATGAAGAGATTGTTGAAGCGCTTGGTCTTTGCCCCCAGGAACGCGGTCTCGCCGGTCTTCTGCGTCGCGAAATGGGGCTCCAGCTCGGCGCGCAGCGACGTGAGCTGGTCCGGCGTCATCATGTTCTCGACGATCGCGTAGCCGTTGATGTCGATCGAGCGGCCGACCTCTTCCGGGTCTGCATTGCGGGCGTCGAACCGGGCCGTCTGCACCATACCTGTCTCCGAAATTGATGAGTCGGCCCGATCCTAGAACGCAGGATGCTGCAATGCATCCTCGTCCTGTATCGCCGCGACGCCTATCATCGCAGGCGCCAGCAGGGGAGTACGCCATGTCCGAGGATGTCGTCACCTACGAATCGCGCGACAATATCGCGATCATCACGCTGAACCGGCCCGACAAGCTCAATGCGCTCAACGGCGAAGTCTGTACGCGCATGCTGGAGCACTGGCGGCGCTTCGAGGAGGGCAGCGACCGGGTTGCCGTCATCACCGGCGCGGGGCGCGCCTTCACCGCTGGCGCCGACCTCAACGACGGCGGCGAGATCTGGCCCTGGATGCCCGGCGTCGGCGTGGAGCTGAAGAAGCCGGTGATCGCGGCGGTCAACGGCCTGGTGGTAGGCGGCGGCGTCGTGCTGGTGCAGTTCGCCGATCTCGCGGTCATGGCCGAGGACGCCTGGCTCTCCTACCCCGAGGCCAAGATCGGCTTCACCGGCGGCCTGATGGCCAGTCTGGTGACCCGCGTGCCGCACAAGATCGCCATGGAGTTCCTGCTCGTCGGCGAGAAGATGACCGCGCAGCGCGCCTACGAGATCGGCTTCGTGAACCGTGTCGTGCCGCGCGAGGAACTGATGGACGCGGCCATGGACTACGCCCGCAAGCTCGCGGCCAACGCGCCGCTGGTGGTCGAGACCCTGAAGGCCTTCGCCGGGCGCACCCTGCCCAAGAGCCCCACCGAGATGGCCGGTTACGCCCGCCAGATGACCGAACGCACCTTCGAAAGCGCCGACCTGAAGGAGGGCCTCGCCGCCTTCGCCGAGAAACGCACGCCGACCTTCAACGGCACCTGAGGTTGACGCCCGGGCGTTGTGCGCCTTAAGGAAGCCGCGCTCCCCAAGGAGCGGAGGTTTGATGTCCAGCGAGTCCCGACGCCGCTGACGGGTCCGGCCCCGGCCGTCCCGTCCCCGCACCCGCATCACCGGAAGCCTGACGGCCGCGATGGCGCCGCAGGCGACCGCCGTGCGTGCGCGCGACCACGTTTCGTGGACATTGCCCGTGAACATTTCCCGCATCGAACAGCGGGTCCTGCATGTGCTCGCCCGTGGCGGCCACATCCTGCACCTGCGCGACGGCGACGGCAGGATTGTCGACGTCGCATGTTACAGCCGCGAAGGCTGGATTCTCAGCCAGTGCGATCTGGCGGTCTTCGCCGCCCTGCGGCGCAAGCGCCTGATCGGCTCGAAGAACGGCGGGCCCTACCGCATCAACGCCAGGGGCCTGGCATCCGTGCGCAGCAGACCCGACAACCGCTGAACGGACGGGGCCGGTGGCGTCAGCGTCGCCGGTCCCGCCTCAGCCGCGTTCCCGCACGTAGAGCACGCAGGGCCCGCCATAGGCCTCGCACGGCCCGGCGTCCTTCATGCCCAGACGTTCGCAGACGCGGCGGGAGCGGAGGTTGGCGTCGCGCAGGACGGCGACGATGCGTGGCAGGGTGAGTGTGGCAAGGCCGTGGTGCATCAGGGCGGCGGCGGCCTCGCTGGCATAACCCCGGCCCCAGTTTTCCTGCAGGAAACGCCAGCCGATCTCGATGTCGTCCCAGCCGGGCAGCGGGTGCAGGGCGACCCAGCCCAGGAAGCGGCCCGCATCCTCGCGCGGGAAGACGCTCCAGACACCCAGGCCGGGACCATGATCGACGGCAAAACGCTCCGCCAGCTTGCGACGGTGCGCCACCGGTTCCGGTACGCTGCCGTCCCAGATGTGGGCCATCACGGCCGGGTCGGTGTCCATGGCGCAGACGGCGTCGAGGTCATCCAGACAGCGCGGGCGCAGAATCAGGCGCTGCGTCGTGAAGACCGGCCCGGCCATGGCTGCGTCTGCTTCCTGCATGCGGCGGCGACCGATATCACTCCGCTGCCGTGCGCTTGGGATCGAAGGCGGTCTCGGTGCGCCCGTCGATGAACATGCCGTCCTCGCCGTAGTAGCGGCGCAGGTTGGGATGGATGCTCCGTGAGGGTTCCGCCTTCAGCCACAGGCGCAGCAGCAGGCGCTTGCGCTCCGGTTCGGGCCAGTCGGTGAAGCCGGTGCGCGAGTGCAGGGTGGTGTAGTTGTTGATCAGCGAGGACCAGCCCGGCTCCAGCCGGTAGGTGAAGACGATGTCGTCGCGGTCGGCGACCTCCTCGAACAGGGCGAGCGCCTCCTCCTCCTCGTCGGTCAGGGGCTTGTCTGTCGCCTCGGCGGCCATGCGGATGAACTCGCGCAGGTAGCAGCAGGACATCAGGCCGCCGTTGAAGCCGAAGACCGGCACCTTGTAGCTCGTGACGATGCCCTCGCCGGGCGGCTGCTCGCCGAACCAGTGGTAGTGGAAACCTTCGGTCAGCACGGGCAGCAGATCGGGGCGGGTCGCGGCGATCTCGTTGTAGATGGCGATGGAACTTGCCAGCCGGCTCATGCCGCCCGACTTGCCCTGGCGGATGCAGAGCAGGCCGACGATGTCGTCGCTGTCGGTGTGGAGCGAAAGTTCCTGGGCGCTGCGGTAGCCGCGCTCGCGCTGGCCGGGTTTGGAGACGTCGGTGACGTAGCCCAGCCGGTCGCCCATGGGGCTCTGGCTCACGCCCTTGCCGAAGTAGGTGCCCATGGCCCAGTAGGCGATGCCCAGTTCCTCCGGGCTCATCTCCTCGATGGGCCAGCCCTGCAGGATGATGATGCCGCGCCCGTCCATCAGCTCGTGGCGGATGTCAGCAAGGTCCTTCTCGATGGCGGCCATGCTGGTGTGTTCGCGGGTCAGCTCCTGCAGGCCCACGCCAGCCGCCTTCGCCCGCGCCACCACCTGGCGCATGGCGTCGAGATGGCGCTCCTCGAAGCGGAAGGCGACATCGTCGGGTCCGGAAAAGTCGCTGCCCTTCCAGGAGGAGGGGTGGTCGATGCGGCGGGGGAAATTCTCGTTCATGTCCGACTCTCTGACAGGTTCGCCACTATGACTCTGCAGCGGCGATACCGCCATAGATGGGCGTGGCCCGTGCCTCACACCCGCGAGTTCATTGCCGTGCGTGGCTTGCGTTCGGGGTGGTCCCAGGCGCCGTACCAGGCTTCGACGTAGGGAATGATCTCCTGGGCGAAGCGGTGTGCCTCATCGGGGAAGGCGGTTGCCGCCATGACCTCGGCCAGTTCGGCGACCGCCGCGTCGAGGTCGAAACCGGTGGGTTTGCCGTCGCGCAGGACGACACGGCCGTCGATCATGACGTCCGTCACGTCGGCGGCCTTCGCCCGGTAGAGCAGCAGGTCGCGGCCATCGGCCTCCGGCGCCACCCAGGGATGGCAGGGCGCGGTCATGTCGACCAGCACGAGGTCCGCGGCATAACCCGGCGCCAACCGGCCGAGGCGACCCTCCTGCCCCAGCAGCTTCGCGCCGCCCTGGGTGGCGCAGCGGAAGACGTCGGTGGGTGCGGGTGCGGCTTCGTGGAAGGTGGGCGTGCGCGCCAGGCGCAGGGCAAGGCGCATCTCGGCGAACATGTCCTCGTCGTCGTTCATGCTGGTGGAGTCCATGCCGATGGCCGTGGTGACGCCGGCCTCCAGGAAGGCGTTGAGCGGCGCGGTGCCCGCGCGAAGGCGCAGGTTGGAGGAAGGATTGTGGGAGACCGCCGTGCCCGTCTCCGCCAGCAGGTCGATCTCGGCATCGGTCATCCAGACGCCGTGGGCGATGGAGAAGTCCGGCCCCGTGAGGCCGAGATCGTGGAGGTGCAACAGGGTATCGCCGCCCCAGAACTTCGGGCCCTGCAGCTTTTCGTAGAAGGACTCGCTGACATGGGTCTGGATATGGGTGCCGTGGCGGCGCGCGGCTTCCGCGATCTTCACGAGGAAGCCGTCGCTCGCCCAGGTGGGCCCCGGCGGGCCGTACCACATGGCAAGGCGGGGATGATCGGCATAACGCGCGCAGAAGCTTTCCATCAGCTCCAGATAGGCCGCCGAGGAAAGGCCCGCCTCGGGATCGCGCATGGCCTTCGCACGGCGGGCAAGGTCGGGCGGCAGGGTGGCAAGGAAGGCGGCGTCGCAGTCGCCGGGCCCCGCGCCCATGTAACCCTGGTCATAGACGCCGGGGCCGAAGGCGCAACGGATGCCCACGGTATCATAGGCATCCAGCGCCTCGGTCCATTCGGCGGCGGTCGCCTCGGGCGTGGCAGCCGCGCCGTAGAGATCGACCACGGCGGTGACGCCGCTTTTGAGCAGGCGGCTCGCCGACAGCAGGATGTCGAGGCGGGCCGGGGTCGCGCGCATGCGCAGCAGCGCCTTCAGCCAGGATTCCAGCAGCATGTCCGGCGCGCCCTGCTGGACGTGGCTTGCCGCCATGGAATGGTGGTGGCCGTTGATCAGCCCCGGCATCACGGCATGGCGCGTGCTGCCCAGCACCGGCGCACCGGGGTGGGCGCCTGAGAGTTCGGCAAAAGGGCCGAGCGCGGCGATGCGGCCGTCTTCCACCAGGACCGCGCCGTCGTCGATGGTCGCCTCGTCCGCGCCGGGGATCACCCAGCGTCCGCGCACCAGTGTGTTCATGGTCCGTCTCCCTTGCCCATCGTCCGTCACGCTGGAGCAGCCATGGCCGGATGACAAGCCGCGCCGCAGGTGGAAGAGTTGCCGACCCGCCGCAGAGAGGAAACGCCATGGGCACCTTCGACTATCCCGACTGGGAAACCTTCATGAAGACCAGCTTCGCGGGCCGTTACGACCTGCCCATGGTCGCGCCCGAAACGCCCTCGTTCATGCAGCAGCCCGTGGCGAAGACGGCCAAGGACCTGGAAGGGGCCGATGTCGTCATCATCGGTGCGCCCTATGTCGCGGCCGAGGACGGCAAGTACGCGGGCGTGCCCATGGAGGACTGGATCGAGGCGCCCAAGCGGGTACGCCAGCAATCGGCACGTTACCCCGGCGGCTACATCCAGGACTTCGACCTCGATCTCTTCGAGCACATCCGCATGGTCGACTACGGCGATGCCGACATCCCGCGCGAGATCATGTTCAACCAGACGCCAGAGAACATCCTGAAGGCCCAGGCCGCGGTCGAGGCCAAGTGCAACGACGCCATCCGGGCGGGCGCTGTGCCGGTGGTGATCGGCCAGAACAGCCCCTGCGGCAGCTTCGCCATCGCCAAGGCCTGCAGCGAGAACGTCGACGGCATGGTCGGCTGCGTCAGCCTCGACACCCACTGGGATGCCCAGCATCTGGATTATCTCACGGGCGATCCGCGCATCGCGGGTGCGGCCTCGTGGAAGCACAAGATGTACGAGTTCCTCGACAACATGCACCCGCGCAACCTCGTCGAGATCGGCGAGCGCGGCATGCTGGAGAACAAGGACATCATTCGCCGCTACCTCAACGAGGGCTCGCGTTTCATCAGCTCCTGGGAGCTGCGCACCTCGCTCGGCCTCGAGGGCGTGGTGAAGGAACTCGACCGCGCCTGGGACGGCACCAAGGGCGTCTATGCCCACTTCGACATGGACGTCATGGGCGGCGCCGGTCCGGCGCCGGGCGACATCCTGGGCGAACTGGTCGAGCCCATCGCCATGACCGACTACGAATGCATCCGCATCGCGCACGAGATCGGGCGGCGCGGCCTTACCGGCTTCAGCTTCATCTGCATCCCGCCGGGCAGCGCGGCGGTCTATCGCGTCATCGTCTACATCATCGTCTACATGGCGGCGGGCCTTGCCATGCGGAAGATCGGCAAGGGGGCCTGAGCAGCACCGTTATTTAGGAGATGCCTCTAGGGGCAAGGAACACGCCCTTCGCCGACGGCGCGTCACCAGCTATGTGAGAGATGGCCACACAATGAACTTTGTCTTCCTGGCTCCAGGGATTCAGCGG
>CALLQH010000109.1 GCA_938014945.1 uncultured bacterium | reverse complement strand
CGCCCGGCGGGTTTCCAGCACGGCGGCGACCCGGGGGCCGTAGATGTGGATGTTCTCGCGGTCGGTGGCGATTCGGTCCGGGCGGCCGTCGTAGCTCAGCACCGCGGTGATACGGGGGCGGCTGCCTTCCACGGGGCTGACCCGGTGCAGGGCGTACATGCCGCGGAAGACGGTCAGCGTCCCGGCATCGCGGGCCGGGCGCACCAGGCCGGGATGGCGCCCCTCGATGGCGGCGGCGACGCCCGGGAGATTCTCGTCGGTCTCGCTGCGGATCGCGGGCACGAACTCGAAATCGCCGCCGGCTTCCGGGGCCTGCAGCAGCAGGGTGACGGCGAACTCGCCCTGGTCGTAGTGCCAGGGCTGGTGGTGGCCGGGATGCAGGTAGATCAGGTTCAGGTTCTGGAACTCGTCGGCCATGCGGTAGAGCCGCTCGTAGCCCAGAATCTGCCGGAAGAACTCGGTCAGGCCGTCCCATTCGAACAGGTCGCGGGCAGCGGTCCCGTGGGGGATGGCATCGCCGGCAAGCTGGTGCATGCGGTAATGCCAGTAGCGCCGCCGGGGATCGTCCGGGGGCAGGGCCGGGTCGTCGAGCGTGAAGTACGCGTTGCGCTTGCCGTCCTGGCGATAGGCCATGTCTTCCAGGCTCAGCGCCTCCTCGCGCATCGCGGCGACCGCCTCGGGGTGGACGAACCCGGTCAGGTTGCAGCAGCCGTTGTCGGCGAGTTCCGCCCGGCAGGCCGCGACCAGCGCCTTGCCCTCCGGGCTGTCGAGGCGGTCGATGGGGTAGCGCGCGAGGTCGATCAGGCGGGCAGCGTCTGGTGTCATGGGGTTTGGGCGGCCTCCCGGCGGCGGCGGTAGATCTCGGCCACACGCGGGCCGTAGATGAAGGTATTCCCGCGCTCGCTGGCGACGCAATCGGGCTTTTCATCGTAGGTCATGATGGCCGTGATGCGCTGGTCCTTGCCCATGCAGGGCGTCACGACATGGAAGGCGTTGCGGCCGCGGAACAGGGTGAGGGTGCCCGCGCCGCGCTCCAGGGTGCGCACCTCGCTCATGTCGCCGTCGAAGATGCGGGAAATCGCGTTGTAGTCTGGATTGCCGTCGTGGCGCAGTTCCGTGGCGTAGTTGAAATCGCCGCCGGATTCGCTGGCCTGCAGCAGCAGGGTGATCGTGAAGTCGTTGGCATCGAAGTGCCAGGGCTGCATTTCGCCGTCGGCCAGCGCCGTCAGGTTCAGCGCCTGGAACTCGTCGGCCATGCGGTAGAGCGTGTCGCGCTCCTCGACGACGCGGATGAACTCGGTCAGCGGATCCCACTCGTAGATCGTGCGGATCATGGCGTCGTCCGGGATCTGGTCGTAGGCGAGCTGCAGCACGTCATCGGGCCACTGGCGCCGCCGCGGGTGGCCTTCGGGATATTCCGGCTCGTCCTCGTGGAAGAACGCGGTGCGCAGACGCTTCTTCTTCAGGCCGTTCCTGAGCAGGTGTTTGGCTTCTTCGGCCAGCGGCCCGATCGCCTCCGCACGCACGAAGCCGTGGAGGTTTGCAGCGCCCTGGCGTGCGTACTGGTCCTTGCAGTCGTCGATGAGCGCCTGCCACGCCGGCGAGCCGATCCTGTCGAGGGGATAACGGTCAAGGTCGATCAGGTCGGCGATGGTTGCTGGCGTGTTCATGCGCGCTCCGTTGGCAAGTGTTTTGACAAGCATTGCCGATCTGCCCCGGGCGTCAATGGGCCAGGCCCGGAAATGCGAACGATTCGCAATTATTTCCGTGGGCTGTTGCACCGGTGCGCCATGGCGTCACGCAGGGCGTTGGCCTGCGCCGCGCGCCGTGCAAAGGTTCGCCGCGCGACGAGGGGGAAGCATGGCGGGACGGCTGCAGGACAAGGTGGTGCTGGTGACCGGCGCGGGTTCGGTGGGTCCCGGCTGGGGCAACGGCAAGGCCGCCAGCGTGCTCTTTGCGCGCGAAGGCGCATCGGTCTTCGCCATCGACCGCGACCTTGGCGCCGCGCAGGTCACCGCCGACCTGATCGCGGACGAAGGCGGCCGCTGCGCCGTCTTCGAGGCCGATGTCACCGACAGCGGGCAGGTCAAGGCCGCCGTCGATGCCTGCCTTGCGCAGTTCGGCCGCCTGGACGTGCTGCACAACAACGCAGGCGGTTCGGCGCCGGGCAATCCCGTGACCATGGACGAAGAGGTCTGGGAGGCCCAGATCGCGCTCAACCTCACCAGCGTCTTCCTCACCTGCAAACACGCCATTCCGGTGATGCAGAGCCAAGGCGGCGGCGCCATCGTCAATGTCAGCTCGCTGGCGGGCGTGCGTTACTTCGGGCGCGACAACATCGCCTATACCGCCGCCAAGGCCGGACTCCACAAGTTCACCGAGCAGATCGCCGTGCGCTACGCGCCCGAGAACATCCGCGCCAACACCGTGATTGCGGGCCTGATGCACACCCCGCTGGTCGAGGCCCGCTTGCTCAAGCAGTACGGCGACGGCGACCGGGAGAAGCTGATTGCCGAGCGTAACGCCATGGTGCCCATGGGCCGCATGGGCGATGCCTGGGATGTTGCGCACGCCGCCCTGTTCCTGGCGAGCGATGAAGCAAGGTATGTGACCGGGGCCCAGCTCCTGGTCGACGGCGGCATCACCGCCAAGTGCAACTGAACGACCCACGGGTTCTGCGCCTGGAGCCCCAACAACAGGATACACCATGACCGATGCCGCTGAAGGCCGCCTGTCGCCCCTGCCGCCGCAGGACTGGGATGCCTCGCTCAAGCCCGTGCTTGATGATCTGAAGACGCCACTCAACATCCACAACGTCATCGCGCGCCACCCGGCGCTGATGCTGAACTACGTCGATTTCCGCAACCATATCGTCAAGACCAGCTCCCTCTCGGGGCGCCAGCGCGAACTGCTGGTGCTGCGCACCGCGCACAATACCGGCTCGGAGTACGAGTGGAGCCACCATGTCGTGCGTTCGCGCGCCATCGGCATGAGCGACGAGGAGATCGAGCGCGTGCGCCACGGCGCTGGCGCGCAGGGCTGGACCGAGGAGGAGGCCCTGCTGCTCAAGGCCGCCGACGACATGTATGCCGCCAAGGAGATCGCCCGCCCGACCTGGTCGGCCATGTGCGCGGCCTTCAGCGATCAGCAGCTGCTCGACATCATCTTCACCGTCGGCACCTATTTCATCATGGCGACCATCCTCAAGACCGCCGGCGTGCCCGATGAGGACGATCACTAAGCACATGATCGCGCGTGATGTTCTCGTCGAGGAGGGAGCGATGCGGCTGGCCGCGCGTGTCTGCGGGGAGGGAGCGGATGTCGTCCTGATTCCCTCCCACGGGCGCGGCGCGCAGGATTTCGATGATCTGGCACAGCGTCTGGCGGCAGGCGGTTACAGGGCCGTGGCGCTCGAACCGCGCGGTGTCGGGCAGAGCAGGGGGCCGTCTGACGGCGTCACGCTCCATGATCTTGCGGCCGACGCCGCGCTGACCATCGAACGCCTGTGCAGCGCGCCGGTCCATGTCGTGGGTCATGCCAACGGTCAGCGCATCGCCCGCTGCCTTGCTGCCGACCGGCCCGAACTGGTCGACCGGCTGGTGTTGCTGGCGTGCGGCGGCAAGGTGCCGGGCGATGCCGAAAAGTGGGCGCTCTACGGCGACATCTATGATCCCGCGATGCCGGTCGCGCGCCGTCTCAAGGCCCTGGAACTGAACTTCTTCTGTGCCGGGGCCGATGCCTCGGTCTGGCTCGACGGCTGGTGGCAGGTTGCCCGAGAAATCCAGGACCGGGCCAACGACGCCGTGCCGCTGGACGACTGGTGGCATGGCGGCGCCGCGCCGATGCTGGTGATCCAGGGAGAACACGACGTTGTCGCACCGCCCGCGAACGGGCGTGTTCTGGCTGCCGAACTGGGCCGGCGGGTCACCCTGGCCGACCTTCCCGATGCGGCCCACGCCATGCTGCCCGAACAGCCCGAGGCCATCGCCCGTCTGATCCTTTCCTGGCTGGGCCGCGCCGATGCGCAGGACGACGCGATGTAGAGTTTCTGCGGCTGGGCGCGGGGCATATCCCGCGCTAATGTTTCGTCAGAAGGTAGAACTGGAGTCTTGCCATGCGCCGTCTGCGCCTTGCCGTTCTCGCCCTTGCCGTTGCCGCCGGTCTTGCCTCTGCAGGCGCACCGGCACGGGCCGCCCAGGACCTGCTGTTCGGCGGCGGTGCTGTGACCGGTGTGTATTTCAAGGCCGTGCTCTACGCCTGCAACATCGTCAACAAGGTTTCGGACGGCAAATACAACTGCATCGGTCGACCCAGCCTGGGCTCGGTATTCAACGTCAATGCTGTCAGCCGCGGGCTGCTCGACTTCGGCATGGTGCAGTCCGACGTCAACTACCACGCCTTCATGGGCGAGGATGAGTGGGAGGGTGAGCCGGTCGAGAACCTGCGCAGCCTGTTCAGCCTGCATCCCGAGACCGTGCTGCTGGTCACCCGTGCCGCAACCCGCATCAACACGGTGGACGATCTGCGCGGTCACAGCGTGAACCTCGGCAATCCGGGTTCCGGTGCGCGGGTCAATGCCGAGCAGGTGCTGGATCTTTACGGCATCGACATCGAACGCGACATCCGTGCCGAGGGCCTGCAGCAGAACGAAGCCAACCAGGCCCTGATCGAGGGCAAGATCGATGCGATGTTCTACACCGTCGGCAATCCCGCCACGGGTATCGAGGATATCGCCAACGCCGTCGACATCCGCATCGTTCCCATCGACTCCGAGGCGGTGCGGGCCTTTGTCGCCGAGCGGCCCTATCTTGTGTTCACGGAGGTTCCCGGCGGCCTCTACAGGGGCGTCGACCGCGCGGTTCCCACCTATGGCGTGAAGGCGACCGTGGTGACGCGTGCGCAGATGTCCGACGAGGCGATCAGGGACTTCGTGTCCATGGTCTTCGAAAATCTCGATGATCTGCGTGACAGCTATCCCGTCTTCAAGGATCTCGAACCCGCCGAGATGATGCAGGGCCTTTCCGCCCCGCTGCATCCGGCCGCCGAGGCCTGGTTCCAGGAGCAGGGCCTGCTCTAGGAGGCCGCGCCGTGACCGCTTCGGCGCTGCCGGCCGAACAGACGTTCCGTGTCGCCGTGCCCGGTGGCGAGGTTGCGGTCTACAGCCGCGGCGAGGGGCCTCATGTGCTCTATCTGGTCAACGGCGGCCCGGGGATCGCCAGCCACGGCATCCGCGCCGATCATGCCTGGCTCGCCGCCAGGGGATGGCGCGTCGTCGCCCATGACCAGCTTGGCACCGGCGCCTCTGACTGCCCGGACGATCCCTCCCTGTGGACGATCGCGCGCTACGGCGACGAGATCGAGGCCGTGCGGACCGCACTGGGCCTCGGCCCGGTCCATCTGCTGGGCCACTCCTGGGGCGGCTGGCTGTCCTGCGACTACGTCTGCCGCTATCCCGCCTCGGTGAAGAGTCTGATCGCGGCCAACACGGGCGCCGACATGCCGCTCCACATGGCCGAACTGCGCCGCCTGATCGGCGCCTTCGGTGTCGAGACCCAGACCATGGTCGACCGCCACGAGGCGGCCGGCACGCTCGACGCTGCCGAATACCAGGCCTTCCGCACGCTCTTCTACTGCCGCCACCAGGACCGCCTGCCGACGCTCGGGTCGCTTCCCGAAGGCGACTTCAAGCCCAACATGCAGATCCAGATGGCCCTGTGGGGCCCGGCCGATTTCTCCTGCAGCGGCAGTCTGCGCGGCTGGTCGCGCCTCGAGGACCTGCGCGCCTTCACCGCACCCTGCCTGGTGTTCAACGGCGTCCACGACTATCTCACCATCCGCGAGGGTGCGGAAATCCATGCCGCCGTGTCCGGATCGGAAATGGTGGTCTTCGCCGACAGCGGCCACATGCCCGCCCGGGACGAGCCGGAAGCCTATCGCGCCCTTGTGGAAGGCTTTCTCGAACGGCACCGATAAGCGTTTGTCGGCTTTCATCGCGGGGCCAAATCGGTAAGATCGCGCCGATTCGAGCCGGCGCGCTGTAACGACGCACGGCCAACAGCGGGAAGGAACGACATCATGGAAAAGGCGGGTTCGCCTTATCTGCTTTTCCTCGGCGACGCCCAGGACGAGCTTTCGATCAAGGGCTGCACCGGCGTCAAGATCTGGCGGCCTGAGAAGGCCAAGGCTCAGATCCGCCTGGAAGGCTGCACCCAGGACCTCAAGCTGCCGGACATGACGCCTGCCGAGGCGGCGGCCGCCGGCTGCAAGACCATGCTGCTGGGCGTCGCCAACGCTGGCGGCTTCATTCCCGACAGCTGGATCCCCACGATCCTGCAGGCCCTGGAATCCGGCATGGACGTGATGGCGGGCATGCACAAGCGCATGGCCGACATTCCCCAGCTTGCCGAAGCCGCAAAGAAACATGGCCGCACCCTGTTCGACGTGCGCCAGCCCAGCCAGGACTTCAAGGTCGGCAAGGGTTATGAGCGGGCCGGCAAGCGCGTGCTGACCGTCGGCACCGACTGCTCGCTGGGCAAGATGTTCACCTCGCTCGCCATCGAGAAGGAGATGCAGGCGCGCGGCATGAACGCCACCTTCCGCGCCACCGGCCAGTCCGGCATCTTCATTGCGGGCGAGGGCGTGGCGATCGACGGCGTCATCGCCGACTTCATCGCCGGCGCCACCGAGTGGCTGACGCCCGAGAACACGCCGGACCACTGGGACGTCGTCGAGGGCCAGGGCTCGCTGTTCCATCCCTCCTTCGCCGGCGTCAGCCTGGGCCTGCTGCACGGCGCCCAGGCCGATGCCCTGATCATGTGCCACGAGCCGACCCGCCCGCACATGCGCGGCGTTCCCGGCCGCGCTCTTCCCTCGCTGGAGGAGTGCATCGAGGCCAACGAGCGTGCCGCACGCCTGACCAACCCGAAGGCCAAGGTCGTGGGCTTTGCCATCAACACCTCGGCCATGCCCGAGGACAAGGCCCACGCCTGGATGGAAGAAACCGCCAAGCGTTTCGGCATGCCCTGCTGCGATCCGCTGCGCGGCGGCGTCGGCCCGATCGTCGACGTGCTGGCCAAGATGTAGGACGCGATCCTTCCCCCTTCACGGGGGGAAGGACGCCACCAGGGGAGGGGGCGGCGCTGCCGCTCCCCGCAAACCATGAACCGTTCGCTTACATCCGCCCACGAATCCTGGCCGCTCGCCCAGGTGTTCCGCATCTCGCGGGGCTCAAAGACGGCGGCGGATGTCATCGTCGTGGAGATTGCCGAGGACGGCGTCAAGGGCCGCGGCGAGGCGGTGCCCTATCCCCGCTACAACCAGACCATCGAATCCAGCCTTGCCGAGATCGCCGCGGTGCGCCGCGCGGTGGAGGAAGGCGCCAGCCGCCACGAACTCATCACCCTCATGGCCCCCGGCGCGGCGCGCAACGCGCTTGACTGCGCCCTGTGGGACCTGGAGGCCAAGATGACCGGCAAGCCGGTCTGGCAACTCGCCGGGCTGGAGCAGCCCACCGACCTTGTCACCGCCTATACGCTCTCCATCGACAGCCCGGAAGCCATGGGTGCGGCGGCGGCCAGGAATGCCGACCGCGCCCTGCTCAAGATCAAGCTCGACGGCGAACAGGTGCTGGAGCGGCTGGCCGCGGTGCGCGCCGGCGCTCCCAAGGCGCGTCTTGTGGTGGATGCCAACGAGGCCTGGAGCGTCGACCTGCTGCGCGCCATCGGCGGCGATCTCGCCGAGCTCGGCGTCGAGATGATCGAGCAGCCCCTGCCGGCCTCCGACGACGGCGGCCTGGCGGGCATCGACTGCCCCGTCATCCTCTGTGCCGACGAAAGCTGCCACGGCAGCGACACCGTGGCAGAGCTCACCGACCGCTACGGCATGGTCAACATCAAGCTCGACAAGACCGGTGGCCTGACCGAGGCGCTCGCGCTGCGTGAGGCAGCCATGGCTGCGGGCCTGGAGATCATGGTCGGCTGCATGGTCGGCACGTCGCTCGCCATGGCTCCGGCCATGCTGGTCGCCCAGGGCGCCCGTGTCGTCGATCTCGACGGCCCGCTGCTGATGAAGCAGGACCGCGAGCCCGGCATCGCCTTCGACGGCAACATCATGCACCCCTGTCCGCCGGCCCTCTGGGGCTGAAGACAGTTCAGCCTGCGGGCCAGGCCTCAAGGCGCCAGGAACTGTCCCAGAAGAGGTATTCCAGTTGCATCGCCTTGCGGAAGGCGTGGTGCATGCGCTCGCGCACGGCTGGGGTGGCGGCTGCCGCCAGGCGGTCGGTCTCGGCCCGGCCCTGGGCGCAGGCTTCGCCGAAGCCTTCGGCCGAATAGGTGGCGATCCAGGCGGCGAACGGATTGTCGGGAGCGGCCCTGGCGGCGATCGCCTGGCCGACCTCCCAGTAGACCCACTGGCAGGGCAGCATGGCGGCGATGGTCACTTCCAGCGGTGCGACCGCGCCGCATTCGGTGAGAAAGCCGGTGTAGGCCAGGCAGGTCGGCGTCGGCTCGATGGCCGCGACTTCCGCGGCCGAGAGGCCGAACGTCTCGAAGTAGCGTTCGTGCAGGCTGCGCTCGGCGCGCATGGTCCCGGCGGCCCAGTCGGCCATGGTGACCATCAGGTCCTCGGTGTCGGCGCGTGCCGAGGCCATGGCATAGACCCGTGCATAGGCCTTCAGGTAGTGGGCGTCCTGCACGATGTAGTGGCGGAAGCGTTCGTCGCTGAGCGTGCCTGCGGCAAGCTCGCGGTTGAACGGCATCGCAAGGATGGTGTCGTAGAGCGCCTGGTTGGCGCTCCAGGCGTCCGAAGAGAAACTCATGGACGGCTGCGTGCGATCGCCTTGGCGTCGGCCGGATCGGGGAAGGGGAAGTGGCAGCTTGCCCAGTGTCCGGGGGCGACTTCCTCGTACGTCGGCGCGACCTCGCGGCACTTGGCCTGGGCGAAGGGGCAGCGGGTGTGGAACTCGCAGCCCTTGGGACGGCGCATCAGCGAGGGGATCTCGCCCTGCAGCTCCAGCTTGTCGCGGCGCTTGTCGGGGTCGGGCTCGGGCACGGCGGCGAGCAGGCCCAGGGTATAGGGATGGGCCGGTCGCTCGAAGATCTCCTTCGTCGAGCCCTGCTCCACGAAGCGGCCCAGATACATGATCGCCAGCTTGTCGGAGACGTGGCGCACCACGGGCAGGTTGTGGGTGATGATGAGGTAGGAGAGCCCCAGTTCACGCTGCAACCGGTTCATCAGGTTGAGAATCTCGCCCTGGACCGAGACATCAAGGCCGGCGGTCGGCTCGTCGGCGATGATCAGCTTGGGCTCCAGCGCCAGGGCGCGGGCGACGCCGACGCGGCGCGCCTGACCACCCGAAAGCTGGTGCGGATAGGCGGCCATGAAACCCTGGTGCAGGCCGACCAGATCGAGCAGGCGGCGCGCCTCCTCGCCCAGGTTCGAAACGCCCATCTTGTGGATGCGGAAGGGCTCGGTGATGCTGGCGCGCACGTTCTTGCGCGGCGACAGGCTGGCCACGGGATCCTGGAACATCATCGCGATGTTGCGCCGGATTTCGCGGAACTGCCCGTCGCGCAGGCCGACCAGCTCCTGGCCGTTGAATTCGATGCTGCCTTCCTGGGCCTTGACCAGACCGATGATGGCGCGCCCCAGCGTCGTCTTGCCCGAACCGGATTCGCCGACCAGGCCGAAGGTCTCGCCGCGGCCCAGGCTGAAGGAGACCTTCATCACGGCGTCGATGAAGGGATCGTCGATGCGCTTGACCAGCGACTTCACCAGCCCGGCCGTGCGGAAGCGGACACGCAGGTCCTTCACCGTGATGATGTTATCGGCCATCGCGCACCAGGAAGCAGCGGGCGGAATGCTGGTCGCTCACCGGATAGTGGTCGGGCGGCGATTCGTTGCAGGGCTCGTAGCGGCGCGGGCAGCGCGGCGAGAAGATGCAGCCCTTGGGCAGGTCGATGAGATCCGGCACGCTGCCCGAAATGGTCGGCAGCTCCTGGCGCGTCTCCTCGATGCGCGCGGGATCGCATTCCAGCAGCATGCGCGTGTATGGGTGCTGGGCGCGGTGGAACAGGTCGTGGACCTCGCCCTG
>CALLQH010000108.1 GCA_938014945.1 uncultured bacterium | reverse complement strand
GCGCACGGCGCTCGATGCCGCGTTCGACGCCACCGCGCCGGTCGTCATCAACGGTCGGGAGTGCGGCATCACGCGCCAGAGCTGGACCGCCTACCAATACCCCTTCAACCTGACCGGCAATCCTGCCCTGTCGGTGCCCTCCGGCTTCGGCGCGGACGGCCTGCCGACCGGCCTGCAGCTCATCGGACCATGGTGGTCCGACCGCCAGCTCCTGCGCCTTGCCGGCGTGCTGGAAAGCCACCGGCCCTGGGCCGACAAACGGCCGGAACGGGGCAATCGGGGGCTGGGGTAGACCCCGCCCCGCTGCTCAGCCCCGCGCGACGCCCCAGATTTCCACGGTCATGTCGGCACTGTGCATGTGCGGCTGGGCGACGCAGGTGATCGGCGGCAGGGGGCCGGCGACGCAGTCGGCGACGGCATCGAGGAAGCGGCGGGTCGTCTCCTCCTTGCCGTCGGAGGTGAAGTAGCAGACCAGCAGGCGCAGGTCGGCGCTGGTCTTGCCGAAGCCGGCCAGGATGTCGTCGACGTAGCGCATGGTGAAGCGGGTCTGGCGGACCAGGTCGCCGGCATAGGCCGCCTTGCCGCCGTTGAATCCGACCTCGAAGGGCACCTGCCCGCCGGTCCAGATGGCGCCGCGCAGGCGGCTGCCCTGGCGGTAGGGCACGGGGATCGGCCAGTCCCAGACGCGCTTGGGCCAGCTGTCCTCGCGCGGGATGTACTTGTCGAAGCCGTTCCAGGATTCGCGGTAGCCCAGCACCTCCACCTTGGTCACCGCACCTTGCGGGTGCAGCACGTGGGCAGGCACCACGGTGGCGACGGCGGCGGGTTCGCGGAAGTAGCTGGCGCGGATCGCGGCCATGCTCGCCCACTGCTGCATGTCGGTGCCGAAGTAGTAGCCTTCCTTCTTGATCGCATCCTGCAGGGTGCAGCCCAGCGCCGCGGCCGTCTCGGTCAGGCGTTTCATGATGACATGGGTCTGGGCGATGCCGTCGCCCGAGACCTGGTCCTGCTCGTCGGCGGCGGTGCGGCCGGGGATCGAGAAGAACTCGCCCGCGCGCAGGCCGCGCGTCACCTTGGGATGGGAGAACAGACCGCGCGCGGCCTGCGGCACGTCCTCCTCGACGACCCGCACATCATCGCCGTCGCGCCAGCGGGGAATGGCGATCGCCTGGATCTGCACGAGCTGGCCGGCGAAGGGCTGCATGGGCACGGGGTTGGCGGTGATGGCGGGCGCGGGCTGCACGCCGATGCGCGTCTGGATCGCCGCGATCACCTGCCAGGCATCCATGCCGGCATCGGCGCTGTAGAACAGCTTGATCCGTACCGCATCGGCGAGGCTGCAGCCCTCGACGTTGAGCGCCGCCTCGACATTGTCGAGCGAGCCGGCAAGCTGGGCGGGAAGATCGCCGGGGTGGCGGATTGCGCCCTTGCCGTCGAAATCACCAGCCCCGCCGACGAAGGCGATACCGCCCGCGTTGCCCGCGATCTCGTGCGTGCGTGCGATCGGCAACTGCCAGATCTGATCCATGATGCCTTGCTCCCCTTGATCCCTAGCGGCGCAGCCTGCGGCGCGCCGCCGCCGGGGTCAACGGCTGGCGTCCGCCGCCGCGATCTGTAGGATCGGGGCGACCGCAGGGAGGCGTTCATGACCGACAAACTGCTGCATCCCGACATGCAGTATCTGCTGGCCGCACGCGATGCCGCCGGGCCCAAGGGCGAGACGCCCGATGAGCAGCGCCGCTTCTGGTTCGCCTACACGCGCGCGCTCAACGAACCTCATCCCGCCGACATGAAGGTCTGGGACGAGGTCGTCGACAACGCCGACTACAACGTGCCGGTGCGCCTCTACCGCCCCGCAGCGGCAGGCCCCAATGCGCCGGCCATCGTCTACATGCACGGCGGCGGTTTCATGCTGGGCGATCTCGACAGTTCCGATGCGGTGGCCTGGGGTTTTGCCGAGCAGGCCGGCGCCGTGGTTGTTTCCGTCGATTACCGGCTGACGCCCGAACACCCCTACCCGGCCGCGGTCAACGACTGCTGGACGACCCTGCTGTGGCTTGCGGGAAACAGCGCGCGCCTCGACATCGACAGCAGCCGCATCGCCGTGGCCGGCGACAGCGCCGGCGGCAACCTGGCGGCCGTGATGGCGCTGAAGGCGCGCGACACAGGTGCGCTGAAGCTTGCCTGCGCCGCGATCATCTATCCCGGCACCGGCCTCGACCAGGACCAGCCGTCCTACAGGGAACATGCGGACGGCCCCGGTCTGACGCGGGCAGGCACGATCAAGTACCGCGATCTCTACCTGCCCGATGCCCGCGACACCGACGATCCCTATGCCCGCCCGGTGATGGCGAGCGACCTTTCCGGCCTGCCGCCGTTCTGGGTGCATTCGGCCGAGATCGACCCGATCCGCGACGATGGCCGGGTCTTTGCCAGCAAGCTGGCCCTGGCCGGCGGCGACGTCACCTACCGCGAGGCGCGCGGCATGATCCACGGCTTCATGCGCGCCCGCTTCAAGGGCAAGGCGGCAAAACGCGAATACGACCTGATCTGCGACTTCCTGCGCGCCAACCTGCATCCGGCCTGAGGTCTGCCTCACCGCGCTCCGGGGAAGGCTTCAAAGGAACAGGCCGCCGCCGCGAGTGCGGCGGCGGCCCAGACGAGATGGCGCAATGGCCTCATTGCACGACGGCGTTCGCTCTCTGGCGTTCCAGGGTAGCGATCTCGGTGTCGCGCGCGGTGTCGAGTTGCTTCAGCAGATCAATGCAGTCGGGATGCTCGGGATCCTTCTTGCACTTGGTGCTGGCCTTGGCGCTCGCCACCGCCGTGTCGTGTTCCTGCTCGACCCGTGCGATGCGTCTGTCGAAGAACTCGTCGCGCGCCGCATTGCTGGTAAAGGAATCAGGCACCATGACGATGGTGACACTGTCCGGGTACTGGTTCATCGCGCCCGAGGAAGCATCGATCGCCACGCCGATGACGCCGCCGAACAGGATGTTGCCGAAGGTCATCGACTCGAAGGTCGACGAGAGCACGCCTGCGCTGTCCTGGTGCTCTTCGCGCGTGCAGAGCACGGAAATGTTCTGCGAGGACTTGTCGACGTTCACAGTGCCGGGCGTCGGATTGATGACGGCGATGGCGACGCCGTCGCGCTCGAGCGTGCATTCGGCACCGGAAGGTTCGGTGATCACGGTGACCGACTGATCGGTGCCGGAAACAATCGTGGAGCAGGCGCCCGACATCAGGCCGAGCAACGTCGCAGCCGCGACAATGAAAAGGTTACGCATGGAAAAGGTCCCCCCCGTGGACCGTTGACGATGCGACACCCTAGAAAGTTGTATAACTCATGCAACCCAAAACGATTCCTTGAGGGGCGCACTCAACCCGGCGCTGTTTCCTCGCGTACCTGGGCAGCGATGTCCGCGACGACCTCGCCCAGGGGTTCTGCGGTCAGCAGCACGGCAGGGTCGATCGTGATGCCGAAGACCTTCTCGACATGGAGCGCGGCCGAAAGCGCCTTCAGCGAATCGCCGCCCAGGGCGCCGAAGTTCGCGTCCTCGGCCACGGCGGGGACCTCGAGTTCCCTGGCGAGAACCGCGGCGATGCGGCGGGCCAGCGGATCGGGCCAGGCGCCGCCGGCCGCGGGTTCGGCCGCAGCGGCCCGGTCCAGGTGGCTGGCATCGCGTTCGGCCAGGCGGGCACGGTCGATCTTGTGGCTTGCGGTCAGGGGCAGCGTCTCGGAGACCACGATCTCGGCCGGCCACATGGTGTTGGGCAGGACCTTGCGCAGGTGAGCCGCCAGCTTCTGCTCGTCGATGACACGGCCCGCCACCGGGGCAACATGAAGCGCGACGGCCTGCACGATGCCGGCATCGTCACGGCGCGCCACGACACCGGCAGCACCCACCGCGGGCGCGCGCAGCGCCGCGGCCTCGATCTCGCCGGGTTCGACACGCCAGCCGCGCACCTTGATCTGGTCGTCGGCGCGGCCCAGGAAGGTGAAGAGGCCGTCGGGTGCCAACGCGACCACGTCGCCGGTCAGCAGAAGGACGCGGTCCGGGTCATCGGGATGATCGCGCAGCCGTGCGGCTTCCTGCCGGGGATCGCGCCAGTAGCCGACATGGCCGCGGTCCAGCGCCACGCAGAGCGTACCCGAAAGGCCGCCGTCGGCGGCCTCCTCCGCATCGGCAAGCCAGACCTCGAGGTCCGGCTGGGCATAGCCCAGCGCGACCGTCCCCTCAGAGACATCGCAGGCGGCGGGCAGAATCCAGCCTGTGATCCAGGAACATTCGGTCATGCCATAGTCGTGGCTGAGGCGCGTGCCTGGCGGCAGCGACCGGCGCACACGCGCAACCTCGGGCCAGGACAGCTTGTCGCCGTGCAGGCCCAGCAGGCGAACGGCGGCAAAGGCCTCCGCCGCCCCCTCATGCTCGAGCATCAGGCGCAGGAACCCCACATAGGCGGCATAGTGGGTCACGCGATGGCGCGCGAACGCCGCGACCACCGACGAGACGCCGCTGCCTTCCGGGATCAGCACCGCCTCTGCGCCCCAGAGCAGTGGTGCGAGCACATTGATGAACATGCCGATGGTTGCCGGCGCCGAGGTGGCGGCGATCACGTCATCGGGCCCCAGGGCATAGGTCAGGGCCTTGGCGCGGCAGGCGCGGGCGATCTCGCCCTGGCTCAGCACGATGCCCTTGGGCACGCCGCTGGAGCCGGAGGTGAAGACCACCATGGCCGGACGCTCCGGCCCCGGCAGGTCCGGCGGCAGCTCGGCGGACGGTCCATCGCCGTCGATTGCCACCACCGGCCCCTCGCCTGCCAGCATGGCGGCTAGCTCGCGCCCGGGCGCCAGACAGGCGACCACCACCGGCGCCGACAGCATGGCGACGTGGCGGTTGCGCAGGACCGACTGGGTGGGATCGAGCGGCACATAGGGCGCGCCGATGCGCAGGCAGGCGAGCATCGCCAGGAGCTGCGCCGGGCCCTGACGGGCCGGCACCAGCACCGGGCGCGGCCCCTCCGGCATGGCGGCCTGCAGGCGGCCGGCCAGCGCCAGCACCTGGGCGTGGAGTTCGCCGTAGCTGAAAACCCGTTCGCCCGCATGCAGCGCGGCACGGCCGGGGGCCGCGGCGGCCTGCGCCTCGAAGAGGGCAAACAAGGGCTGCTGCCAGGCCGCATCCTCCGGCACGCCGGCCAGCCGCTCGTGGGCCAGCCGGCGCGCCGGATGCAGACGCCGCAGGGAAGGCGCGCTCACCCCCGGTTCATCACGCACCGCCCTTGGGCGCGCGCGCGAAGAGGCCCAGGAAGGAAAGCGCCAGGGTGGCGCCGGCCAGCGCCGTGATCTCGGCATGGTCGTAGGGTGGGGAGACCTCCACCAGATCGGCGCCGATCAGGTTGATGCCCTGCAGGCCCTTCACGATCGCCATGGCCTGGGCATTGGAGAGCCCGCCGCAGACCGGCGTGCCGGTGCCGGGCGCGAATGCCGGGTCGAGGCAGTCGATGTCGAAGGTGAGATAGACCGGATTGTCGCCGACGATCCGGCGGACCTCCTCGATCACGCGGCCGACACCGTGCTCGTGGACGAAGGGGGCATCGAAGATGTTGAAGCCCATGGTGTCGAAGTTGACCGTGCGCAGGCCGATCTGGGCCGAGGTCTTCGGATCGACGAAACCCTGGCGCGCGGCATGCCAGAACATGGTGCCGTGGTTGATGCCGTCCTCGTGTTCGTCTGCCCAGGTGTCGCTGTGGGCATCGAAGTGGATCAGCGAAAGCGGCTTGCCGTATTTCGTGGCGTGCGCCTTCAGCAGCGGCCAGGTGATGAAGTGGTCGCCGCCGAGGCTGAGCACCTTCACGTCCTGGGAAACCATCCAGGCGACATAGTTCTCGATCTGGTCGGGCACCGTCTCGGGCCGGTTGAAGTCGATCGGGATATCGCCGTGGTCGACGATCTTCAGCTCGCTGACCGGATGGAAACCCCAGCCGTAGATATGCTGTTCGAAGGCGAGATCGGTCGAGGCCGCGCGGATGCCGCGCGGGCCGAAGCGGGTGCCGGGCCGGTTGGTCGTGGCGGTGTCGAAGGGCACGCCGACGACGGCCACCTCGGCCTCGGTAAGGTCCTTGCGGTAGGGACGGCGCAGGAAGCTGGCAACGCCGGCATAGGTGTTTTCGTGCGGCATCGCGTTGAGGTCCTCCGCCTGGACGGCGAAGTCGTTCCACATATCGGGCTTGTCGCTCATGGAAAGCGCTCCTGGATCGAAGGCTGCACTGGGGTGATCCGTCGCGGCGTCGAACGCCCTGCCGCGGCCGGCCCCAGGGGAGCAGCATCCGGGGGCGGGCAGCGCCCTTGTCGCTGGCCGCGCACGCCCGGTCAAGCCCGGCGCGCTTGACCCCCGCGCGACCTTGCCCCACGAAGGCGGCCATGGCCTACGCATCCCTGCGCGATTTCATTGCCAAGCTGGAGGCGGCCGGCGACCTGCGCCGTGTCACGACACCGGTTTCGCCCGAGCTGGAAATGACCGAAATCCAGACCCGCCTGCTCGCCGAAGGCGGCCCGGCCGTGCTGTTCGAGAACGTGCGCACCGCCGACGGGCGGACCTGGGACATGCCGGTTCTGGTCAACCTGTTCGGCACGGTGAAACGCGTCGCGCTGGGCATGGAGCGCACACCCGAGCGGCTGCGCGAGGTCGGCGAGACGCTCGCCTTCCTGCGCCAGCCCGAACCGCCGGGCGGCTGGCGCGAGGCGCTGGAGATGTTCCCGCTGCTGAAGACCGTGATGGCGATGAAGCCGAAGACGGTCTCGAAGGCGCCGTGCCAGGAAGTCGTGCTGCAGGGCGAGGACATCGACCTCGCCCGCCTGCCGATCCAGACCTGCTGGCCGGGCGAGCCCGCGCCGCTCATCACCTGGCCGCTGGTCGTGACGCAGGGCCCCGGCGGCGACAAGCGCGACACGCCCAACCTCGGCATCTACCGCATGCAGGTGACGGGCAAGAACACGACGCTGATGCGCTGGCTGAAACATCGCGGCGGCGCCCAGCACCATGCCCGCTGGAAGGACCGGAAGCCCGAACCCCTGCCCGCCGCCGTGGTCATCGGCGCCGATCCCGGCACGATCCTGGCGGCCGTGACGCCGGTGCCCGACACGCTGAGCGAATACCAGTTCGCCGGCCTGCTGCGCGGCGCCAAGGTGGAGCTGGTCGACTGCAAGACCGTGCCGCTGAAGGTGCCGGCCACCGCCGAGATCGTGCTGGAGGGTCATGTCTCGCTGACCGACTACGGCGACGAGGGGCCCTACGGCGATCACACCGGCTACTACAACTCGGTCGAGCCCTTCCCGGTCTTCACGGTCAGCGCCATCACCATGCGGCGCGACCCGATCTACCTTTCGACCTTCACCGGGCGCCCGCCCGACGAGCCCAGCGTCCTGGGCGAGGCGCTGAACGAGGTCTTCATTCCCCTGCTGCAGCAGCAGTTCCCCGAGATCGTCGA
>CALLQH010000107.1 GCA_938014945.1 uncultured bacterium | reverse complement strand
GCCCAGGCGGCCGAAGGTGAGCGGTTTGCCCGGGCGCATGGCAATCTTCCAGAAGTCTAGTTCCAGCCCGTCATCGCCCAGGACATGGCGCACGAGGTCGTGTTCGCCCACCGACATGCCGCCGGAGACCACCAGCAGGTCCGCCTGACGGGCGCCCGCGATCATGCGCCGCAGGGAGACCTCGTTGTCGGTGGCGATGCCGAGGTTGAGCGCCTCGGCGCCCGCCTCGCGCACGATGGCGGCCAGCGCCAGCGAATTGGACGAAATGATCTGGTTGGGGCCCAGGGGATCGCCGGGGTTCACGATCTCGTCGCCGGTTCCCAGGATGGCGATGCGGGGGCGGCGCGTGACCATGACCCAGGGCACGTTCATCGCCGCGATCAGGCCGATCTGGCGCGCGCCAAGGCGCTCGCCTGCGCTGCAGCCGATGTCGCCTTCCTTGAAGTCGAGGCCCCTGGCGCGCACGAACCGGCCCTTCTCGACACTGGTCGTTACCGTCACCCGGTCGCCGTCGCGTTCCGTGTTTTCCTGGATGACGATGGAATCAGCGCCCGCGGGCAGGGGCCCGCCGGTGAAGATGCGCACGGCCTCGCCCTGGCCCAGGGTCTTGCCGTAGGCGCCGCCTGCCGGGGCCTCGCCGACCACCGTCAGTTCGACCGGCACCTTTGCCACGTCGGCGGCGCGCACGGCATAGCCGTCCATCGCGGAGACATCCTGAGGCGGCTTGGTGACGCGAGCGGCGACATCCTGCGCCAGCACCCGTCCGTCGGCCTGCGACACCGCCACTTGCTCGGCGGGCAGCGGCGCAAAGGCTTCCAGAATCCGCTGCCGGGCCTCGGCCACGGGGATCATGGGCGCTCCCAGGTTCCGGACTTGCCGCCCGACTTGTGGGTCAGGCGCACCGCCTCGATGGTCATGCCCCGGTCCACGGCCTTGCACATGTCATAGACCGTCAGCGCAGCGACGGAGACAGCCGTCAGCGCCTCCATTTCGACACCGGTGCGCCCGGTCAGCTTGCAGGTCGCGGTGATTGCGATGGCCGAGCCGGCGGCATCCGGCTCCAGCACGACCTCGACCTTGGAGAGGGCGAGGGGGTGGCAGAGCGGGATCAGGTCGGAGGTCTTCTTGGCGGCCATGATGCCGGCAATGCGGGCAGCGGCCAGCACGTCGCCCTTGGCGACCTTGCCGTCGACGATCAGCGCCAGGGTCTCAGGCAGCATGGCAACGCGGCCCTGGGCGACGGCGATGCGCACCGTGTCGTCCTTGTCGGACACATCGACCATGCGGGCATGGCCGGCTTCGTCGAGGTGGGTGAGACGCCCGCTCATTGCGCCGCCGCCGTGCCCGCCGCGCGGCCCAGAAGCTCCAGGGTCGCCGCTGTGACGTCCTGCTGGCGCATCAGGTGTTCGCCGACCAGGAAGCAGCGCACGTCGCTGGCGGCCATGCGTTCGAGGTCGCCGTGGCGCTTGATGCCGCTTTCGCAGACCACCACGCGCCCGGCAGGCACCCGAGGCGCCAGAGCCTCGGTCGTCGCCAGATCGACCGCCAGGGTCTTCAGGTTGCGGTTGTTGATGCCCAGAAGGCGGCAATCGAGCTTCAGGGCGCGGTCGAGTTCCTCGCCGTCGTGGACCTCGACCAGAACGTCGAGCTTCCATGCCGCCGCGGTGGCCGCCAGCTCTGCGGCAAGGCTGTCATCGACCGCCGCCATGATGATCAGGATGCAGTCGGCGCCGATGGCGCGGGCTTCAACCACCTGATAAGGATCGATCATGAAGTCCTTGCGAAGGCAGGGTAATCCGCTCGCGGACTTGGCCTCCAGGACATAGGCGTCGCTGCCCTTGAAATAGGGCACGTCGGTCAGCACCGAAAGGCATGAGGCGCCGCCGGCGCGATAGGCCCGCGCCAGGGAAGCAGGATCGAAGTCCGGCCGGATCTCGCCCGCACTGGGCGAGGCGCGCTTGATTTCGGCGATCAGGCCCCAGCCGCTATCGGCCGCGCCGCGTTCCAGGGCGGCAGCGAAGCCCAGGGGCTCCGGCGTCGCCATGGCGGCGGCCTCGAGGTCGGCCAGGCTCTGCCGCGCCTTGCAGGCTGCGACATGGGTGCGCTTGTCGACGCAGATCTTCTCCAGGATATCGGCCACGACGGATCAACCCTTGCCGGTGGTGATGGCGACCAGCCGGGCGAGGCTCTCGCGCGCCGCTCCACCGTCGATGGCCTGCGCCGCGATGGCCGCGCCTTGCTTCAGGTCGCCCGCCTTGCCGGCGACGATCAGTGCCGCGGCGGCATTGAGCAGCACGGTGTCACGGTAGGCACCCGCGGCGCCGTCGAGCAGGGCGGAAAGCGCTTCTGCATTCTCGGCGGGGCTGCCGCCGCCGATGGCGGCAAACGGGTGTTCGGGCAGGCCCGCATCGGCCGCGCCGACCGACGTCATCGTGACCTTGCCGTTCTTCAGCACGGCGACCGTGTTGGGCGCCGAGAGGGTGAGTTCGTCGCAGCCGTCGCCGCTGTGGACGACCCAGGCGCGCTCCGCACCCAGTTCGCCCAGCACCCGGGCAACCGGCTCGACCCAGCGCTCGGCGGGCACGCCCAGCATGTAGAGCTTCACCTCGGCGGGATTGCAGAGCGGGCCCAGCAGGTTGAACACCGTGCGCGCGCCCAGTTCGACGCGTGTGGGCATCACATGGCGCATGGCGCTGTGGTAGCGCGGCGCGATCATGAAGCCGAGACCGGCGTCGATGGCCCGCTGCACCGTCTCGTAGTCGGCCTCCAGGTTGACGCCCAGGGCCGAAAGCACGTCGGCCGCACCGGACTGAGAGGAGGCGGCGCGGTTACCGTGTTTGGCCACGGTCACGCCGCAACCGGCCACGACCAGGGCGGTCGCCGTGGAGATGTTGAGGGTACGGCGGCCGTCGCCGCCCGTGCCGACGATGTCGATGGCGCCTTCCGGCGCGCGCATGCGGTGCATGCGGGCGCGCATGGCGCGGGCGCCGCCGGCGATCTCATCGACGCTCTCGCCGCGCACCGCGAGAGCCATCAGGAAACCGCCAAGCTGGGCCGGGGTCGCCTGACCCTCCATGATGACGTCGAAGGCCGCACCGGCATCCTGTGCCGAGAGCGGCTTGCCGCTTGCCGCCTTGGCGATGAAGGGCTTGAGGTCGGTTGCTGGATCGCTCACTTGCGCCTCCGGATCTCGATTTCGGCAAGGAAGTTGCGCATCAGCGCATGGCCATGTTCGGACTCGATGCTTTCGGGGTGGAACTGAACGCCGTGGATCGGCAGCTCGCGGTGCCGCACACCCATGATGACGCCGTCGTCGGCCTTGGCGTTGACCGCCAGACAGTCGGGAACGCTGCCGGGCGCGATGGTCAGGGAATGGTAGCGCGTCGCCTGGAAGGGATTGGGAAGCTGGCGGAAGACGCCGCTGCCGTCGTGCGTCACCGCGGAGACCTTGCCGTGCATGGGCACGGGCGAACGCTCGATCGTGCCGCCGAAGGCCTGGCCGATCGCCTGATGGCCCAGGCACACGCCGAACAGGGGCTTCTCCTCCTTGGCGGCACGCGCGATCAGATCAAGGCAGATGCCGGCCCGGTCGGGATCGCAGGGACCCGGCGAGATCACGATACCGTCGCAGCCCGTCTCCATCACGCCGTCGACCGTGATCTGGTCGTTGCGATGGACCACCGTGTGCGCGCCGAGCTGCCCCAGATAGTGCCAGAGGTTGTAGGTGAAGCTGTCGTAGTTATCGATCAGCACGAGATGGGGTTGGTCGCTGGCGGACGGCATGGCGTCGGTTCCGGGGCAGGTGGGGGCGGAACATAACGTGCAAGTCCGCGCGGAACAACGCGGCTGGCCGTGTCTTGCGCGCCTTCACCTTCGCATGGAGACTGCGCCGCGATGACGAATGGTCAGGCCTTCTCCCTGCGGCACGGTATCGCGGCGGTCCTTCGGCCGCTGCGCCGGCTTGCCATGCCGGTCTGCAGCGTCGCGGCGGCCTGCCTTGCCGGCCTCCTGACCGGCTGGCTTGCGACATCGCTGATGGTGCCTCCGGCACCCGTGCCGCCCCCCGTAGAAGCGGCGTCCATCCCCTACGCCGCGCCTGACGTTCCGCCAATCGCCTCAGCGATTACCGTGGAGCCGTTGGCAGCGCCCGAACCGCCGGCGGCACCGCTGATCGTCAGCGGCCCGGCTCACCGCCCCGCTGAACTCGCTCTGCTGTTCTTCCGGCTGACCGCTGCGGACGCCCCGGCAGAGCAGCTGCCCGTGGACGAACCTTCCGGCCAGGTGCGGCCCGGCGCACCCCATACCGGCTCCGAACTGGCCCTGCAGTGGCTTGCCCGTGACCGGCTGGTTGTCGTGGAACCGCCTCGGGTTCTGCCCGGAGCCCCACACAGGCCTGCAGAACTCTATGCGCTGCTCACCGCAGGCAGCGCGTCCCAACGGCAGGAGGCCGACACGGCAACGCTTCCCGGTCCGCCGCACACGGGTTCCGAGCTGGCGCTGCAATGGCTTCAACGCGATAGCCTGGCCGTCGTACAGCTGCCAATTCTTCCCGGTCCACCTCATAGGCCCGGGGAGCTCTATCTGCTGCTCACGGCGCACAACGTGACGCCCGAGGAGGGGGAGACGCCCGCACCCATTCCTGGACCGCCCCACACCATGCCGGAGGTCATCCTGCTCTACGGTGCCCTCGCGCCGGACGAGGCCTCGCAGCCTCCCGAGATCGCCATGCGCACGACCTGGTGGCTGACCCTGGACAACGACAACACCGCCCTGGAACGCACGCCCCTGCCACAGGAGCGGCCCGTGTCCGCCGAGGTCAATGCCGAGGCCCAAGAAGGCGAGGTGGTCATCACCGAGACCGGCCCGGCACAGCCCGATACGGCGACGGCACTCCTGCAGGGAGACGCTGCGGGGCCGCCGATGATCGCCATCATGATCGACGACCTGGGGCTCAACGTCGCGCGCAGTGCCCGTGTCGCCGATCTGCCGGCGCCCCTGACGATGGCGTTCATGCCCTATGGTGAACATCTCGACGAACAGACAAAGCTGGCGCGTGAGCGCGGCCACGAGCTGTTTCTGCATTTGCCGATGGAACCGATCGACTCAACCGTCGATCCCGGTCCCCACGCTCTTCTCGAGAGCCTCGATGCGCGGCAGCTTGCAACGGAGCTGGCCTGGAACCTTGATCGATTCAGCGGCTATGTCGGCGTCAACAACCACATGGGCAGCCTGCTGACCCAGGATGCCGAGGCCATGGCGCTGGTCATGGCCGAGCTGCAACGGCGTGATCTGCTGTTCGTCGATTCGGTCACAAGCGCAGCTTCAATCGCCTACGACAGCGCGCTGGCGCGCGGCATTCCGGCAGCCCGCAGGGACGTGTTCCTGGACAACATTCCCGAGGTTCAGGCCGTACTCGCCCAGCTCGACCGGCTGGAAGACGTTGCGCGCCGGCAGGGCTTTGCCATCGGCATCGGCCACCCCCACGACGCCACGATTGCGGCCCTGGCGGCATGGCTGCCGCAGGCGCAGGCGCGGGGCATCATGCTGGTGCCGGCCAGCCGCATCATCGCCAGCCGCGCCATGCTCCTGGCACAGCACGCCGGCCAGTGAGGGTTCAGCGGTTGAGGTTGCCCCGTCCGGCGAAGCGGATGGCTTCCTCGGCCGCACGCAGCAGGGCGCGCGCCTTGTTGTGGCACTCCTGGTGCTCGGCCTCGGGCACGCTGTCTGCCACCACGCCGGCACCCGCCTGGACATGCAGCACACCATCCTTGATGACGGCGGTGCGCAGGGCGATGCAGGTGTCCATGGAGCCATTGGCGGAGAAATATCCGATGGCGCCGCCATAGACGCCACGCCGGTCGGTCTCCAGCTCGTCGATGATCTCCATCGCCCGCACCTTGGGCGCGCCGCTCACCGTGCCGGCGGGGAACCCCGCAACGAGCGCGTCGATGGCGTCATAGGCCGGATCGAGCTCGCCCTCGACGTTCGAGCTGATGTGCATGACGTGGCTGTAGTACTCGATCTGGAAGCGCTCGGTGACGTTGACCGTGCCGATCTTCGAAACACGCCCGACATCGTTGCGGCCCAGGTCGAGCAGCATCAGATGCTCGGCGCGCTCCTTGGGATCGGCGAGCAGCTCCTCGCTCAGGCGCTCGTCGTCGGCGCGGTCGATGCCGCGCTTGCGGGTTCCGGCCAGCGGCCGGATCGTCACCTTGTCGTCACGCACACGCACCAGGATCTCGGGGCTGGAACCGACGACGGAGAAATCGCCGAAATCCAGGTAGAACAGGAAGGGCGAGGGGTTCACCCGGCGCAGGGCGCGGTAGTAGGCGAGCGGCGGCAGGGTGAAGGGCACGTCGAAGCGCTGCGACAGCACGATCTGGAAGGCATCGCCCGCGGCGATGTAATCCTTGCCGGCCCCGACCATCTCCAGGAAACGCTCGTGGCTGGTGTTGGAAACCGGTTCGGGCAGGCTTTCGGGCACCAGCGCGTCCTGGCGGTGGGCCAGGGGACGGTCGAAGTCGGCGACGACATCGGCCAGCCGCTCGCATGCCCGGCCGTAGGCCGCCCGCGCGCTGACCTCCGAAGACGGCCACACCGGCGTCACCACCGTCACCTCGTCGGCGACGTTGTCGAAAATCGCCATGATCGTGGGGCGCACCAGATAACCGTCGGGCACGTCGATGGTGCGCGGCTCCTGGGTCGGCAGGTGCTCCATCAGTCGGACCATCTCGTAGCCGACGTAACCCACCAGGGCGGCCGCCATCGGCGGCAGGCTTTCGGGCAGGTCGATGTGGCAGGCCCGCACCAGTTCCTTCAGGGATTCGATCGCGCCGACGGGCTCGGCGACAAAGGCATCCGGATCATAGCGGGCGTTGCGGTTGATCTCGGCACGGTCGTCGCTGCAGCGCCAGATCAGGTCGGGCTTGAGGCCGATGATCGAGTAACGTCCGCGCACCGCGCCCCCCTCCACGGATTCCAGCAGGAAGGCGTGGCTCTGGCCGGCGGCGAGTTTCATCATCGCCGAGACCGGCGTCTCCAGGTCGGCGACCAGCTTGGTCCAGACGACCTGCGGCTTGCCCGTGCGGTAGCCGGCCTCGAAGCCGTCGTAGTCGGGAAGGACGTCCATGGTCAGAAATACTGGTCGATCATGGCCTGATCGACCGTGATCTCGTGCTCGGACCGCAGCAGGCCGCGGAACTGATCGCCAACGTCGCTGATCATGGCGCTCGTCAGGGTGTCGCGCAGGGCGACCACGCCTTCTTCGTCTGCGGCGGGATCGGCCGGCTCCACCGAGACCAGCCGGGCAACCACCTGGGCCTCTGCGCCATCGGCAGGCAGGACCACCACATCGCCGGGCTGGGCGGCAAAGAGGGCGGCCACGACATCAAGGTTCACGCCATCGATCTCGGGCGCCTCGCTGCGGCGGAACGCGCCCGGCTGTTCCACGGCAATCTCGATATCGGGGAAGGCGCCGGAAAGTTCGCCCGCCTTGTCGAGACCGGCTACAGCCTGCTCGGCGGCCTGGCTGGCAAGATCGTTCTGACGCTCGGTCCGCCAGTCGGCGGCGACCCGGTCACGGGCCTCCTCGAAGGTCAGCGGGCGGGCAGGCTCGATCGCGGTCACGTCCACGGCCATCAGGGCGCCGTCGTCGGTTTCGATGACGGGCGAGGCAAAACCCGGAGCGGCGGCAAAAAGCTCCACCAGGAACTCGGGCGCATCCGGGATCGCCTGCAGGGAGAGCGGATCGCGTGCATTGCCCGCAGCGTCGACTTCGGTCACCGTCTTGTATTCCAGGCCCAGGGCCTGGGCGGCATCGGCGATGCTGTCCCCGCCGGCAAGCAGGTTGTCGAGATCGTCCGAGAGGCCGTACATGGCGTCATAGGCCTTCTCCAGGGCGAGCTGGTTGGCGACCTCGTCGCGCGCTTCCTCGAAGCTCTCCACCACCTCCGGCTGGATCGCCGTCACCTCCGCGACCAGATAGCCGCCCAGCGGCGAGGCGATGGGCGCGCTGGGTTCGCCCGCCTCAAGGGCAAAGATCGGCTCGGTCAGGTCACCAAACAGGTCGGAGCGCCCGACCGTGCCCAGATCGAGCACGTCGCTGCCCATGTCGGCGGCAACCGCATCGAAGTCCTCGCCGGCCGCAACCCGGTCGCTGGCCGTCTGGGCCTCTTCCATGGTGGCAAAGGCCATGCGGCGAACGTCGCGCTGCGCGGGCTCGATCCAGCGCGCCTCGTTGGCATCGTAATAGTCCCGCAGTTCGTCCTCGGTGACGCTCATCTCCGGAGCCAGGTCGGCCGGGTAGATCGCCACATAGTTGCCTGTCCGATACTCGGGCGCCTGGTAGCGGTCGGCGTGGTCCTCGAAGAACGCCTCCAGTTCGCCGGCGGCGGGCTCCACGGTGGGTGCCAGCACGTCGTTGGGAATGACGGCGATCTCGGCGGTGCGCTGTTCGTTGCGGTAGCCGTAGATCAGGTCGACCGCGAAGTCCGGTGCGTAGGGGATGGCGCCGATGCCGTTCTGCAGCTGGGAATCGGCGATCTGGCCACGCAGCGAGCTGACATAGGCCGCTTCGGACAGATTGTTGCTGGCAAGCACCATGGTAAAGCTGCCCGGATCGAAGCGGCCGTCGTCATCCTGGAACAGACCGTTGCTGGCGATATCGGCACGTACGGTCTCGTCATCGACCGTAACGCCCATCTCGTCGGCGGCGATGCGGTAGAGCGTGCGCTCGACAAGCTGGTCCATGGCAAGCCGCGCGATGGCACGCGACAGGTCGCTGCCCTGATCGATCTGGAAACCCTGGCTTTCGAACTGGCGCGCCTGCTGGTTGTAGGTCGCCTGCAGCCGCTGGATCTCGATGTCGACATCGCCGACCTGGCCGACGACGTTGACATTGCGCTCCGTGAAGATGCCGCCCATGCCCCAGACCACGAAGGACAGCGCGATTACGCCCAGCAGCACCTTGGCCGGCCAGGAGGAGGCGCCTTTGCGCATCTGGGTCAACATGATCGGCTTCTTTCCAGAGAGACAGAACAGGGGACGAAAGGGCGCGCATCTTAGGGAGAGCGCCCTATGGCGGCAACCCGGCTCCGCGCCCTTCCGGCAGGCTTCCGCAGCACCCGGAAGGGTGTGGCGTACCGAGCCTCTTGGGCATGGTCGCGGCACCATGGTATGAGCCGTAGAAGGTTCAGGAAACGAGGGTTGAGATGAAGTCGCTGATCGCGGGCAATTGGAAGATGAACGGCCTGCGGGCCGACAGCGCGGCGCTGATCGAGGCGCTGAAGGCCAGGGCCGCAGGGTCGGCGCCCGGTTGCGATGTGCTGGTGTGTCCGCCCGCCATCCTGATCGCCGATGTCATCGCCGCCGCCAAGGGCAGCCCGCTTGCCGTGGGCGGACAGGACTGCCACGCCGAGGACAAGGGCGCCTTCACGGGTGATGTCGCTGCATCCATGCTCGCCGATTTCGGTTGCAGTCATGTCATCGTCGGCCACTCCGAGCGCCGCCGCGACCATGGCGAGAACGATGCCCTGGTCGCCGCCAAGGCTGCCGCCGCGCACCGCGCCGGGCTGGTCGCCATCGTCTGCCTGGGCGAAAGCGCCGAGGAGCGTGAACAGGGCAGGGCCGCAGCGGTGGTGAGCGGTCAGCTCGCCGGTTCCCTGCCGCCCTCGGCCAATGCTGCGAACACGGTCGTCGCCTACGAGCCGATCTGGGCGATCGGTACCGGCAACACGGCAACCCCCGGCGATGTCGCCGAGATTCACGACGTGCTGCGCGCCGAACTGGTCTCCATTCTGGATTCCGAAGGGCAGGGCGTGCGCCTGCTCTACGGTGGCTCGGTGAACGCGGGCAACGCCCATGAACTGCTGCGCGTGCCCCACGTCAACGGCGCGCTGGTCGGCGGCGCCAGCCTCAAGCCGGACGACTTCTGGACCATCGTAGAGGCCGCGCCTCACTGAGACGGGTCCATCGGAGCAGCCCATGATCACCAGCCAGCCTGTTTTTACCCACACCCCCGTCGAGGCCGAGCGCGGGGTCTGCAGCGGCGGTCATCCGCTGGCGGCTCAGGCCGGGATCGAGGCGATCCGGCTGGGCGGCAACGCCATCGACGCCCTGACGGCTGCGGCCTTCGTTTCCTTCGTCGTCGAGCCGGCGTCCTGCGGCATCGGTGGCTACGGTCATATCTCGGTCTGGCTGGCCAGGGACAACCGCTTCGTCTCGATCGATTCCTATTGCCGCGCGCCCCTGGCCGCACACGCCGACATGTTCGAGATCGAGGAAAAGGCCGAAACCTATTACGGCCACCCGTTTACCAAGGGACACAAGGCCGATTTCGGAGCGCTGGCGCCCGCCGTGCCGGGCGCCATTGCCGGCTTCTGCCTGGTGCACGAGCTGTTCGGCAAGCTGCCGCTGAAGCGCGTTCTGGAGCCCGCCATCGGCCTTGCCGAGGATGGCATCGCGGTAAGCTTTGCCGACCGCCTGGGGACCGCCGAGCGGCTGGCGGATGGCCCGTTCCTTGAAGCCACCCGCGTCGTGCTGCTGCCCGAGGGTGAAGGCAACGGGCGGGCAGCAGGCCCTAAGCGCATCGACACCAGCGCCCTTGCGCGCACCCTGAAGGCGGTTGCCGCGAAGGGCCCCGGTGCCTTCTACAAGGGCAAGATCGCGCGCGCGATCGGCGACTACATGCGCTCGGTCGGCGGCATTCTCTCCGAAGACGATCTGGCCGCTTACCGTCCCCGTGTCCTGCTGGAACAGCCCACGCAGTACCGCGGCCTCGATTACACCAGCTGCTTCGATCAGGTCGCCTACGAGGCGCTCAACATCCTGGAGCACTACGATCTCGCCGCCTTCGGCCCCGACAGCTTCGAATACCGCCATCTGGTGGCCGAGGCGCTGGGTGTCGCCTTCACCGATTCCATGCGCCACTACGGCGATCCCGATTTCGTCCGCGCGCCCGTGGCCGGGCTGGCGAGCAAGGAATTCGCGGCCGTCCGCCAGCGTCTGCTGCGCAAGACGAAAGCCATGGCCCGCCCCATGGAGGCCGGCGATCCCTGGCCCTTCGATCCCGACGGGCCCGCGCCGGAGGTGATCACCGATCCGCGCTCCCTGGCGCGCCGCGAGGGCACCAGCCAGGTCGCGGCGGCCGACGGCGAGGGCAACCTTGCCTCCTGCTGCATCTCGGTGGGTTCGGCCTGGGGCTCGACGGTCTATGTCCCCGAGGTCGGCTGTTTCCTGAACAACGCCATGCAGAACTTCGATCCCAGGCCGGGCCTGCCGAACTCCATCGCCCCGGGCAAGATGCCGATCTTCGCGGCGCCCGCCATCGTGGCGGCGCGGCGGGGCAAGCCGGTCTTTGCCGGATCGGGCTCGGGCGGCTACCGGATCGAGACCGGCGTGCTCCACACTTTCCTCAACATGGTCGACTACCGCATGAAGGCGCAGGCCGCGGTCGATCATCCGCGCGTCCACTGCCAGGGCAGGGAGACCGTGGTCGATCTGCGCATACCCGAAGCCGTGCGCAAGCGCATGGAAAAGGCAGGGCACCAGGTTCAGACCGTCTCGGAGGAGCCGGGCGGCTGGCCCTTCGGACGGGTCTGCGCAGTGGGCTTCGATGCCCGCCGCAAGGTGCTCACGGGTGGGGCAGGGCCGAACTGGAATACCGGCATCGCCGGCCTCTGAGCCGATAAAGGGCCGGGCGCGCTCTGGCATCACCTGCAAGCCTGTGTTAAAGGCTCGCGCGCCCGGTCGGAACGGCCGGGCTTCGTCCGAAACCGTTACGGGTACAGCCGATCCATGGAGACGATCCTCATCGTCCTTCACGTCCTGTTTGCCACGGCCATCGTGGGTCTCGTCCTGCTGCAGCGCAGCGAGGGCGGCGGCCTCGGCATGGGCGGCGGTGGAGGCGGCGGCGGTGGCGGCATGGGCGGCTTCATGTCGGCCCGCGGCACCGCGAATCTGCTGACCCGGGCAACGGCGATCGTCGCGACCCTGTTCTTCATTTCGAGCCTGGTGCTCACGATCATCATGTCGGATCGCGGCACGCCGACCTCGATCGTTGATTCGATCCCGGCCGAGGCCACGCAGAACCTTCCTGCGGCGACCGAGGCTCCGGCCGAACCCAGCGTTCCGGCCGCAGAATGAGGCGCCCGAAGAGCGCCTCCGGTTCATCCACAGCCAGACGTGACTGCCAACCGCTTCCGAGGTTGGGCAAACACGCCGTTGTGATAGGCTGACCTCCCATGGCGCGGTATGTATTTGTCACCGGCGGCGTGGTCTCATCCCTCGGCAAGGGCCTGACGACGGCTGCATTGGGAGCCTTGCTCCAGGCGCGCGGCTATCGCGTGCGCCTGAGGAAGTTCGACCCCTATCTTAACGTCGATCCGGGCACGATGAGCCCGTATCAGCACGGCGAGGTCTTCGTCACCGACGACGGCGCCGAAACCGACCTCGACCTCGGCCATTACGAACGCTTCACCGGCGTCCCGGCGCGCAAGAGCGACACGGTGACGAGCGGGCGTGTCTATTCCGATGTCATCAGCCGGGAACGGCGCGGCGATTATCTGGGCGGCACCGTCCAGGTCATTCCCCACGTCACCGATGTCATCAAGCATTACGTCCAGGCCGATACGGACGATGCCGATTTCGTGCTCTGCGAGGTCGGCGGCACGGTGGGCGACATCGAGGGCCTGCCGTTCTTCGAGGCCGTGCGCCAGCTCGTGCAGGAACTGCCGCGCCAGCACGCCATCCTGATCCACCATACCCTGGTGCCCTACCTGAAGGCCGCGGGCGAGCTGAAGACCAAGCCGACCCAGCATTCGGTGAAGGAACTGCGCTCCATCGGCCTGCAGCCCGACATCCTGGTCTGCCGCTCCGAATATCCGCTGCCCGCCAGCGACCGGCGCAAGATCGCGCTGTTCTGCAATGTGCGCGAATCCGCGGTGATCCCCGCGCTGGATGTCGACACGATCTATCAGGTGCCGATCGCCTATCACGACGCCGGCCTGGACCGCGAGGTGCTGGAAGCCTTCGGCATGCCCGACCGCACCAGCCCGGACCTTTCCACCTGGCGCACCATCGTCGAGGACGTCCGCCAGCCCGACGGCGACGTCACCATCGCGGTGGTCGGCAAGTACACGGGCCTGGCGGATGCCTACAAGTCGCTCAACGAGGCGCTCGCCCACGGCGGCATCGCCAACAAGGTGAAGGTCCACCTAAACTGGATCGATTCGGAGATCTTCGAGCGCGAGGATGCCGTCAACCACCTGGAGAACGTCAACGGCATCCTGGTGCCGGGCGGCTTCGGCGAGCGCGGTTCGGCAGGCAAGATCGCCGCGGTGACCTTCGCGCGGGAGCGTCAGATTCCCTACTTCGGCATCTGCTTTGGCATGCAGATGGCGGTGATCGAGGCGGCGCGCAATCTGGCGGGCATCGCCGGTGCATCCTCCACCGAGTTCGGCCCCTGCGAGGACGCCGTGGTCGGCCTGATGACCGAGTGGATGAACGGCAACCAGCTTGAGAAGCGGGCGGCCGACGGCAACCTGGGCGGCACCATGCGCCTTGGCGCCTACGCCTGCGACCTTGCCCCCGGAAGCGCGGTCGCGGCGATCTACGGCAGCGAGCACATCAGCGAGCGCCATCGCCACCGCTACGAAGTGAACATCAACTACCGCAAGCAGCTCGAGGAACACGGCATCGTCTTTTCCGGCCTTTCGCCGGATGGCGAACTGCCCGAGATCATCGAGCTGAAGGACCATCCCTGGTTCGTGGGCGTCCAGTTCCATCCCGAACTGAAATCCAAGCCCTTCGATCCCCACCCGCTCTTTGCCTCTTTCGTCGGTGCGGCCGTCGAGCAGTCGCGTCTGGTATAGACTGAGCCCATGACCCAGCACCGCCACGTCAAGATCGGCAACGTCACCGTCGGCAACGATCTGCCCTTCGTCCTGATCGCCGGCCCCTGCGCCATCGAGAGCCGCGACCATGCGCTCGACATGTCGGAGAAGCTCGTGAAGCTCGCCGCCGGGCTGGGCCTCGGGCTGATCTACAAGAGCAGCTTCGACAAGGCGAACCGCTCAAGCATCAATTCTCCGCGCGGCATCGGCATGGACGAGGGCCTGCGCATCCTCGCCGACGTCCGCGATGCCCACGGCTGTCCCGTTCTCACCGACGTTCACGAGCCCGCGCAATGCGCCGCGGCGGCCCATGCCGTGGACGTGCTCCAGATACCTGCCTTCCTTTGCCGCCAGACCGACCTGCTGATCGCTGCGGGCGAGACGGGCAAGGCGGTCAACGTGAAGAAGGGACAGTTCCTGGCGCCCTGGGACATGGCCCATGTCGCGGCCAAGATCGACGCCACGGGCAATCCCAATGTCATGGTGACCGAGCGCGGCGCCAGCTTCGGCTACAACACGCTGGTCTCGGACATGCGTTCGCTGCCGATCATGGCGCAGAACGGCGTCCCGGTGGTGTTCGACGCCACCCACTCGGTGCAGCAGCCGGGCGGGCAGGGGGCGACCAGCGGCGGCCAGCGGGAGTTCGTGCCCGTGCTGGCGCGCGCCGCTATCGCAGTCGGCGTTGCGGCCGTCTTCATGGAAACCCACGAGGATCCCGACAGCGCGCCCTCCGACGGCCCCAACATGGTGCCGTTCAAGGAGATGCCGGCGCTGCTCGATCGCCTGCTTGCGCTTGACGCCCTGACCAAGGATTTGTCAAACAGCGCCTGATTTGCGGCTTTCGGCCGCGTAAAAGCCAAAAACCGTCCATTCCGAGGAGACACTGATGTCCGCCATCGTCGATCTGCACGCGCGCGAAATTCTCGACAGCCGCGGCAACCCCACCGTCGAAGTCGACGTCATCCTCGAGAGCGGCGCCATGGGCCGCGCGGCGGTTCCCTCGGGCGCCTCGACCGGCACCCACGAGGCGGTGGAGCTGCGCGATGGCGAGAAGGGCCGTTTCGGCGGCAAGGGCGTGCTGAAGGCGGTCGGCGCAGTCAACGGCGAGCTGTATGATGCGCTTTCGGGCATGGACGCCGACGACCAGTTCGGCATCGACACGGCGCTGATCGAGCTCGACGGTACGGAGAACAAGTCGCGCCTGGGCGCCAACGCCACCCTGGGCGTCAGCCTGGCGGTCGCCCATGCCTCCGCGCTCGACAACGGCATTCCGCTCTACCGCCATGTCGGCGGCATGATGGCCAACCAGCTTCCGGTACCCCTGATGAACGTCATCAACGGCGGCGCCCATGCCGACAACGGCCTCGACTTCCAGGAATTCATGATCGTGCCCGTGGGTGCGGCGACCTTCGCCGAGGCCCTGCGCGCCGGCGCCGAGGTCTTCCAGGCGCTCAAGAAGACCCTGTCGGACAAGGGCCTCTCCACCAATGTGGGCGACGAGGGCGGCTTTGCGCCCGATATCGCATCGACCACCGAGGCCATGGACCTGCTGATGAAGGCCATCGAGGCCACCGGCCGCAAGCCCGGCGACGACATCGCCATCGCGCTTGATCCCGCATCGACCGAGTTTTTTGCCGACGGCGTCTACACCGTGGCCGGCAAGAAGCTCGATTCGGACGCCATGATCGCGGTTTACGCCGATCTGCTGAAATCCTACCCCATCGTTTCCATCGAGGACGGCCTTGCCGAGGACGACTGGGCCGGTTGGGCGGCCATGACCAGGGCCATCGGCGAGAAGGTGCAGCTTGTCGGCGACGATATCTTCGTCACCAACGCCGCGCGCCTGGCCCGCGGCCTGGAAGAAAAGGCGGGCAACGCCATCCTCATCAAGGTCAACCAGATCGGCACCCTGACCGAGACCCTGCAGACCGTGGAAATGGCCCATCGCGGCGGTTTCTCGAGCGTCATGTCGCACCGTTCGGGCGAGACCGAGGACACCACCATTGCCGACCTGTCGGTCGCCACGGGTGGCGGCCAGATCAAGACCGGCTCGCTTTCCCGCTCCGACCGCACCGCCAAGTACAACCGCCTCCTGCGCATCGAGGAGGAACTGGGTGAGGCGGCACGTTATCCCGGCGCCGCCGCCTTCCGTCAGAGTGCAGCTTAGCCGCAGGTTCTGGCCTTCTGCCTTGGCCAATCGTGACAAGCAGGTGATTTGACGTAGTTTTTATTGACTATCCACAGGTGCCATGGTTCCCTGCGAACCATGGCCCGCTTGCTTGCCCCCATCCGATCGACCCGCCGCATGTTGCCCACGCTTCTGGGCGTCTGCGCCGTCGTCTATTTCGGCTATCACGCACTGCAGGGCCAGCGCGGCGTGATGACGCTGTTGCAGCTGGAGCGTCGTGTTGATCAGGCCGCCATCGACCTGCGCGCCATCGAGGCCGAGCGCGATGCGCTGGAGCGCAATGTCGAGCTGATGCGGCCCAGCAGCCTGGATCGCGACATGCTTGAGGAGCGCGCCCGCGTGGTCCTCAACTATACGCGCCCGGACGAGGTGGTCATCATGCGCAGCGAGCTTGAGGACGGGAACGACCTCAACTGAGGGTATGTTTCCCATCGGCGGGAATTATCCCACCAACAGATTAGATATTCCCTGCCTGCCGCTTGCAACCCATCGGCCCACTCCCTAGTTTGGCTTGAAGGGGCATCTGGACCTTGCGCCCCTTTTGGGAGGCGCCATGGCCAGAGCCGCCACGAAGTCCAAGTCGAGCAAGAGCGAGATCGAAGAGGTCGAGGACGACCTGCTTCTCGATTTTTACCGCCAGATGCTGCTGGTCCGCCGCTTCGAGGAGAAGGTCGGCCAGATGTACGGCATGGGCCTGATCGGCGGCTTCTGCCACCTCTACATCGGCCAGGAGGCCGTCGTCGTTGGCGTGAACCACGCGCTGCGCAAGGACGACGCCATCATCACCAGCTACCGCTGCCACGGCCACGGCCTGATCCGCGGTGTGCCGCCCAAGGCCGTGATGGCCGAGCTGACCGGACGCGCCGGCGGCGTCTCCAAGGGCAAGGGCGGCTCCATGCACATGTTCGATCTGGAGAAAGGCTTCTACGGCGGCCACGGCATCGTCGGCGCCCAGGTTCCGCTCGGCGCGGGCCTTGCCTTCTCCATGAAGTACAACGAGAGCGACAACGTCGCCGTGGTCTTTTTCGGCGAGGGTGCAGCCAACCAGGGCCAGGTCTATGAAACCTTCAACATGGCCAGCCTCTGGAAGCTGCCCGTGATCTTCGTGGTCGAGAACAACCAGTACGCCATGGGCACCTCGATCAAGCGCGCCAAGGCGGGCACCGAGCTCTACCAGCGCGGCGAGGCCTTCGGCATTCCCGGCCAGCAGGTCGACGGCATGGACGTGGAAAAGGTCTATGCCGCGGCAGGCGAGGCGGTCGAGCACTGCCGCGCGGGCAAGGGGCCGATCCTGCTGGAGACCCAGACCTACCGCTATCGCGGCCATTCGATGTCCGATCCCGCGAAGTACCGCAGCAAGGACGAGGTCCAGAAGATGCGCGCCGAACATGATCCCATCGATCATGTCCGCGCCAAGCTGACCGACCGCGACATTGCCGACGACGCCAAGCTCAAGGAGATCGACAAGCAGGTGAAGACCCAGATCGCCGAGGCCGCCGAGTTCGCGCAGAACAGCCCCGAGCCCAAGCTCGAGGAACTGATGACCGACATTTACGCCGAGGACGTGGTCATCGAACCTCGACCCGACGATGTCGAGGTCCATGAAAAAGAAGCTGCCGGGGACCACGTTCCCGACGGCCCCAAGGTCTGAGCGGGGGACGGGCGATGGCAACCGTAACGGTACGCGAGGCCCTGCGCGACGCGATGGCCGAGGAGATGCGCAAGGACGAGAAGGTCTTCCTGATCGGCGAGGAGGTCGCCCAGTATCAGGGCGCCTACAAGGTCAGCCAGGGCCTGCTCGACGAATTCGGCGACAAGCGCGTGATCGACACGCCGATCACCGAACACGGCTTCACCGGCCTTGCCGTGGGCGCTGCCATGGGCGGCCTCAAGCCCATTACCGAGTTCATGACCTTCAACTTCGCCATGCAGGCGATCGACCAGATCATCAATTCGGCCGCCAAGACGCTCTACATGTCGGGCGGCCAGGTGCATTGCCCGATCGTCTTCCGCGGCCCCAACGGTGCGGCCTCGCGCGTCGCGGCCCAGCACAGCCAGTGTTATGCAAGCTGGTACGGCCATGTGCCCGGCCTGAAGGTCATCGCACCGTGGTCTGCCGCCGACGCCAAGGGCCTGCTCAAGGCCGCGATCCGCGATCCCAATCCGGTGGTCTTCCTGGAGAACGAACTGCTCTACGGCCAGAGCTTCGAGATTCCCGATGACGACGATTTCGTCCTCGAGATCGGCAAGGCCCATGTCGAACGCGAGGGCAGCGACGTCACCATCGTCGCCTTCTCGATCATGGTCGGCAAGGCGCTGGAGGCAGCCGAGAAGCTGGCCGAGGAGGGCATCGAGGCCGAGGTCATCAACCTGCGCTCGATCCGCCCGCTGGATACCAAAACGATCATCACGTCGCTGAAAAAGACGAACCGGCTGGTCAGCGTCGAGGAAGGCTGGGCCTTTGCCGGCATCGGCGCCGAACTTGCCGCCGTGGTCATGGAACAGGGCTTCGACCTGCTGGATGCGCCGCTCAGGCGTGTCAGCTCTGTCGATGCGCCGCTGCCCTATGCCGCCAATCTCGAACACGCCGCGCTGCCGCAGACCGACCATATCGTCGAGGCTGCGCGCGACGTCTGCTACGCCCGCGACTGACGCAACAAGCGTCCGGAGACACGCGATGCCGATCAAGATCACGATGCCGCAGCTTTCGCCCACCATGACGGAGGGCACGCTTTCCAAATGGCTGGTCAAGGAAGGCGACGAGGTCAGTTCCGGCGACATCCTCGCCGAGATCGAGACCGACAAGGCGACGATGGAGGTTGAGGCCGTCGACGAAGGCAAGGTCGGCAAGATCCTCGTCGCCGAGGGTACCGACAACGTGCCCGTCAACGAGGTCATCGCCCTGCTGCTGGGCGAGGACGAGGATGCTTCCGCCCTGGAAGGCGCCGACACCGGATCGGTCGGCGGCCCACCTGCCAGGGACGAGAAGGAAGAAGAGCCCGAGGACGAGGAGGGGGACGACGAGGCTGCCGACAAGGCGGAGGAACCCAAGGCCGAGAAAAAGGCAGAAGAGAGCAAGCCCGCGAAATCGGAAAAGAAGAGCGCCCCGTCGTCCGACGACGGCCGCATCAAGGCGAGCCCGCTGGCGCGCAGCATGGCGCGACAGTCCGACCTTGATCTTTCAGCGATCGAAGGCAGCGGACCGCACGGACGCATCATCAAACGCGACATCGAGGCCGCCCTGGAATCGGGCGGCGGGACCAAGTCGAAAGCCGCTGCCGCACAAGCTCCCAAGGCCGCTCCCGCCGCCGTGGCACCGCCCCCGGAAGGCGCGGAGTTCGAGGAGGTCAAGGTCTCCAACATGCGCCGCGTCATCGCCGAGCGCCTGCAGGAAGCCAAGCAGACGATCCCGCACTTCTACCTGACGGTCGATTGCACCATCGACCGCCTGCTGGAGATGCGCGCCGATCTCAACGGCCGCAGCGACGCCTACAAGCTGTCGGTCAACGATTTCGTCATCCGCGCCGTGGCCCTGGCGATGCGCAAGGTGCCCGAGGCCAATGCCCAGTGGGGCGGCAGCGTCATCCGCCGCTTCAAGGATGTCGATGTCTCGGTCGCCGTGGCGATCGAGGGCGGCCTCATCACCCCGGTCATTCGCAAGGCCGACACCAAGGGCCTTGCCGCGATCTCCGACGAGATGAAGGAGCTGGCCCAGCGCGCCCGCGAAGGCAAGCTTGCGCCCGAGGAATACCAGGGCGGCAGCTTCTCGATCTCCAATCTCGGCATGTACGGCATCAAGCAGTTCGACGCCGTCATCAATCCCCCGCAGGCCGGCATCCTGGCCATCGGCGCGGGCGAGAAGAGGCCGGTGGTGAAGGATGGCGCGCTGGATGTCGCCACGGTGATGTCCTGCACGCTCTCCTGCGACCACCGCGTCATCGACGGCGCCATCGGCGCCAACCTGCTGACGGCATTCAAGGGCTTCATCGAAGATCCCTTGACCATGCTGCTCTAGGGGGAGGGGACCATGGCCGAACAGAGCTTCGATCTCGTCGTCATCGGCAGCGGACCCGGCGGCTATGTCGCCGCGATCCGGGCCGCCCAGCTTGGCATGAAGACCGCCGTGATCGAGCGCGAGAACCTGGGCGGCATCTGTCTCAACTGGGGCTGCATTCCGACCAAGGCGCTGCTGCGTTCGGCCGAGGTGTTCCACCTGATGCAGAACGCCGACGCCTTCGGCCTGAAGGCCGACAACATCGCCTACGATGCCAAGAAGGTCGTCGAGCGCAGCCGCAAGGTCGCCGGGCGTCTGTCGGGCGGCGTGCAGCATCTGCTGAAGAAGAACAAGGTCACCGTCATCGACGGGCAGGGCCGCCTTGCCGGCAAGGGCAAGGTGAAGGTGGAAAAGGACGGCAAGGCCGTCGCCGATCTTTCCGCCAAGCACATCATCCTGGCGACCGGTGCACGCGCCCGCGAACTGCCCGGGCTGGAAGCCGACGGCAAGACGGTCTGGACCTACCGCGAGGCGATGGTGCCCGAGGCCATCCCGAAGTCGCTGCTGGTTGTCGGCTCGGGCGCCATCGGCATCGAGTTCGCCAGCTTCTACCGCGACATGGGTGCAGAGGTGACGGTCGTCGAGGTGGTCGACCGCATCCTCCCCGCCGAGGACGAGGAGATCGCCGCCTTCGCCCACAAGGCGCTGGAGAAACAGGGCATGACCCTGATGACCGGCGCCAAGGTCGGCGGCATCAAGACCAAGAAGGGCGGAGCCACGGTCAGCGTCACGGACGCCAAGGGCAAGGACCACGCCATCGATGTCGAGAAGGTGATCCTCGCCGTCGGCATCACCGGCAATGTCGAGAACATCGGCCTCGACGGCACCAAGGTGAAGGTCGAGAAGGGTCATGTCGTGGTCAACGAATGGCTGGAGACGGGCGAGCCCGGCGTCTATGCCATCGGCGATCTGGTCGGCCCGCCCTGGCTTGCCCACAAGGCGAGCCACGAGGGCATCATCTGCGTCGAGAAGATCGCGGGGCTCGACCATGTCGAACCGCTCAACACGCTCAACATCCCCGGCTGCACCTATTGCCGGCCGCAGATCGCCAGCGTCGGGCTGACCGAGGCCAAGGCCAAGGCGGCCGGCTACGAACTGAAGGTCGGCCGCTTCCCCTTCATCGGCAACGGCAAGGCGATTGCGCTGGGCGAGGACCAGGGGATGGTGAAGACCATCTTCGATGCCAAGACCGGGGAGCTCCTGGGCGCCCACATGGTCGGCGCCGAGGTGACCGAACTGATCCAGGGTTTCGCCATCGGCAAGACGCTGGAAACGACCGAGGCCGAACTCATGCACACGGTCTTCCCGCATCCCACCCTCTCGGAGATGATGCTGGAATCGACGCTTGCGGCCTATGGCCGGGCGATCCACATCTAGGGCCAGCAACGGGAAACACGGTCATTACCAAGGTATCGATCATCGAAGCGGCCAGCCCGCAGGCCCGCACGCGCCATCCCGAAAAGGCCTGGCGCGAGGCGACGCCGTCGCTGCGCAAGCCGCCATGGATCCGCGTCAAGGCGCCCGGCTCCGAGGCGTTCCACGCCACGCGCCGCCTGATCAAGGACAACGGCCTCGTCACCGTGTGCGAGGAGGCGGCATGCCCCAACATCGGGGAGTGCTGGGCTGACAAACACGCCACGGTCATGATCCTGGGCGACATCTGCACGCGCGGCTGCACCTTCTGCAACGTCGCCACCGGCCGCCCGCGTCCTGTCGATGCCGAGGAGCCGGAGCGGCTGGCCAGCGCCATCGAGGGCCTGGGCCTCAACCATGTCGTCATCACCTCGGTCGACCGTGACGACCTGCCCGACGGCGGTGCGGCCCATTTCGTCGCCTGTATCGAGAAGCTGCGCGAACGCGCGCCCGGGACGACGGTCGAAATCCTCACACCCGACTTCCTGCGCAAGCCCGAAGCGATCGAGACCGTGGCGCGGGCGCGCCCGGACGTCTTCAACCACAACCTGGAAACCGTGCCGCGGCTCTACCGCGAGGTCCGTCCGGGTTCGCGTTACTTCGCCTCGCTCAACCTGCTCTGGACGGTCAAGCGGGTCGATCCCGAGATCTTCACCAAGTCCGGCCTGATGGTCGGCCTGGGCGAGAGCAAGAACGAGGTGCTGCAGGTGATGGACGACCTGCGCGAGGCCGGCGTCGATTTCCTGACCATCGGCCAGTACCTGCAGCCCACGCCGCGCCATCACGTCATCGACCGCTACTGGACGCCCGAGGAGTTCGCCGAGCTGGAGAAGCTCGCCTACGCCAAGGGGTTCCTGATGGTTTCGGCGAGCCCGCTGACCCGCTCCTCCCACCACGCCGACCGCGACTTCGCAACGCTGCGGGAGCGCCGCAAGGCCGGCGCGGTCTGATGCCGGTCCATCGCGAGGAACGCCATCTGCCCTGGAGCCAGGAGCAGATGTTCGATCTGGTGGCCGATGTCGGCCGCTACCCGGAGTTCCTGCCCTGGTGCACGGCCGCGCGTATCCGCAAGCGCGAGGGCGACGTCTTCTGGGCCGATCTGGTGATCGGCTTCAAGATGTTCCGCGAGCGCTTCACCTCCAGGGTGGAGCTGCAGCGCCCGGATCGGCTGGACGTCAGCTACACCGAAGGCCCCTTCAAGCGGATGCACAACCAGTGGCTCTTCCGTGCCGAACCCGACGGCACCTGCATCATCGAATTCGACATCGACTTCGAGTTTCGCAACGCGCTGCTGCAGAAGGCCATCGGCATGTTGTTCCACGAGGCGGTGCGGCGCATGGTAGGCGCCTTCGAGGCGCGCGCCCGTGAACTCTACGGCCCCGGTGCCGGCGGCACGGTAGAGCGCGCGCCCACCAGCTAGGGGAGGGCATCATGGCGAAGGCTTCCGGTGTTGTGGAGATTCCCGGTTACGGGAACGGCTTCGTTCTGGCCAGGAAGGGCGACGTCATCCGCCTGACCGATATCGAGGGTTGCCAGGTGGGGGACCTCTTCGCGGTCAACCCGAAGGACCATTCCGAATATCTCTCGACGTCGGTGACACGCCTCATCAACGGCAACATGTTTCCGCGCATCGGCGAGAGCTTCTTCACTACGCGCGACCGGCCGATCCTGACCTTCCGGAAGGATACCTCGCCGGGCTACCACGACATGGCCTATGCCTCGTGCAACGCGCCGTGGTTCGAGCGGCGCGGCAAGGGCAAGGGCCATCCCAACTGCCGCGACAACTACTACGCCGCCGCAAAACGAGCGGGCATCGAACACGTCAACCAGCCCGATCCCGTGAACATCTTCCAGAACACGCCGCCCAAGCCCGACGGCACCTTCTTCGTCGGCGTCACGATGACGGCGCCGGGCGACTATGTGGAGCTGAAGGCGGAAATGAACTGTGTCGTCATCGTCACCGCCTGTTCCTCCGAGCGGATCAACGGCGGTGCCTCCACGCCCATGCGCCTGGAAATCCGCAAGCGCTGAAACGGCTCAGGCGAGCGCGGTCTCGCCGGACCATTCCAGGATCAGGCGCAGGGCATCGGCCACGGTCTCGCGGCGCACCTTGTCGCGTCCGATATCGCCGTAGCGCTTCTCCCGGTGCAGCATGCGCCCGCGATCACCCACGGCCATGTGGACGAGGCCTGCGGGCTTCTCCTGGCTGTCGCTGCCGGGGCCGGCGACCCCGGTCACCGCGACCGCCAGACGGTCGTTACGGCCGCCCAGCGCGCCATCGACCATGGCGCGGGCAACCTCGGCGCTCACCGCGCCGCGCTCCACGATCATGGCTTCGGGCACGCCCAGCAGCTCGGTCTTGGCGCTGTAGGAATAGGTGACGAAGCCACGGTCCACGACATCGGAGGAGCCGGGAACGGCGGTGAGCGCGCCCGCGATCAGCCCTCCGGTGCATGATTCCGCTGTCACCAGCATGATGCGCCGCTCGCGGCAGGCCGCCAGGACACGTTCGGCAAGGTCGCGGATCTCGGGATCGAACATCACAGCCCCAGGAACGGTGCGACGAAATAGAGCACCGCGGCCGCGATCAGCCCCGCCGCGATGTCGTCGATCATGATGCCCAGGCCGCCCTTCACATGGCGGTCGATGGGCCGGATCGGCCAGGGCTTCCAGATATCGAGGACGCGGAACAGCAGGAATGCCAGCACCCACAGCACCGGCGAGAAGCCCGCCGGAATGAGAGCGATCAGCATGCCCGCCACCTCGTCGACGACGATGATCGGCAGGTCGTGGTGGACCTCGCGGTCGATCTTCGCCACGAGCCGTTCGCTGGCCCAGATGCCGGCGACCAGGATGGCGATGGCGACCAGCGCCAGGAAGATCGGACCGCCCAGCCAGACCGCGACGAAACCGACCGGCAGCGCGGCGATGGTGCCCCAGGTGCCCGGAGCCCGTCCGCAGATGCCGACGCCGAACCAGGTGGCGATGATGGTTTCCAGGGCGTCGTCGCGGACACCGCGGGGCAGGGGCACCGGGCCCTTTACGCGCATGGCACCTCCAGGGTGACGGTGGCCTGGCCGGCAATGCCTTCGCCGCGCCCTGTGAAGCCCAGACCGTCGGTCGAGGTGACCTTGACGTTGACCCGCCCCGTGGGAACGCCCAGAAGTCCCGCGACGTTCTCCCGCATCGCCGGCTGATGGCGTGCAAGACGCGGCCGCTCGCAGATGATGGTGAGATCGGCGTGGACCAGACGTGCACCGCGCTGCCGCATCAGATCAACCGCCACGGCCACCAGGTCGGCCGAGGCGCGTCCCTTCCATTGCGGATCGCCAGGCGGGAAGTGGCGCCCGAGGTCGCCTTCGCCCAGCGCCCCCAGCATGGCATCGACCAGAACATGCAAGCCGACATCGGCATCGCTGTCGCCGGCCAGCCCGGAATCGTGGGGAACGGCGATGCCGCACAGCATGACGTGATCGCCGGGGCAGAAGGCATGCACATCGAAGCCGCTGCCCACGCGCATCTCTCGCCTTCCCAGACGCGCTTCCGCGGCGAGAATGTCCTCGGCGCTGGTGATCTTGATGTTGCCTTCATCGCCTGCCACGGCGGCAACCTTCATGCCCGCCGCCTCGGCGACCGCTGCATCGTCGGTCAGCGCCTTGCCGACGGCGGCGCGATGGGCATCCAGGATGTCGTTGTAGCGGAAGGTCTGCGGCGTCTGGGCGCGGGCCAGTTCGCTGCGGTCGAGGGTTTCGACGATCGCGCCGTTGCGGCAACGCTTCACCGTGTCGGTGATGGCAACGGCCGGGATCGCTCCTGCAGCGCCGCCATCGAGTGCCGCCAGCAGGCGATCGATCAAGGGCGAGGTCACGAAGGGGCGGGCGGCATCGTGGATCATCACCTTGTCGGGCCGATGCGCGGCCAGCGCCTCCAGCCCGGCCAGCACCGAACCCTGGCGATCGCCGCCGCCGGGAACCGGAGCGGGCAGGTGCATGCCAGCCGTCGCGGCGGCGAAGAGTTCGGACTGGGTGGGGTCGATGACGACCTGCACCGCGCCGACACGCGCGTGCCGGAGAAACGGCGCCAGCGTCCAGGCGAGCAGGGGGCGCCCGGCGATCTCGCGGTACTGCTTGGGCACGCCGCCTCCGGCCCGCTCGCCCTTGCCGGCAGCGACGATGACGACGGCGGTATCGGCCATGGCGCCCCTGTCTTCCAAATGGTGCGCAAGGCTAGACAAGAGACCCTCTCGCGTCGATGGAAAGCCGCCTCAGCCGTGCTAAAAGCGCGCCATGAACGCTTCCATCCTGCCTCATATCCTCGTCCTGGCGTTGCTGCTTCCGGCCACTGTCGTGCCCTGGCGCGCAAACAGCGAACGCGACGGCCTGTTCTGGGGCAGCCTCGGCCTTGCCACGCTGGCCGCGCTCGCCTGGGCGACGATGCAGATCGAGCCGCACTGGAGCACCGGTTTCGCAACCGCCCTGTGGCTCACCATTGCCGCGACCCTGCTGGCCTTCATGCTGTTTGCCATGCTGGATGCCCAGGCGTGGCGGCTTTCCGGCCTGCTGCTGCCCTATCTGATGCTGCTGGGCGCCATCGCGGTGGTCTGGAGCCAGGCGCGGGAAATCCCGGTGCCGCCGGGCGAATCCATGGCCTGGCTCGGCATCCATGTGCTCCTTTCGGTCGGCACCTATGTCCTGCTGACGCTGGCCGCCGTGGCGGGCGCTGCCGTGGTGCTGCAGGAGAGGGCGCTCAAGCGCCGCGCACCCAACAGGATCAGCCGTTCCCTGCCGCCGCTCGCCGATGCCGAAGTCATGGAATACCGCCTTCTGGCCGCCAGCGAGGTGGTGCTTGCAGCCGGCATCGTTACCGGCATGGGTGCGCAGTACGCCCTGGACGGCAGTCTCGTGGAGATGAACCACAAGACGGTGCTGACTCTGGCGGCCTTCGTGGTGATCGGGGCCCTGCTGCTGGCCCGTGCTTTGTGGGGCATGCGTGGCCGTCGCGCCGCGCGGATCGTGCTGATCGGCTACCTGCTGCTGACGCTGGCCTATCCGGGGGTCAAGTTCGTTACCGACGTGGTGATGGCCTGAGACCGTTGCGTCCGGGGTGCACCGGACGTATAACATTGCACAAATTTCAGGCAACACGGTCAACTGCCTAAAAAATGACCATTACCATCGGCCCCATCGCGCTGGAGAATCCGGTGCTTCTGGCGCCCATGTCGGGCATCACCGACATGGCGTTCCGGCGCATTGCGCGCCGCCTGGGCGCGGGACTGGTGGTCTCCGAGATGGTCGTGGGACAGGAGCTGCTTTCCGGCTCCCGCGAGGGCCTGCGGCGCGTGCAATACGCCGACGACGAGGCCCCGGTCGCCATTCAGCTTGCCGGCAACGAGGCGACATCTCTCGGCGAGGCCGCAAAGCTGGCGCAGGATCTGGGCGCCCAGATCATCGACATCAACATGGGCTGCCCGGCCAAGAAGGTCTGCAACGGCTATGCGGGTTCGGCGCTGATGCTCGACCTCGGCCTTGCCGCCCGTCTGATCGCTGCGACCGTGGCTGCGGTATCCGTGCCGGTTACCCTGAAGATGCGGCTGGGCTGGGACGATACCAACCGCAATGCTCCCGAGCTTGCCCGCATCGCCGCCGACCTTGGCGTCACCATGGTGACGGTCCATGGCCGCACCCGCTGCCAGTTCTACAAGGGGCAGGCGGACTGGTCGGCGGTCGCCGCCGTGCGCGAGTCCATCGACCTGCCGCTGGTGGTCAACGGCGATATCGCCACCGCGGAGGATGCCCGCGAGGCGCTGACGCGCTCGGGCGCCGATGCCGTGATGATCGGGCGGGCCTGCCAGGGCAAGCCCTGGCTTCCCGGCCAGATCGCCCGCCGGCTCGCCGGCGGTGAGGCCGAGGCGGAACCCGATCTTGCCATGCGGCGCAGGGTCGCCCTGGAACACTTCGAGGCCATGATCGATCACCATGGCATCGAACTGGGCGTGCGCTGTTTCCGCAAGCATTTCGCCTGGTATGTCGAGGGGTTGGCCAACGAAAAAACGGCGCGCGCCCGCATCAACAGCGAGACCGACCCCGACAAGGCGCGCGACGCCATCGCTCATGCTTTCGACGAGGCCCGTGATCTGGCGGTGGCGGCATGAACGTCCTGCGCCGCCTCAGCGAGGACGGCCCGGCCAGGGACGCCAGCACGCCCGACCCCGAGGCCCTGCTGGAACTGCTGCCCGATCCCGTCTTCGTGGTCGACGGCGACGATTGCGTGATCTGGCTTAACGGTGCTGCCGAGCAGACCTTCGCCGTCGGCCGGCGTCACATGATCGGCGTTTCCCTCGAAACCCAGCTTGGCCCCGATTCCGCGCTGGCCGGTCTGGTGATGGCGGCACGCGACGCCGGCGCTGTGGTCCGTGGCCGCCACATGCGCATCGCCGGGCGCCCGCCGATGACCGACGCGGTTTACGATGTCGAGGCAACCCCCGATGTCGAGCGGCCCGGCAACGTGCTCATCGCCCTGCGCGAGCGCGCCCTGGGCGACCGGCTGGAAAGCCAGCTTCAGAGCCGCGGCACCGCCCGTTCTCTTGCGGGGCTGGCCGCCACGCTTGCCCATGAGGTGAAAAACCCGCTCTCGGGCATCCGCGGGGCGGCACAACTGCTGGAAGCTGCCGCCGCAGACGACGACAAGGAACTCGCCCGCCTGATCGCCGACGAGGTCGACCGCATCTGTGCGCTGCTCGACCGCATGGAGGCCTTTTCCGACCGCCATCCCATGCCGCGCCGCATCCTCAACATCCACGAGGTGATCGACCACGTCATCCGCCTGTCCCGCGCCGGGGTCGCCAGGGGCGCGACCATCATCGAGGCCTTCGATCCCTCGCTGCCGCCGGTGCTCGGCAACCGCGATGCTCTGGTCCAGGTGCTGCTGAACCTCGTGAAGAATGCAGCGGAGGCGACCGGGCAGGGGGGCACGATCCGCATTGCCACGGCCTATGACGGCGGGCTGCGCCTGGCGCCGCGTTCCGGTGGGCCGCGCCAGGCCCTGCCGCTGGTCCTCAGTGTCACAGACGACGGCCCCGGCATTCCCGCCAGCATGGTCGGCCATGTCTTCGAGCCCTTCGTATCTGGCAAGGAGACCAGCTCCGGCCTGGGCCTCGCCCTGGTCGCCAAGATCGTCGACGACCACGGCGGCGTCATCATGGTCGACAGCGAACCCGGCCGGACCGAATTCCGCATTGCCCTGCCTCTTGCGCCCACGGGAGAGAGCCGTTGACGCCACGCACGATCCTCATCGCCGACGACGACCGTTCGGTACGCACCGTCCTGTCACGCGCTCTCTCGCGCAGCGGCCATGAGGTCCGTTCGACCGACAACGCCACGACCTTGTGGGAGTGGGTGTCGGGCGGCGCGGGCGACCTCGTCATCACCGATGTCGTGATGCCCGACGGCAACGGCCTCGACCTGGTGCCGCGCATGAAGGCGCAGCGCCCCAATCTGCCGATCATCGTCATCAGCGCCCACAGCACCCTGATGACGGCGGTCAAGGCCGCCCGCAGCGGCGCCTACGAATACATCGCCAAGCCCTTCGATCTCGACGGCCTGCTCCAGACCGTCGAGCACGCCCTTTCGGACCCCGGCCACCAGCCCCGCGTCGAGGCCGCCGAAGAGGAGGAAATGCCCCTGATCGTGGGCCGCTCGCCCGCCATGCAGGAAATCTTCCGCACCATCGGGCGGCTTGCGCTGACGGACCTCACAGTGCTGATCGAGGGCGAGTCCGGCTCCGGCAAGGAACTGGTGGCGCGCGCGCTGCACGAATACGGCGAACGGCGGGACCATCCCTTTGTCGCGGTCAATGTCGCTGCCATTCCGCGCGAACTGGTCGAAAGCGAACTCTTCGGACATGAGCGTGGCGCCTTCACCGGCGCTCATCAGCGTCGTTCCGGCCGTTTCGCCCAGGCCCAGGGCGGCACGCTGTTTCTCGACGAGATCGGCGACATGCCGGCAGAGGCCCAGACCCGCCTGCTGCGTGTGCTGCAGGAGGGGCATTACACCCCGGTCGGCGGCCGTGAGTCGGTCGAGGCTGATGTTCGCATCGTCACGGCGACCCACCGCGATCTGGTCGGCCTGATCGACGAAGGTCGCTTCCGCGAGGATCTCTACTACCGCCTCAACGTCGTGCCGATCCGCGTGCCGCCGCTGCGCGAGCGGCGCGAGGACATCCCGCTGCTGGTACGCCATTTCCTCAAGCAGGCGGTGCGCGACGGTCTGCCCGACAAGCGCTTCGATGCCGATGCCCTGGTCGCCATGCAGGAGCACCGCTGGTCCGGCAACGTGCGTGAACTGGAAAATCTGGTGCGCCGCCTGATCGTGCTGGTCGCCGAGGACAGCATCGATGTGGCTTCGGTACGCCGCGAACTGGTGCGCGCGCGGGCCGGCGACGGTCGCCCTGCGCCCCAGGGCCTCGCCGAGTCGGTGGAAAACCACCTGCGCCAGTACTTCGATGCCCACGACGACAATCTGCCGCCGACGGGTCTCTATGACCGCGTCCTGCGCGAGATCGAGCGTCCGCTCCTGTCACTGACCCTGGAAGCGACCCAGGGCAACCAGTTGCGCGCGGCAGACGTCCTGGGCATCAACCGCAACACCCTGCGCAAGAAGCTGCGCGATCTTGAACTTCCCGCGCAGCGCGGACAGGCTCTGCGTCGATGAACCTGGCAATCCCGACGGCCGACATTCAGCGACGATGGCGTCAGCTGCGCATCTGGGCACGCCGCAGCGGCCTGTCGCGCAAGTTTGCCGTCTTGCTGGCGGTCGCCGCGACCATCTCGGGCTTTGCCACCTACGGCGCGCTCACCCGTTCGGGCCCCTTCGGACCGGACGCCGAGAGCATCATCATCCTTCTCAACATCGATCTGGTGCTGCTGCTGGCGCTGGGCGTCATCGTTGCGCGCCGGCTGGTGGGGCTGTGGGCGGAACGCCGCCGCGGCTCGGCAGGCTCGCGCCTGCACACCCGGCTGGTGCTGATGTTTTCGCTGGCCGCGATCGTGCCGGCAATTCTGGTCGGCACCTTCTCGGCAGTCTTCTTCACCCTGGGTGTCGATGCCTGGTTCAGCGAGCGGGTGAAGACGGCGCTCGATGAGTCGGCGGCGGTTTCCCAGGCCTACCTCGACGAACACGCCGCCAACGTGCGCGCCCAGGTGCTCGCGATGGCCCGCGACATCGAATACAACAACGGCCCCGGCCTGATCTTCGACCCCGCCCGCCTCAGTCTGGTGCTCGAGCGTCAGGCGAACCTGCGCGATCTCTCCGAAGCCATCGTCTTCCGCTCCGACGGTCGCCTGCTGGGCAAAACCAGTCTCAGCTTCTCTCTCGCGCTCGACCAGGTTCCCGAGGATCTGCTGCTGCGTGCTGCAAGCGGCGAGGTCGTGATGGTCACCGGCGACAATTCGGACCGGGTGAGGGCGCTGGTGCAGCTGGATTCCGTGCCCGGCGTCTTCCTCTATGCCGGCCGTCTGGTCGATCCCATCGTCATCGGCCATACCGCACGGGTGAGCAGCGCGGTCGATGAATTCCAGCTTCTCGAGGTCAAGCGCAGCGACCTGCAGATCGCCTTCGCCCTGGTCTATGTCATTGCGGCCATGCTGCTGCTGTTCGTTGCCATCTGGTTCGCCCTGCTGTTTGCCACGCGGCTGGTGCAGCCGGTGAGCGCCCTGGTCGGCGCGGCCGAGCGGGTGCGCGCCGGCGACCTGACGGCCCGTGTGCCCGATTCCAACAGCAACGACGAGCTGGGCTCGCTCAGCCGCGCCTTCAACCGGATGACCGGCCAGCTCGCTGCCCAGCGGGGCGAACTGATCGAGGGCAACCGCCAAATCGAGGCGGGC
>CALLQH010000106.1 GCA_938014945.1 uncultured bacterium | reverse complement strand
GTGTCAGGTCCATCCATCGCAAGACGAAAATGTCTGAAAAACAGACGACTTCGTCCCCTTTGCGGCAGCGGCGCAGCCGCCGCAGACGCAATCGTTCAGGAAGTCGGAATCCGGCCCCTTCCCCTCCAGCATCCTGAAGCTGGAGCGGCCACAGGAGAGCGAAACCCTCGGTGGGACGTTCTTTGGTGTGTACGCAAAGCCTGCAGGTCATCGGGCTTCTTCCGCCCGGGTGTCCGGGGCAGCGAAGGTGCCCGCCCGGAGCGGTCCGCCCTCCCGGCCGGAATTGGCTCTTGCGCCCCAGGCTCGTCTGGCTGCCCTGTTGCGCCGTAGATTGCGGGCAACGGCAAAGGGAACGGAATCATGGCGGGCGAACGCGAGATCATCAAAACCACCTGTCCGCGCGACTGCTACGACGGCTGCGGCATCGCCGTGGTCAAGCGCGACGGCAGGATTTCCAAGGTGCTGGGCGATCCCGACCATCCCACGGCGCGCGGCGCGCTCTGCGGCAAGTGCGCCGTGGCCTACAACGGCGTCTGGCTCGATCCGCAGGCGCGCCTGCTGCACCCGATGAAGCGCACCGGGCCCAAGGGCAGCGGCCAGTTCGCGGCGATCTCCTGGGACGAGGCGCTCTCGACCATCGCCGAGCGGTTCAAGGCCATCGGACGCGAGAGCGGCTTCGACCGCATCGTCCACACCCACTACACCGGCACCTGCTCCTCCCTCGCCATCGGCTTTCCCGGGCGGTTCTTCGCGAAGCTCGGTGCAACCGAGGCCGAACCCGACACCATCTGCAACAATGCCGGTCACGTCGCCTGGGGTTATGTCTTCGGCGACAGCCACATCGGCTTCGACCCGCGCACCGCCAGGGACAGCGCCTGCATCCTGGTGTGGGGCGCCAACCCCAGCCATTCCGCGCCGCATGCCCACAAGCACTGGCTGAAGGAAAGCCCGGCCAGGGTCATCGTCGTCGATCCCGTGCGCCACGAGACCGCCGCCGCCGCCGACCTGCACCTGCAGCTACGCCCCGGCAGCGACGCCGCGCTCGCCTTCGGCCTCGTCCATGTGATGAAACGCGAGGGCCTGATCGACCAGGCCTACATCGAGGCCCATGTGCTGGGCTGGGACGAACTGCAGGCCGATATCGATACCGCGACGCCCGCCTGGACCGCCCGGCAGACCGGCCTGAAGGAAGGCGACATCGAGGCCGCCGCCCGCCTCTACGGCGCCGGGCCCAGCCTGCTCTGGCTCGGCCAGGGCCTGCAGCGCCAGCCCAGCGGCGGCAACATCTTCCGCGCCTGCGCCATGCTGCCCGCGGCCAGCGGCAACATCGGCAAGCCCGGCGCGGGTTTCTACTATCTCAACGACAGCATGGGCATCGTCTCCCGCAAGGGTGCGGCGCCGGTTTGGCAGCCGCCCGCAGCGAGTGCGCCCGAGGACATGCCCAGCGCCCCGCCCAGCGTCAGCCAGATGGACGTGCCGGACCTGCTCAACGATGCGAGCCGCATCAAGAGCTACGTCGTGTGGAACTGCAATCCGCTCGCCTCCAACCCGGCGCAGGCGAAGATGCGCAGCGGCCTTGCGCGCGAGGACCTTTTCACCGTCGTCATCGACTGCTTCCCCACGGACACGGCGGCCTATGCCGACATCGTGCTGCCCGCCGCCAGCTTCCTGGAGTTCGACGACATCTCCACCAGCTACTTCCACTTCACCATCGGCGCCCAGGCCAAGGCCGCCGAGCCGATGGGCGAAAGCCTGCCCAACCAGGAGATCTTCCGACGCCTGGCGACCGCCATGGGCTTCGAGGACAAGCACCTCCATGCGAGCGATGCCGAGATGCTGGAGAAGATCATGGCCCGCTCGGGCACCGGCCTCACCTTCGCGGAACTCAAGGAAAAGGGCTGGACCTGGGGCACGCCCGAGCCGCTGGTGCTGTGGCAGGAAGGCACCTTCCCCACGCCGTCCGGCAAGATCGAACTGGCCAGCGAACGCGCCACCGCCGACGGCCACCCGCGTCTGCCCTCCCCCCAGGCCGACGCGCCGCCGGCGGAGGGCCGCCTGCGCCTGCTCTCGCCCGCGGGCAAGTGGCTGATGAACTCCCTCTACGGCAACGACCCGCGCATCATCGAACTGATGGGCGAGGCCACCGTCGCCATCCACCCCGACGACGCCCGCCGCCACAACATCGCCGACGGCGCAGACGTGAACCTTTCCAACGAGGCCGGAAGCCTGACCCTGAAGGCCGTCGTCTCCGACATCATCCCCCTCGGCGCCCTGCTCACCGACAAGTCCCGCTGGCCCGGCAAGGAAGGCG
>CALLQH010000105.1 GCA_938014945.1 uncultured bacterium | reverse complement strand
CCGGAATGAGCCGGCGCGTCGACTGGGTCGTCTTCGATGTGGGCGGCACCCTGGTCGACGAGACGCGCATGTGGCGTGTCTGGGCGCAGCGTATCGGTGTGGAGGAATCACGCTTCCTGAAGGAACTCGATGACGTCCTGGCGGCAGGCCTCCACCACCGCGAGGTGTTCGCGCGACTTGCACCGGGTTTCGATGTCGCCGCCGCGGACCGGGCCGAGCCCTTCCGCATCGCCCGCGAGGATTTCTTCGACGATGCCCTGCCTGCGCTGGAGTCACTGGCTGAAGCGGGTTTCCGCCTCGCGGTGGCGGCCAACCAGCCCGAGGTGACCGAGACGATCCTGCGGGAGCAGGGCCTGCCTCTGGCCTACGCCCTGTCGTCCGAACGGGCAGGCGTGGCCAAGCCCGATCCGGCCTTCTTGGCTGCGGTGGTTCAGGCCTGCGATGCGACGCCCGATCGCATCGCCTATGTCGGCGACCGCCTGGACAACGATGTCCTGCCGGCCAATGCCGCCGGCATGATTTCGGTCTTCCTGCCTCGCGGCCCCTGGGGCCGCCTGCACGCCACCTGGCCCGAAGCCGCGCAGGCCGCCGTCACGGTGGACGTGTTGACGGCCCTGCCCCGCCTGCTGAGCGACCTGTGAGACGGTCCGGCGGATCGCCTCAGTCCGCCTCGTTCTGCAGGGCGCGCCAGGCAGCGACGTTGCGGTTGTGCTGGGCGAGCGTCTCGGCGAAGGCGTGGCCGCCGGTGCCGTCGGCGACGAAGTAGAGATCCTTCGTTTCCATGGGCTGAAGCACGGCGGCGATGGCGTCGCGGCCGGGATTGGCGATGGGGCCTGGAGGCAGGCCGGGAACGACGTAGGTGTTGTAGGGGCTGTCGGTCTTCAGGTCCGCACGGGTAAGCGGACGGTCGAGCGGCGCTTCGCCGCCCGTGACGGCATAGATCACCGTGGGGTCGGACTGCAGCGGCATGCCGCGCCTGAGCCGGTTGACGAAAACGCCCGCGATGTGGGGGCGCTCTGCGGCGATGCCGGTTTCCTTCTCGACGATGGAGGCCAGCACCAGCGCCTCCTCCGGCGTCTCGAAGGGAAGATCGTCAGCCCGGGTTGCCCAGGGTTAGACCAGTGTGTCATCCATTGCCGCGGTCATGCGGGCGACCAGCGCGTTGCGGTCCTCGCCGCGCTCGAAGTGGTAGGTCTCCGGCAGCAGGCTGCCCTCCGCCGGCACGGCGGCAAGTTCGCCCGAGAGGATGTCGTCGGCGGCGATCAGTTCGGCGATCTGCGCACTGGTCCAGCCTTCCGGCAGGGTGATCCGATGGACCACAGTGCGCCCGGCGACCATCATGTCGATCACCTGATCGACCGACACGCCGGGCTCGAAAGCGTATTCGCCTGCCTTGAAACGGTGGGCCTCGCCGCGCCAGCGGGCGCGCAGCAGCAGCACCATGGGGGTCTCGATGACACCCTGCGCCCGCAGTTCGTCGGCGATGATCTGCAGCCCGCTGCCGCTGGGCACGATCACCGTCGCCGGTTCCTCCAGGGGACCGGGCGAGGTGGATGCGGATTCGAACCAGAACGCGGCGGCCGCCGCCGCGATCAGGATCAGGGCAAGGAAGCTGAAGAGCCGTCCGGCGCCGCGGCCCACGGCCAGACCCTCAGGGCGCCTTGGCGACGATCAGCGAGGCGTTCGTGCCGCCGAAGCCGAAGGAATTGCTGAGCGCGGCACGGATCGTGCGCTCGCGCGGCTTGAGCGGAACGAGGTCGATGCCGTCGCAGCCCTCGGAGGGATTCTCGAGGTTCAGCGTCGGCGGGGCGACGTTGTTCTGCACCGCCAGGATGGAATAGATCGCCTCCACGGCGCCGGCAGCACCCAGCAGGTGGCCGATGGCCGACTTCGTCGACGACATCGAGATGTTGCCCGCCGCACTGCCGAACAGGCGCTTGACGGCGCCGAACTCGATCTCGTCGCCCAGGGGCGTCGAGGTGCCGTGGGCATTGACGTAGTCGATGTCCTCCGGGCTCATCCCGGCATCACGCATGGCCGCGCGCATGGAGCGGAAGCCGCCGTTGCCGTCTTCCGACGGCGCGGTGATGTGATGGGCATCGCCCGACATGCCGTAGCCCATGACCTCGGCATAGATCTTTGCGCCACGCTTCTTGGCGTGTTCGTACTCCTCGAGCACGACACAGCCCGCGCCCTCGCCCATGACGAAGCCGTCGCGGCCCTTGTCCCAGGGGCGCGAGCCGCGCTCGGGCTCGTCGTTGTAGCCGGTCGAAAGCGCACGCGAGGCCGAGAAGCCGGCAATGCCGATGGGGCAGACCGCCGCCTCGGCACCGCCCGCCACCATCAGATCGGCATCGCCGTACTTGATGAGGCGGCTGGCATCGCCGATGGCGTGCGCGCCGGTCGAACAGGCCGTGACCACCGCGTGGTTGGGACCCTTCAGACCGTATTTGATGGATACATGGCCCGAAGCCAGGTTGATCAGCGCCGAGGGAATGAAGAACGGGCTGATACGGCGCGGTCCACGCTCCTGCAGCAGCAGCGATGCGGCCTCGATGGTCTTGAGACCGCCGATGCCCGAGCCGATCATCACGCCGGCCCGTTCGGCATCCTCGTCGTTCTCGGGCGTGAAGCCCGAGTCCGTCATCGCCTGGGTCGCGGCGGCCACCGCATAGACGATGAAATCGTCCATCTTGCGACGGTCCTTGACGTCGACATAGGTGTCCGGGTTCCAGGAACCCGGCCCTTCGCCGGCGGGAGGCTGACCGGCGATCTTTGCCGGCAGCTCCGAGACGTCGAAGCTTTCGATGCGGCGAATGCCCGACTTGCTGTCGAGAATCCGCGACCAGTTTTCGGCCACACCATCGGCCAGCGGCGTCACCATGCCGAGGCCGGTGACCACCACCCTGCGCGCTTCGCTACGTGCCATGTCTCAGGATCCCTTTCGGGTCCGTGCGATCAGCAGCCGGCGATCAGCCGGCATGCTGCTCGATGTAGTCGGTCGCGTCCTTGACGGTGACGATCTTCTCGGCAGCGTCGTCGGGGATTTCGACACCGAACTCCTCCTCGAACGCCATGACCAGTTCGACGGTGTCGAGGCTGTCGGCGCCCAGGTCGTCGATGAAGCTGGCCGAATCCGTCACCTTGGCCTCATCCACACCGAGGTGATCGATCACGATCTTCTTCACGCGCTCAGAAACGTCGCTCATGGCCTAGCCTTCTCCGAATGTCTTAATGATTTCAGCAAGTTGGTACCGACACCGAGATCCTGTTTCAACCGCCATGTTCGGCTCGGCGTTCCCAGTGGGCGGGGTCCATATAACACACCAACCCTAGGCTGGCGATAGCGCGAAAACGGCAGTTGTCCACGAAATCGGGCCTTCGTTCAGATCATCGCCATGCCGCCGTTGACGTGCAGCGTCTGGCCCGTGACATAGCCCGCCTCGTCGCTGGCGAGCCAGGCGACGGCGGCAGCGACATCCTCGCTGCTGCCCAGGCGGCCTGCGGGAATGCGGGTCAGCAGCTTGGCCTTCACATCGTCGGACAGCACCTCGGTCATGGCGGTGTCGATGAAGCCCGGCGCGACGCAGTTGACCGTGATGCCGCGCTCGGCGACCTCCTGGGCAAGCGACTTCGACATGCCGACCATGCCGGCCTTGGCCGCGGCATAGTTGGCCTGGCCCGGATTGCCCGTGGTGCCGACGACCGAGGTGATGCCGATGATGCGGCCGCCGCGGCGCTTCAGCATGCCGCGCAGCAGGGCGCGGATCAGGCGGAAGCCGGAAGTGAGATTGAGCTCGATGACGCGGGCCCAGTCCTCGTCCTTCATGCGCATAGCCAGGGTATCGGCGGTGATGCCGGCGTTGTTCACCAGGATGTCGACCTGGCCCATCGCCGCCTCGGCCTCCTTGACCAGGGCTTCGGCACCCTCGGCGGTGGAGAGATCGGAGACGATGACATGGGCGCGTTCGCCCAGCGTGGCGGCCAGCGCTTCGAGCGCATCGCGGCGCCGGCCGGTGAGCACCACTTCGGCACCCTGGGCATGAAGGGCCGATGCGATGGCACCGCCGATGCCGCCCGAGGCGCCCGTGACCAGCGCCTTCTTGCCTGAAAGATCGAACATCAAGTTTCTCCCCTGGCGCCGCGCCCGTGAGGGGTCATCGACGCAACGAATGCATTATTACATAGGTGGCGACGCGGCGATGGCCAGCGCCACCGGCATCAAAGCGTCTTCAGGAAGGCCTCGACATCGGCCGGGGACTCGACGGAGACGCCCTGCATCTCGCGGTCGATGCGGCGCACCAGGCCCGAAAGCACCTTGCCCGTGCCCATCTCGGCCAGCGTGTCGATGTCGTGCGCCTTCATTGCCAGCACCGATTCGCGCCAGCGCACCGTCCCCGTGACCTGCTCGACCAGAAGGCGGCGCAGGGTGGCGGGCGCCGACTCGGGCGCGGCGGTGACATTGGCGACGACCGGCACCACCGGCGGCGCAATGTTCGTGCCGTCCAGCGCCTGCGCCATGGCATCGGCGGCAGGCTGCATCAGCGGACAATGAAAGGGTGCGCTGACCGGCAGCAGCACCGACTTGCGCGCGCCGCGCTCGGCGGCCAGCGCGATGGCCTTTTCCACGGCGGCCTTGGAGCCGCTGACCACGGCCTGGCCGCTGGAATTGTCGTTGGCGACGGCACAGACGCCGGTGGCGCTGGCCTCCTGCGCCACGGCGCGGGCGTCATCGATCTCCAGGCCCAGCAGGGCGGCCATGGCGCCCTCGCCCACCGGCACGGCGGCCTGCATGGCCTCACCGCGCAGGCGCAGCAGGCGGGCGGTGACCGCCAGCGGCAACGCTCCGGCAGCGACCAGCGCGGAGTACTCGCCCAGGGAATGGCCCGCGACCATGGCGGCCATCGCCTCGATCGGCTTGCCGCCCTCGCTCTCGACGACACGCAGCACGGCGATGGAGGATGCCATCAGCGCGGGCTGGGCATTCTGGGTCAGCGTCAGCTCGTCCTCGGGGCCGTCGAACATGAGGCGGGAAAGCTTCTGGCCCAGGGCCTCGTCGACCTCCTCGAAGACCTCGCGGGCGGCCGGAAACGCCGCGGCAAGCTCGGCGCCCATGCCGACCTTCTGGCTGCCCTGACCCGGAAAGACAAAGGCTTTCGCCATGTTGGAGATCCCCGCTGATGTCGTGCATGATGGTTGGAGCGGCCCTGCCCCAGGCCGCGGAGGGGCAGTCAAACGGCGCAAACGAAGCCCTGTCAAGGGTGCTTGCGCCCGGAGGCTTTTTGACTATAGTGCGCGCCTTCGCCGGGGCGCCGCGTTCGGCCGCGTTTGCTTGGCTGCCCGTTTGTTACCGGCGCCCGAAACAGACACTTAAAGATAAGGGAAGGTGTTATGCCTTTCTACGAGAGCACGTTCATTGTGCGTCCTGACGCATCGCCCCAGCAGGTGGAGACCCTGGCCGAAGAGGTCGAAGGCTTCATCAAGGAGCGCGGCGGCGCGGTGCCCAAGACGGAAATCTGGGGCCTGCGTTCGCTGGCCTACAAGATCAAGAAGAACCGGAAGGGCCACTACGTTTTCATGAACGTGGAGGCCAGCGCCGAGGCCCTGGCCGAGGTCGAGCGTTCGCTGCACTTCAACGAGGATGTGCTGCGCTACCTCTCGATCCGTGTCGAGGAGCTCGATGCCGAGGCTTCGCCGATGATGCGCAACAAGTCGCAGCGGGATGACCGCTCGATCAAGCGCGACGGCGAGGACGACGGCGACAGCAAGCCCAAGGGAGACGAGGCATGAGCCCGAATCGTCAGGCCGGTCCGCCGCTGACCCCGCGCCGCCCCTTCTGGCGTCGCCGCAAGACCTGCCCGTTCTCGGGCTCCAATGCGCCGGTCATCGACTACAAGGACGTGAAGCTGCTGCAGCGTTACGTCTCCGAGCGCGGCAAGATCGTGCCCTCGCGCATCACGGCCGTTTCGGCCAAGAAGCAGCGCGAGCTGGCGCGTGCGATCAAGCGGGCCCGTTTCCTGGCTCTGCTGCCCTACATCGCACAGTAAGGTTCGGGCGCCGGGGAAACCCGGCCCCACCTGACCCATGCACCTGGTGCCCCTGATTGCGCTGCTGGCCGGGGCCGCTTCGGCGGGCCTCTATGTCTATGGCCTGACGCTGACGATCACCGGTGTCTTCCTGCTGCTGCTGGCTCCCTTGCCGCTGTGGCTGGCAGGCCTGGGCTGGGGCGCAACCGCAGCAGGACTTTCGGGTGCTGTGGGCGCCATCGCGGTGCTGCTGCTCAGCGATCCGCTGATCGGCACCATGTATGCGCTGGTGCTGGCCATCCCGACCGCGGTCCTGGCCCATCTGGCCGTGGCAAGGCACAAGGACGCCGAAAGCGAGCGCTGGTTTCCGGCCAATGCCCTTCTGGGCGCCCTTGTCCTGATCGGCCTGATCCAGGCGCTGGCCGCGGGACTCGCCCTGGCCGCCACCGATGCCGGCCTTGTCGGAACGGTGCGCGACAATCTGACCGTGCTCTTCGGGGCCTATGTCACCGAAGACACGGGCGAAGGCTCGGGCGCCCTGATCGACCAGTGGGATTCGCTGGTGCTGGGGGCGCTGATCGCGGTGACAATGGTCGCCCAGGCGGGCACCGGCGCCCTGGCACAGGGCCTGCTGTCGGCGGCCAACAAGGCGTTGCGGCCCTCGCCGTCGTTCTGGGCGATGCGCGTGGGCGACTGGACGCGGGTGTTGCTGGTGCCTCTGTTGATCGCGGTGGTGGCGCTTGATGCAAGCGGTGCGGCCGCGGATGGCGGCAGCGGCGGCTTCTTTCAATTCCTCGGGATGGCATTCGTGCTGGTCTTGGGGGTCGGTTTTCTGCTACAGGGCCTCGCCGTCATGCACGCCTTGACCCGTGGCATGCGCGCCCAGCCTCTTGTACTGGCGGGCGTCTATTTCGTTGTTCTGGCGTTTCAGCCCTTCGGCGCGGCGCTCTTCGCGCTGATCGGCTTCTTCGATCGCTGGGGCAACTTTCGAGAACGGTTCGGTGTCGAGGACGACGCCGGCATGGAGGATTAAATGGACGTGGTTCTTCTGGAGCGTATCGATACGCTTGGCGCCATGGGCGCCGTGGTTTCCGTGAAGCCCGGCTATGCCCGCAACTACCTCATCCCGCAGGGCAAGGCGCTGCGCGCGAGCAAGCACAACGTCGCCCGCTTCGAGGCTGAACGTGCCGAGCGCGAAGCCAAGAACGCCGAGGCCCGCGCCGAGGCCGAGAAGGTCGCCGAGGGTCTGGCCGGCACCCATGTGGTGCTGATCCGTCAGGCCAGCGACAACCTGCAGCTCTACGGTTCGGTCAAGGCGCGCGACATCGCCGACGGCCTGATCGCCAAGGGCTTCGAAGTCGACCGCTCGAACGTCGTGCTCGACACCCCCATCAAGACCCTGGGCCTGCACGAGGTGAAGGCCGCGCTGCACCCCGAGGTGGTCGTCACCGTGATCGCCAACGTCGCGCGCACCGTCGACGAGGCCGAGGTGCAGGAGCAGCTTGGCCGCGCCGTGCGCCGCGCCGACACGGTCGAGGAGGAAGTCGCTCCCGAGGTCGAGGATCTGGTCGAGCCCGAGGTCGCCGAGGAGCTTGAGGCCGAAGCCGAATACAACGCCCGCAACGACGACGACGAAGACTGACAGCAGCCGTTTGGCTGACTTCCAGGGGCGGCTCCGGCGACGGTGCCGCCCCTGTCGTTTTTGCCGGTCGCGGCCCTCTTTGGAACAGACCGGGAAAGTCTCGCCAAGCCCCTGATCCAAGGCGCAGAAAAGCGTCACAAATGTGACCTGACGCCTTCCCAGACAAATTTTTCCGCTCTAGAGTTTGGCCCACAAAGGCCAACAGAAGGGCGGGAGGCAGGGTTGCTCCTCGCAAGGTTCCTCAAGAGTTTCGTCAGCGTCGGCCATCTCGGGCTGATCGATGCCGATGGCAAACGCCATGATTTCGGCACACCTGGGGCATCGCCCTCCGTGACGATGCGGATTCACGACAAGGGGCTGATGCGCAAAGTGGCGCTCAATCCCAGACTTGCCGTGGGCGAGGCCTACATGGACGGCGGCCTGACCATCGAGGACGGCGACATCACCGACTTCTTCGAGGTGGTCGGCGTCAACATGCCCAACCTGGAGCGCGATGACGCGCTGGGACGTTTCGCCGCTTCCTTCCGCCGCAACGTCGCGCGGCCGATCCAGCAGCACAATCCGCTCGGTCGGGCGCAGAAAAACGTCGCCCACCACTACGACCTGTCCGACGACCTGTTCGACCTGTTTCTCGATCCGGACCGCCAGTACTCCTGCGCCTATTTTGCGACGCCCAACGATTCGCTGGAGCAGGCCCAGGAGGCCAAGAAGCGCCATATCGCGTCCAAGCTGCTGCTGCAGCCCGGGCAGAAGGTGCTCGACATCGGCTCGGGCTGGGGCGGGCTGGGCCTCTACCTCGCCAAGGTCGCCGATGTCGACGTCACGGGCGTCACCCTGTCGAAAGAGCAGCATGAGGTCTCCAACCGCCGTGCCCGCGAGGCCGGCCTTTCGGACCGCGTGCGTTTCCTGCTGAAGGACTATCGCGAGATCGAGGGTCCCTTCGACCGCATCGTTTCGGTAGGCATGTTCGAGCATGTCGGCGCGCGCCATTACCTTGAATATTTCCGCAAGGTGCGCGAGCTGATGACCGACACCAGCGTCATGCTGCTGCATTCCATCGGCCGCTTCAGCGAACCCGGCAACACCAACGCCTGGCTGCGCAAGTACATCTTCCCGGGCGGCTACACGCCGGCGCTTTCGGAGGTCTTCTCCAACATCGAGAAGAGCCTGCTGATCCCGACCGACATGGAGATCCTGAAGACCCACTACGCCGAGACCCTGAAGCACTGGCACCGCCGCTTCCAGGTCAACCGCGACAAGGTGCGCGAGCTCTACGACGAGCGCTTCTGCCGCATGTGGGAGTTCTACCTGCTGGGCTGCGAGGCGGCCTTCCGCCACGACGACCAGATGGTCTTCCAGATCCAGCTCTCCAAGGACCGTTACGCCACGCCCGAGACGCGCGACTACATGCTCGAGTGGGAACGGGCCAACGCATGAGCGGACCCGCGGCGCGCCGCATTCCCGGCGAGCCGGTGGCCTTTCCCATGTCCGGTCCCTTCGATCCGGCGGCGACGGCCCTGCTGGTCATCGACATGCAGAAGGACTTCTGCGCACCCCAGGGCTACATGCACAACCTGGGCTGCGATCTGGCGCGGCTCGAGCGGCCGATCGCGCCCATCGCACGCGTGCTGGCCGCGGCACGCGCCGCCGGTCTGTGGATCGGCCACACCCGCGAGGGTTATGCGGGCGACCTTTCGGATCTACAGCCCTGGAAGAAGGGCGGCCCGGCCAACGAGGCCATCGGCGTGGCGGGCCCGCTGGGCCGTGCCCTGGTACGCGGCGAGCCGGGCTGGGATTTCCTCGATGCGCTGCCGCCGGAAGCGGGCGAGCACGTCTATGACAAGACCAGTTACGGCGCCTTCGTCACCACCACCCTG
>CALLQH010000104.1 GCA_938014945.1 uncultured bacterium | reverse complement strand
AGCAAAGTCCCAACTCGTCCGGAACCGGTTCAACGGCCTGAATCGCCTCTGCCGTCTGGACCGTTTCAAGATTGGTGCATGGAAGGCGATGCGCATGTTCTCCCTGGGGCCTGCACCGAGAGCGTTTCCCGGCAGGACCAGTTTCCGCCGCACCGTGGGACCGGTGACCTGCCTGAGGCGGGTGGCACTGCAGACACAGAGAAGGACGGGGGGAGAACCCTGGCTCTTACCGCGAACCTGGACTTGCCAGCGGTCGCCGCGCTTGGAACGGATGCCATCAGACTGCCTCCTGTGACACAGGTGTGACAGCCCTGATGTGCGATGGCCCTTCAGGATTGGCCCTCATAGTCTAACCGCCTGATTTGTCGGGCGAGTTAGTGGTCGGAGTGGGAGGATTCGAACCTCCGGCCCCTGCCTCCCGAAGACAGTGCTCTACCAGGCTGAGCTACACTCCGAACCTTGGGCCGGCGGCGCTTATAGCGGCTGTGCCAGCGGCCCGCAACAAGTCCCGCACGCTTCCGGACAGGTCGTTCAGGCGCGCAGGCGCTGCGTGGCGGCGGTATCGGCGCTGCCGTCGCTCAGGATCGCCACGCCATAGGTCTCACGCGCGGCCTGCGGGCTTACCAGGCCGTCGCGCACGTCGCGTTCCACCATGGCCACGGGGCGGCTCCTGGGATCGCCCCAGCCGCCGCCGCCCGGCGCCAGCGCGCGATAGACGCAGCGGCCGTAGGAGCGGCGCCCGTAGGCCGGCGGCTCGTGAAAGGCGCCGTCCTCTTCCGTCACCTCCATGACGCCGCCCAGGCCCTCCGCGCCGCCGCGCGCGCCGTAGCTCGACGGCGGGCCCAGGCCCTCGCTGCGGAAGTAGAAGGTGACGGGATCGGTCATCTCCACGATGTATTCCACGCCCGTGCCGCCCCGCCATGCGCCCGGGCCGCCGCCGTCGCGACGCAGCTCATGCTTGAGATAGCGGATCGGGTAGAGCTGCTCGTAGTCCTCGAGGTTGGGGATGGTGAGGCCGCCCAGCGCGATCAGGTGGCCGATCTGGCCGAAGCCGTCGCGCCCGTCGACCGCGCCGCCGCCGGGCATGGCGTGCCAGTGGTACATGATGAAGTCGCGCCCGCGGCCGCTGTCGTGGCCCGAACAGGTCGGATGCACGCTGCGGCCCCATCCGGCGCAGGCCGAGTCCGGCGCCGCCTTGCCCAGGGCCTGCCAGATGGCGTGCACGATGTGGTGGGCGATGAAGACCGTGTTCATGGTCATCGGCGCGGGTGGGCGCGGATTGATCGCGCTGCCCTCAGGCATGACCAGATCGATGCTGCGGAAGCTGCCTTCGTTGCGTGGCAGTTCGGCCTCGAAGAAGGAACCCAGCGCCATGTAGACCGCCGACATGGTGTTGGCGATCGAGCTGTTCTTGAAGCCCTTCATCTGCGGGCCCGTGCCGGTGAAGTCGACGGTCAGGTGATCGCCCTTCACGGTCAGTCTCACATGGATCGGCGTGCGGACATTGGTGAAGCAGTCGTTCTCGGTGACGTCCTCGCCTTCGTAGATGCCGTCGGGCAGGGCGGCGATGCAGGATTTCATCACCCGGTCGCCATGCTCCAGCACGCCCGCGAAACAGGCCTGCGCTGCCTCCAGCCCGAGGTCGGCGACCAGCGCCTCCAGGCGCTCCATGCCGATGCGCGTGGAGCCCAGCATGGCGCGCAGATCGCCGTCCATCAGATCGGGCGTACGGCAGTTGAGCAGCAGCAGGTTCCACACGTCCTGGCGGACGACGCCCTTCTCGACCAGCTTCAGCGGGGGAATGCGCAGGCCCTCGTGGAAGATTTCCGTGGCGTCCGGGTTGTAGGTGCCGGCCGCGCCGCCGCCGATGTCGCTCTGGTGCGCCCGGTTGCAGGCAAAGCCGATGCGCGCGCCCTCGAAGAACACGGGCCGGGCGATGACCCAGTCGGGCAGGTGGTTGCCGCCGGCGACATAGGGGTCGTTGAGCAGGAACACGTCCTCCTCGTCGATGGCGTCGGGGAAGGCCGCGATCAGCGCACGCAGGGCTAGGCCGCCGCCGCCGGTGTGGATCGGGATGCCGTCGGCCTGGCTGATGAGCACGCCGTCGGCGTCGCCCAGGAAGCAGGAGAAGTCATGGCTCTGGCTGAAGATCGGGCTGCGCGCCGTGCGCGTCATCACCCAGCCCATCTGCAGGGCGATGTGATCGAGGCGGCTCTGCACCAGGGCGAGGCGTACGGGATCGGGGGCGGCGGTCCCTGCTTGCGTCGTCTGCTCCATCGTCATCTCCACCCTGTTGCCGAGCGTGCCCGCGCAGAGTGACCGCGCGCGCGGCGGAAGTCACGGGGAAGGAGAGGGCTGGGCCCCTAGAATTCCCGGTCGACGCAGAAGTCGACCAGTTCCAGCAGGGCCTGGCGCCAGGCGTTGTCGGGGAAGAGGTCGAGTGCCCGGCGGGCTTCCTCGCCGTGGCGGCGGGCGGCGTCCATGGCATCCGACAGGGCGTTGTGGCGCGTCATCAGGGTCATGGCGTGGGCAAGGTCGCCCTCGGCCTGATCGCCGTCTTCCAGGGTGCGCTTCCAGAATTCGCGGTCCTTCTCGGTGCCGCGCGCGATGGCATAGACGATGGGCAGGGTGATCTTGCCGTCGCGGAAGTCGTCGCCCACGGCCTTGCCCAACTGGGCCTGCACCGCCGAATAGTCGAGCACGTCGTCGACCAGCTGGAAGGCGATGCCGAGCGACATGCCGTAGGTGCGCAGCGCCTCCTGTTCGGCCTTCGGGCGTTCGGCGACGACGGCGCCGATCTCGCTGGCGGCGGCAAACAGGGTCGCGGTCTTGGCCTGGATGACGCCCATGTAGGCGCCCTCGCCCGTGGCGATGTCGTTGGAGATCATGAGCTGGTCGACCTCGCCCTCGGCGATGATCGCGGATGCTTCCGAGAGGATCTTCAGCACCTCCAGCGAGCCGTCGGCGACCATCAGCTGGAAGCTGCGGCTGAACAGGAAGTCGCCCACCAGCACGCTGGGCTTGTTGCCCCACACGGCGTTGGCGGTGGCGCTGCCCCGGCGCAGGCTGCTGTCGTCGACGACATCGTCGTGGAGCAGGGTGGCGGTGTGGATGAACTCGACGCAGGCGGCCAGATCAACGTGGCGCTCGCCGTTGTAGCCGCACATGCGCGCGGTGGTCAGCGTCAGGATCGGGCGCAGCCGCTTGCCGCCCGACGCCACCAGATAACCCGCAAGCTGCGGGATCATGGCGACCGGGCTCTGCAGGTAGTCCACGATGACCTTGTTGACCTTCTCAAGGTCGTCGGCGACCAGGGCGCGCAGGCGCTCGAACGCCGCGCGCGAGGTGTTCCGGGTCTGGCTGTCGAGTTGTTCGGCGACTTCGGTCATGAGCCCTTCGTTGCGCTCGCGGCTTGACCGCCCCCCGGGTGACGACCAGCATCGCCGCATTGGCGTTGCCCGACCTTAACAAGCCATGCTGCACCGCGAAAGTGAAACGGACCAGGCCCGGGGAGGGCCAGCGGCCATGATCGAGATCATGCGGACCAACGATCTGGTCGCCATCTCCTATGCCCAGGCCCTGCTGAAGGACGCGGAGATCGTGTGCGCCGTGCTCGACCAGCACACCAGCGCCATCGAGGGCAGCGTCTGGGCGATCCAGCGCCGCCTGCTGGTCGATGACGAGGATGCCGAGGCCGCGCGCAGCCTGCTCACCGACGCGGGGCTCGATGTCCGGCGCTGAACCCCTCACCACGCTGCTCGACGGCCGGGTGCGCCTGGTCTCCGGCGCCGGCCTGCCGCCCACGACCGACACCGTGGTGCTGGCCGCGGCGACGCCGGCTGAGGCGGGCAGCCGCGTGCTGGAGGCCGGCTGCGGCACGGGGGCGGCCTCCCTCTGCCTTGCCGCACGGGTGGCGGGCTGCAGCGTCACCGCCATCGAGCGCGAGGCCGACCTTGCCGAGACCGCGCGCGCCAATGTCGCGGCCAACGGTCTTGATGCGCGCATCGAGGTCGTCACCGGCGACATTGCCGCGCCGCCGCGGTCCTGGCCCCGGCCGGGCTTCGACCTGGTGATGACCAATCCGCCCTATCTCGACCCCGCCCGCGTGCGCGCCTCGCCCGACCGGCTGCGCCGCGCCGCCACGGTGGAGAGCATGCCGCTTGCCGCCTGGCTGGCGGCATGCACCGCCGCCCTGCGCGACGGCGGCACCTTCGTCGTCATCCACCGCGCCGACCGTCTGGACGAGCTGCTCGCCGCCCTGCCGGGCCTGCTGGGTTCCGTGGCGATCCTGCCCCTGTGGCCGGACGGGGCGGGCAAGCGTCCCGCCCGGCGCCTGCTGCTGCGCGCCACGCGCGGAGGCCGGGCGCCGCTGCGCCTGCTGCCGGGTTTTGCCCTGCACGACACGGGCGGGGCCTATTCGGCCGCAGCCCAGGCGATCTTCCGCGGCTGCGGCGCCGTCTCCTGGGATTGATGGTCCGGGGACGGATGGCCTTGCGCTTGCCGTGGACCGCCCCAACCTTTGTGCCATCCCGAACGGAGTAACCGATGGCCGTTTCCGCCTGGCTCAAGAACCTGCGCGCCCGCCTGCGCCGCGCCCCCTGCGTCAACGTCCTGCGCCTGGACGGCGTCATCGGCTCGGGCGGCCGTTTCAACAAGGGGCTGTCGCTGGAGAGCATGGCCGGCGCCATCGAGGAAGCCTTCGAGGGCGGCAAGCGCCTGAAGGCCGTGGCGCTGATCGTCAACTCGCCCGGCGGCTCGCCCGCCCAGTCGGCGCTGATCCACGACCGCATCCGCGCACTGGCCGAGGAGAAGAAACTGCCGGTCTATGCCTTTGTCGAGGATGCCGCCGCCTCGGGCGGCTACTGGCTGGCCTGCGCGGGCGAGGAGATCCATGCCCAGCCGAGTTCCATCGTCGGCTCCATCGGCGTCGTCAGCGCGGGCTTCGGCTTCGTCGAGGCGATCGCCAAGCTCGGCGTCGAGCGGCGCATCTACACGGCGGGCGAGAACAAGGCGATCCTCGATCCCTTCCAGCCCGAAAAGGCCGAGGACGTCGAACGCCTGAAGACCATCCAGCTCGAACTGCACCGCGTCTTCATCGACCATGTGAAGAGCCGCCGCGGCCCCCGCCTCAACGACATCGACGGCGACCTCTTCACCGGCGCCTTCTGGCTGGGCGAGGAGGCCCGCCGGCGCGGCCTGATCGACGGCCTGGGCGACGTGCGCACCGTCATGCGCGCGAAGTTCGGCAAGAATGTGAAGATCCGCGCCGTGGCGGCCAGGAAGGGCCTGCTCTCCAAGCTGGGCCTGGGCAGCCGGATCGTCGCGGGTGTCGCCGACGAGATCGAGACGCGCGCGGTGTGGGGCAGGCTGGGGCTGTAGGCGGCAGCTTGAGTCGCGGGCAGGCCCTGCCTAGGGTTTCCTCCTGCCACGAGAAGGGGGACCCATGCAGGCACTGACGAAAGAGGAAGCGACGGCCTGG
>CALLQH010000103.1 GCA_938014945.1 uncultured bacterium | reverse complement strand
GCTGGCCGACGAGAAGGCCGCTGCCGCGGCCGCGGCGGCAGCGCAGGCGCTCGAGATGCTGTCGGGCAGCGGCCAGGCAGAACAGCCTGCCGCGGAAGCCCCGGCAGCCACACCGCCCGAATCCGCCTTGCCCGTTCCCGATTCCGAGCCCGTGGCGGAGCCTGAGGCCCAGCCGCAGGGTGGCGGCGCGGGTTCGCTGCTCGATCTGTTGACCGGAGGGGCCGCCCCTGCCGCCCCGGAGCAGGCCGCGCCGGACGAAGAAACCGCACAGGACGGCGGCCTCAACGGCGATGCGCTGCTTCAGGATCTGCTGCAATCCCTGGGCAATTGATCGCCTGGGGCGGAGCGGGCCTCGCGCGGATTTGATTGCGTCCACGCGGTGCTTCAGGTTAACAAGCACTTTCGTGAGACTGACAATCATTCGCAAAAGACGGTTACAGGAGACATCATGCGCAACGCACCTGCCGGCCTGGCGCTGGCCTTCGTGTTCTCGGCGGCGCTCACCGTGTCGGCGCAAGCTGAAGAGGTGGTCAACATCTACTCGGCGCGCCACTACGACAGCGACCAGATTCTCTACGACACCTTTGCCGAGGAAACCGGCATCACGGTCAACGTCATCGAGGACAAGGACGGTTCGCTGATCGAGCGGATCAAGGCCGAGGGCGAGAACAGCCCCGGCGACATCATGTTCACCGCCGATGCCGGCAACCTGTCGGATGCCGCACAGCATGGCATCTTCCAGCCGGTCGATTCGGAGGTCCTCAACAGCCGTATTCCCGAGAACCTGCGCGACCCCGATGGCCTGTGGTTCGCGCTGACCAAGCGCGCCCGCGTCATCATGTACCGCAAGGCCGACGTCGACGTGACCGGCCTCAGCCGCTACGAGGATCTCGCCGATCCGGCCTGGAACGGCATGATCTGTGTGCGCTCCTCGGGCAACGTCTACAACCAGTCGCTGGTCTCCTCCCTGATCGTCGCCGACGGCCCGGAGGCTACCGCCGAGTGGGTCCAGGGCCTGGTCGCCAACTTTGCGCGCGAGCCCCAGGCGAACGATACCGCACAGATCAAGGCGGTTGCCGCGGGCGAGTGCGACATCACGATCGCCAACACCTACTACCTCGCCCGCCTGATGCGTTCGGACGATCCCTCCGACCGCGCCGTCGCCGAATCCATCGGCGTCATCATGCCGAACCAGGAAGACCGCGGCGTGCACGTCAATGTCTCGGGCGCGGGCGTGCTGCTGCATGCGCCCAACCGCGACAATGCCGTGCTGTTCCTGGAGTTCCTGACCTCGGACGAGGCTCAGGAGATCTTCGCCATGGCCAACAACGAATGGCCCGTGGTCGAAGGCCTCGATCACGCCGAGGTGCTCGACACGCTCTACGGCGACTTCAGCCAGGACGACATCAACCCGGCCGAGTTCGGCCGTCATCGGGGCGAGGCGCTCACCCTGATGGAAGGCAACGGCTGGAAGTAGGCTTCTGCCTCAGTCGGCTCGCGGCTCGGCACTGCCGGGCCGCGAGCGGCCGATCTGGCGCGACAGCAGGATCACCGGCACGATGCCGACCACGACGATCGCCAGCGCGGCGGTCGATGCCTCGCCCAGGCGCTCGTCGGCCGCCAGGCGATAGACCCGGATCGCCAGGGTATCGAAGTTGAAGGGACGCACGATCAGCGTCGCCGGCAACTCCTTCATGACATCGACGAACATCAGCAGCGCGCCGGTCAGCAGGCTGCCGCGCAGCAGCGGCACATGGACGCGCCACAGGGTGGAGCTGAGGCCGTGGCCCAGGGTGCGCGCGGCGCCGTCCATGGAAGGCGTGATCTTGGAAAGTCCCGCGTCGACCGCGTTGTAGGCGACCGCCAGGAAACGCACGACATAGGCAAAAAGCAGGGCGGCAATGGAGCCGGTCAGCAGCAGGCCGGTGGAGATGCCGAAGGTCTCGCGCATGAAGGCATCGAGCGTGTTGTCGAACCAGGCGAGCGGGATCAGCACGCCCACAGCGATGACCGAACCCGGAATGGCATAACCCATGGAGGCAAAACGCGCGGCCTGGCGGGCAATCGGTCCGGCCGTCATGCGCGCGCCGTAGCCCAGCGCCAGCGCCGCGCCGATGCCCAGCACGGCCGCGAGGGCGGCGACCGTGAACGAGTTGGCGGCATAACCCAGGAAGGCGGTGCCCAGCAGCGGATCGCCCCGCGTGATCGCCAGTTCCAGCAGCAGGCCGGCGGGCAGGGCAAAGCCGCAGACCACCGGCAGCAGGCAGGCGGCGACGGCGGCCAGGGCCTTGCCCCCGCGCAGGGGGTAACTGGGCAGCGGCACGAATCGGGCGCTGCCGCCCTGGAAACGGGCGCGCCCGCGGCTGGTGCGCTCCAGGGCCAGCACGACGACGACAAAGACCATCAGCATGGTGGCAAGCTGGGCCGCGACCTCGGGCGAGCCGCGCAGGAACCAGGTGCGGTAGATGCCGGTGGTGAAGGTCCGCACGCCGAAGAAATCGACCGTGCCGAAATCCGCCAGCGTCTCCATCAGGGCCAGCGCCAGGCCGGCGGCGATGCCGGGGCGCGCCATGGGCAGGGCGACGCGGAAGAAGCTGCGCCATGGGCCGTGGCCCAGGGTGCGGGCGACCTCCAGCGCGGCGACCGACTGGTTGAGGAAGGCGTTGCGCGCCAGCAGATAGACATAGGGGTAGAGCACCAGCACCAGCATGGCGATGGCGCCCGCCACGGAGCGGATGTCGGGGAACCAGTAGTCGTGGCGCGTCCAGCCGAAGGCCTCGCGCAGGGCGCTCTGCACCGGCCCGGCATAGTCCAGCAGGTCGGTATAGACATAGGCCAGGACATAGGCCGGCACGGCAAAGGGCAGCAGCAGCGCCCATTCCAGCACCGCCCGGCCAGGGAAGCGGCACATCGTGACGAGCCATGCCGCGCCTGTGCCAATGGCGCCCGCGCCCAGGCCGACGCCCGCCATCAGGATCACCGTGTTGACCAGGTAGTCGGCAAGCACCGTGCCGACCAGGTCGCCCCAGACATCGCCGGTGTCGACAAACACATTGGCGACGACCGACAGGATCGGCAGCGCCACCAGCGCGGCGACCAGCAGGGTCAGCGCGGTCAGCGGCCATGTGCGCCCGCTCGCCGCCCGTGGCCGGGCGCTGTGGACGGCTGGCGATCCGGCCTCGGTCATGGCGCCGGCCGGCTCAACCGGCCGGGTGGACCATGTCTTCGGGGCGCACGAAGCGGTCGAACTCCTCGGAGGTGAGCAGGCCCAGGGCGAGCACGGCTTCCTTCAGGGTTGTGCCTTCCTGGTGCGCCTTCTTGGCGGCCTTGGCGGCATTGTCGTAGCCGATGTGCGGGTTGAGCGCGGTCACCAGCATCAGCGAGCGGCCCATCAGGTCGGCGATGCGGTCGGTGTTGGCCTCGATGCCGACGACACAGTTGTCGGCGAAGCTGACGCAGGCATCGCCCAGCAGGCGGATCGAGCGCAGCACGTTGTAGACCATCACCGGCTTGAAGACGTTGAGCTCGAAATGGCCCTGGGCGCCGGCCACGGTGACCGCGACGTTGTTGCCCATGACCTCGGCGCAGACCATGGTCATGGCCTCCGACTGGGTCGGGTTGACCTTGCCCGGCATGATCGAGCTGCCGGGTTCGTTGGCCGGCAGGTTGAGCTCGCCGATGCCGCTGCGCGGGCCCGAGCCCAGCAGGCGGACGTCGTTGGCGATCTTGTTGAGGCTGACCGCCAGCACGTTGGCCGCGCCGGAAACCTCGACCATGGCGTCGTGGGCGGCCAGCGCCTCGAACTTGTTGTCGGCGGTGACGAAGGGCAGGCCGGTCAGTTCGGCGACGGCGGCGGCGAACTCCTCGTCGAACCCCTTCGGGCTGTTGAGGCCGGTGCCCACGGCCGTGCCGCCCATGGCCAGGCGATGCAGGCGGGGCAGGGTGTCCTTGACCCGCGCGATGCCCAGTTCGACCTGCTTGGCGTAGCCGGAGAATTCCTGGCCCAGGGTCAGCGGCGTCGCGTCCTGCAGATGGGTGCGGCCGATCTTGATGATCTCGGCGAAGGCCTTCGCCTTGTCGTCCAGCGCCTTGTGCAGGTGGGCAAGGGCGGGCAGCAGGTGACGGTCGATCTCCACCGCGACGGCGATGTGCATGGCCGTGGGGAAGGTGTCGTTGGACGACTGGCTCATGTTGACGTGGTCGTTGGGGTGGACCGGCTTCTTGGAGCCGATCTCGCCGCCCATGATCTCGATGGCGCGGTTCGAGACGACCTCGTTGACGTTCATGTTGGTCTGGGTGCCCGAGCCGGTCTGCCAGACGACCAGCGGGAAGTGATCCTCCAGCTTGCCCGCGATCACCTCGTCGGCGGCCTGCTGGATCGCCTTGGAAAGATCGGCCTTCAGGCGGCCATGGCTCTCGTTGACCCGCGCGGCGGCCTTCTTGACCGTGCCGTAGGCCGCGATCAGCGGCTGGGGCATGCGCTCGCCGCCGATCTTGAAGTTCTGCAGCGAACGCTGCGTCTGGGCGCCCCAGTAGCGGTCGGAGGGAACCTCCATCTCGCCCAGGGAATCGGTCTCGATGCGAAACTTGCCGGTGGCGGCCATGGCTTTCCTCAAGGTCCGGGAATCATTGCGCCATGCCTATCACATCCGGGCGGGGCAAGGGGAGGGGATCAGCGTTTGCGCCGTTTGGCGCGCGCCCGCCGGGCGGCGCGCAGCGCGGCCTCGGCCCAGTCGATCAGGCGGGCGCGGTCGGCCCAGACGTCGTCGGGCACCGAAAGGAAGGAAAGCTCCACCGGCTTGCCCTGGCGCTGATAGACGAAGGGGCGGGCGCCGCCTTCCTCGAACATGGTCCGGGTTTCGGGGTCGCTCTTCAGCCAAAGGGTCTGCTGGAAGGTCAGCGCGACCATGGCGTCGTCCAGGAAGATGCCGTGGCCACCGAACATGCGCCGCGCCGTGACCGGCCCGAGCGGCGTCAGGGCCTCGACGACACGGGTGGCGAACTCGGCCTTACTTTTTGCGGAAGCGGTCGAGCGCAACGACATTGTCGGAGGCCGCGGTGGGCGTCGCCGCATCGTCGTCGGCGGGCGCGACCTGTGTCGCGGGTTCCGGCGCGGCCTCGCCGCCGCCGTCGCCGCCTTCCTCGATCTGCGGGCGGAACTGCAGGCCGAACTTGACGCTGGGGTCGACAAAGGCGGTCACCGCGCCATAGGGCACGACCAGGATCTGCGGCGTCTGGTTGAACGACAGCCCGACCGAGAAGCCCGTCTCCTCGACCTTCAGGTCCCAGTACTGGTGCTGCAGCACGATGGTGATCTCCTCGGGGTAACGCGCCTTGAGATCGGCGCTGACGACGGCCCGGGGATGGTCGGTGCGGAAAGTGATGTAGAAGTGATGGTCGCCGGGCAGGCCGAACTGCTCGGCATGGCGCAGGGCCTTGACCATGACGCCGCGCAGGGCTTCGTCAACCATGTGGTCGTAGAAGAGTTCGTTGTCGGCCATGCGGTGTCCTGCCCCTTGCGGACCGGAAGATAAGTGGAGGGCTTCTGTTGCCCGGTGCCCTCCGAACCGCGCTTATCGCTACTTACGCAGCGACAGCGTACGCCTCATTGTCGTTGGCGTTTGTCATTGACCCGATAACGGCGGAATCATACCGAGCAAAAACCACGTCTTTACCGTGCACGTCGAGCCTGGTTCGCCCCCCAAGAGAGATGGTGGAGGCGGCGGGTACTGCCCCCGCGTCCGCAACACTTATTTCACGTGGCGTTTATCGCCATAGTCCGGCGAACCGGACCCTGCAGATATAGGCGATCACGAGGGGATTTCCAACGCTTGGCCGCAGGCCGGGCGCTGGTTATGGTGCGCCACGAACCCTCCAGACCCAGCCGGAAGCGACCGGAATGCCGCTGACAGCCGAACAGGCCGCCGAAATCGAGGCACAGCGCGCCCAGAGCGCGCCCACCCGGCGGGCCGTTTCGCCCGAGCTGGAAGACATCCTTTATCAGGCCCTGCCGGTGCTCGATCACGGCTTCGTGCGGGTGGTCGACTACATGGGCAACGATGAGGCGATCGTGCAGGCCGCCCGTGTTTCCTACGGTCGCGGCACCAAGTCCGTCCGCAACGATGCGGGCCTCATCGGCTATCTGATGCGCCACCGCCACTCGACCCCGTTCGAGATGTGCGAGATCAAGTACCATGTGAAGCTGCCGGTTTTCGTGGCGCGCCAGTGGATCCGCCACCGCACCGCCAACGTGAACGAATATTCCGCGCGTTACTCCATCCTCGACCGGGAGTTCTACATTCCCGCCCCCGAGCAGCTTGCCGCCCAGTCGACCGCCAACCGGCAGGGTCGCGGCGACGTGCTGGAGGGCGAGGAGGCGGCATGGGTGCTCGAGACCCTGCGGCGCGATGCCGAGACGGCCTACGACCACTACGAGACGATGCTGAACGAGGGCGAGGGCGCCGACCCGGAGCGTTCCGGTCTGGCGCGCGAACTGGCGCGCATGAACCTGCCGCTCAACATCTATACCCAGTGGTACTGGAAGGTGGACCTTCACAATCTCTTCCACTTCCTCTCCCTGCGCGCCGATCCCCACGCCCAGTACGAGATTCGCGTCTATGCCGACGCCATGCTGGAGACCGTGAAACGCTGGGTGCCGCTGGCCTATGACGCCTTCATGGAGAACCGCATGGGCGGGGCCAGCCTGACCGCGGGCCAGATCGCCGTGCTGCAGCGCATGCTGGCGGGCGAAGAGGTGACGAAGGAAACGAGCGGCCTGTCCGCCCGGGTGTGGGAGGAACTCCAGGCGGTGATACGTACGTGAGCGAACTCAGGCGTTACGGCCACGTGAACCTGCGGGCCGCCATCACCGCTGTCTTCCGCGCCGGCAAGGCCGATGAAGCCACCGCCAGGGCCGTCGGCGACATGCTGGTGGAGGCCAATCTTTCCGGCCACGACAGTCACGGCATCCAGATGGTCAGCTACTACGTCGACTGTCTGAACAACGG
>CALLQH010000102.1 GCA_938014945.1 uncultured bacterium | reverse complement strand
GGGTGGAGGCGAGATTGACGATGGCGCCCTTGGCCTTCCTCAGGTGCGGCGCGGCATGTTTGGCGCACAGGAAGGCGCCGGTGAGGTTCGTGGCGATGACCGCGTTCCAGTCCTCCAGGGTCAGTTCCTCCAGGGGCCGGTTGCGGCTGAAGCCGGCGTTGTTGACGAGACCGGAGAGGCAACCGAAGCGGGTTGCGGCGGCGGCTACTGCGCCGGCGACGGCGGCCTCGTCGTGGTTGGCCGCCTCGACCGTCAGCAGGGCCTTGCCCGCGCCGGTCTCCTCGGCGAGTGCTGCCAGCGCCTCGCCGTCGACATCCAGTGCCGCCGCGCCCCAGCCCTGCTCCAGGCAGGCCATCACGATCGCCTTGCCGATGCCCTGGGCGCCGCCGGTCACCAGTACCGCCTTGCGGAAATCCATCTTGGCCTTCTCCATCGCTGTGTGTTCTCCGCTATAACCCAGGTTCGCCCTTTGCCAACACCTCGGGATGCCGACATGTCCGAAGCCTTCATCTGCGATGCCGTCCGTACCCCCATCGGCCGTTTCGGCGGCAGCCTCTCCTCCGTGCGTGCCGACGACCTGGGCGCGGTGCCGCTGAAGGCCCTGATGGCGCGCAATGCGTCCGTCGACTGGGAAGCCGTGGACGATGTGATCTACGGCAACGCCAACCAGGCGGGTGAGGACAACCGCAACGTGGCGCGCATGTCGCTGCTGCTGGCCGGCATGCCGGTCAACGTCTCGGGCGTCACGGTGAACCGCCTCTGCGGCTCGGGCCTGGAGGCGGTCTGCCAGGCCTCGCGCCTGATCCGCGCGGGCGAGGCCGATCTGGTGGTCGCCGGCGGTGTGGAGAGCATGTCGCGCGCGCCCTTCGTCATGCCCAAGGCCGACAGCGCCTTCTCGCGCAAGGCAGAGATCCACGACACGACCATCGGCTGGCGCTTCGTCAATCCGGCGATGAAGAAGGCCTATGGTGTCGACGCCATGCCCGAGACGGCAGAGAACCTGGCCGAAGACCGCCAGATCAGCCGGCAGGACCAGGACGCCTATGCCTGGCGCAGTCAGCAGCGCGCCGGTGCGGCGATCGCGGCGGGCCGCATCGCCGAGGAACTGATCCCGGTGACGATCCCCCAGCGCAAGGGCGATCCGGTGGTGGTGGAGGCCGACGAGCATCCTCGCCCGGACACCGCACTGGAAAAGCTCGCCAAGCTGCCCGCCCCCTTCCGCGAGGGTGGCACGGTGACTGCGGGCAATGCCTCGGGCGTCAACGACGGGGCGGGGGCGCTGCTCATCGCCTCGGAGGCGGCCGTGGCGAAGTACGACCTCACTCCCATCGTTCGTGTCACGGGTGCGGCGACGGCGGGCGTGCCGCCCCGCATCATGGGCATCGGCCCGGCGCCGGCGACACGCAAGCTGCTGGAGCGGCTGGGCGTGGCGCTTGCCGACATCGACGTCATCGAGCTCAACGAGGCGTTTGCCGCCCAGGTTCTCGCCGTGACACGGGAGCTGGGTCTGGCCGACGATGCGGAGTTGGTGAACCCGAACGGCGGGGCCATCGCCTTCGGTCACCCGCTGGGCGCCAGTGGCGCGCGGCTTGCCGCTACGGCCGCCTACGAACTGCGCCGCCGCGGCGGAAAGCGTGCGGTCGTCACCATGTGCATCGGCGTCGGGCAGGGCATTTCGGCCATGCTGGAGGCGGTGTAGGCCAGCAGCACCTCGACACCCCTCATTCGTTATTCCAGATCGGGCCTTTGGCCCGTCTGGAATGACACAGGGGAGGGAAAGATGGCGGGCGGGGCCCCGCCGGGGGGAATGCCCCTAGTTGGTCAGCTCTTCCTCGGTCGCCGCATCCGACTCTTCGGCATCACGCTGGGCCTTGAGGAGGGCGGCCGTCTCCATCATGGATTTCTTGCGCGCGGAGCAGGAGCAGCCGCCGATCTCGGCCCAGGTCAGGGGATCGATGAACGGGCCGGACCACATGCCGACCTTGGCGTCGGAAGCGGCCATCGCCCGGGGCTGGTAGTCGGCGCCGGTGTCGGGGTTGGCGACCGCCAGGCCCTCGTCGACCATGGCGCCGGCCAGATCCTCGCCTTCGACGCTGCAGCGTCCGACCAGATGGCCGTCCTCGTTCTCCACGACATCCGTGCAGGTCACGGAACGGCCGGCAATGATCTCCTCCAGGCGGTTGGCGGCCTCCCAGCCGCATTGCCACATGCCGTCATCGATGCCGCAGGACTGCACGATGCTGGGGGCGTTGACGCCGTAGAGGGAAATATCCTGCCCCTCGACCGTGACCGTGTCACCGTCCATCACCAGCGCGGGCCCGGAAACATCGGCCATGGCGGCGGTGGGCAACAGAAGCAGCAGGGCAACGGCGATGCGACGCATGGGGCGCTCCTTGTGGGCTTGTCCCGTCATTAAGCAGGGCGGAATCTGGCACGATGATGGCGGCCCGCCAAGACCGGCCCGTTCACATTTCCGCGGGTCCCAGCAGCACGACCAGTTCGTGCTCCACCATGATCTCGCGCTGCGGGCGTCCAATCTGTGCCGCAAGGTCGGCGATCTGGGCCCGGTAGGTGGCCGTCATGCCCTTTTCCCGGCCGCCCAGCGAACGCACGGGGTAGGAAACGGCAATCTGCTGAATGGCCGCCAGCCGCTGCAGCAGGGCCAGGGCCGCTCCATCCTCCTGCTGTTCGAGGCAAGGCAGGGTCTTGAGCACCAGCGCCAGTTCGGCGTCGGTCTCGGGGATCCGGATCAGGGCATCGGCCCAGATCGCCTCGCCGGGACGGCCGGTGAGCTGCAGGAAGCGCTCGGTGGCGGCGGCAAGTCCCCGGTCGACCTCCACCGAGGTGTAGCGGGTCTCTCCCGGCAGCCCCATGAACGGCAGGGCAAAGGCATTGAGACCGGCGGCGACGTCCAGGATCGAGGCCGGGCGGCCGGCCGCCTCGAAGATGGTTTCGTAGAATTCGCGAACGATCGGCAAGCGTTCTGCGGCCGAGCGGTGGAGCGCCAGGATCCGGGTTGCCGTGGTCTCCAGGGCTTCCCGGTCGGGATCGGGGCCGAGACCATCCAGAATACGCCCCACGGCGGCGAGCGCCCCGGGGTCGAGATAGGCGCCGAAAGCCTGATGCAGCTTGCGCTTGGCGGCTTTCAGGGCATCTGCGGGGCGGGGATGGCGCTCCAGGGCCCAGTCGGCGGTGCGGGCCAGGGTCTCGGGCGCCAGGTCCCGGTACTTCGAGGAGCCCGCCAGTCCGGCGACCACAACGTCCCGCAGCGGGCTCATGAGGCCTCCTCGCGCCGCAGGCGGTGCATCAGACTGCCGTAGAAGGCGAGGTTCTGGCGCGTCGCCAGCCGTTCGGCGCTGTTGTCCTTGATCTTGAACAGGTGGTGCAGGTAGGCCCGCGAAACCCTTGAATCAACACGGGGATCGAGCGGCCCGGCATCGCGTGAATGTTGTTCATCTTCGATGTAAAGTGCACGATAGAAATCGTTTGATAACAGTTCGTTATCGAAGCTTTCTGTCGTGATGAACAAACGACGGTGGCGGGCGTCGCGGGTCGGCAGGGCGCAGTCGAACATGCGGTAGCCCGCCCGCCAGGCTGCGACCAGATTGTCGGGCCGCCCGATACCCAGCGCGTGTTTGGGCGCCTCGGGCGGCAGGACCTCGGCGACATGGGCGACCATGTCGACCAGGGTGCCGTCCTTGGAAACCGGCCAGCCGCCGAAACCGAAACCGTCGAAGCCCATGTCGGCCAGTTCCTCGGCGCAGCGGCGGCGCAGGTCCGGGTCGTTGCCGCCCTGGACCACGGCAAAGAGGAGCGGCCGGGTGCCGTCGTTGCCGCGTCCGGGTTCGGCGATGCGGGCGGCAAACTCGGTGCGGCAGCGGCGCGCCCAATCGAGCGTGCGGCGCACGCTGGTCGCCTGGACTTCGGGGCTGTCGTCGGGGTGGGTGCACTGATCGAGGCAGAACAGGATGTCGGCGCCGAGATCGAGCTGTCGCTTGATGCACTTCTCGGGCGTCAGCAGGTTCTTTTTCCCGGCCTTTTCATGGCGATAGATGAAACCCTTGTCGGTCACGCTGCCCAGCCCGGCACCCTGTGCGGCCATGGACCAGGCCTGGAAGCCGCCGGAATCGGAGGCAACCACCCCGTCCCAGGCCATGAAGCGGTGGACGCCGCCGATTGCCTCGATGGCGGAGATCCCCGGCCGGGTCGCCAGATGCAGGCTGTTGACCATCAGCGCATCGAGGCCGCATTCGGCCAGATCGCGTGAATCGAGGCCGCGCACCACGGCGCGGGTGGCATCCGGCAGGAAGGCGGGCAGCGTCAGCGGCCCGCGGCGGGTGAGCAGGGTCTTCACGAAACCTCTTCGGCGGGGCCGTCGGGGCGCAGGAACTTGGGATTATTCCCGGCAATCACCACGGTGACCTCGCCGCGCGGCTCCTCGTTGGAGAACCGTTCGGCGAGATCGGAGGTCCAGCCGCGCGCGATCTCCTCGAACATCTTGGTGAGTTCGATGCAGACGGCGGCCCGCCGGTCGCCCAGCACCTCCAGCGCCGCGGTCATCAGGGCGCCGGTGCGGTGGGGCGATTCGAAGAGGACCAGGGTGTGTTCCAGCTCCGCCTGGGCTTTCAGCGCATTGCGCAGCTTGCCGGGCTTGCGCGGGGGGAAGCCTAGGAAGGTGTAACTCGCTGCCGACAGGCCCGAGACCGCCAGCGCGCTGGAAACGGCCGTGGGGCCGGGGATGACCTCGATGCGGTGTTCGCCCTCCAGGGCCGCCTGTACGGCGCGGAAGCCGGGATCGCTGATGCCGGGCATCCCGGCATCTGTTGCCAGGCCCACCGACAGACCCTGGTCGAGCAGGCCGGCGATGCGGCGCACGGCATTTTCCTCGTTGTGGTCGGCGCAGGCGAAGATGGTGCGGGGCGAGGGCAGCTTGAAGTGTTCGTAGATCTTGCGCGTGCGGCGCGTGTCCTCGCAGGCCAGGGCGTCGAGTTCGCCCAGCACACGCAGCGCGCGGGCGCTGATGTCCTCCAGATTGCCGATCGGCGTGCCGATCAGGAAGAGCGTGCCTTCGCCCGCCATATCAAACGCCTGCCCTTGTCATTGGTCCCTTGACCCGAAGGCCGCCTGCCGCTTCCATGCCCGCCCTTTTGCCGGAAGTCGAGCATGACCGTATCACAGGAGGCCGTCGCCAAACTCCTGGCGCCGCGCAGGATCGCCATCGTGGGCGCCACGCCGCGTGAACACGCCGTGGGCAACGCCCTGATGCAGCACGCCGGCGGCGCGCGTTTTGCCGGTTCGGTCTGCGGCATCAACCCCCGCTATGAGGAGGTCGAGGGCCATCCCTGCTTTGCCTCCCTGGGCGCGGTTCCCGAGACGCCCGATTGCGCCGTGATGGCGGTTTCCGACGACCGCCTGCTTGCCGCCATGGAGGAGGCCGCCGCCGCGGGCGTGGGTGCGGCCGTGATCCTCGGCCGCCTTTACGAAGCGCAGCCCTCGAACCCGCCGCTTGCCCGCAAGGTCGCGGACCTCGCGCGCGACGCGGGCATGGCGGTGTGCGGGGCCAACTGCATGGGCCTTTTCAACGCCGTCGAGGACGTCCACCTGTGCATGACCGTGCTGCCTTACCGGGAGGTGCCGGGGCGTGTCGCCTTCCTCTCCCACAGCGGTTCGACTTGGTCGGGCCTGGGCGGCAACCGGCGCCAGCTCGACATCTCCATCGGCGTCTCCATGGGCAACGAGCTGGCGACGGGCGTGGGCGACTACATTCGCTACCTCGTCACGCGGCCGGAAACCGCGGTGATCGGCGTCGTGCTGGAGACCGTGCGCGATGCCGAGGGTTTCCTCTCGGCGATCGATGCGGCAGCAGAGGCCGATATCCCCGTGGTAGCGCTGAAGCTGGGCCGCAGCGAGCAGGGGCGGCGCTTTGCGCTTACCCACAGCGGCGCGCTGGCCGGCGATGCGCGGGTCTATGACGCGGTCTTCCGCCGCCACAATGTGGTGCCCGTGAAGACCCTGGACGAGATGTGCGACACGCTGGAGCTGTTCTCCTGCGGCCGCCGCCCGGCCCCGGGGGGCCTCGGCATCCAGACCGATTCCGGCGGCGAGCGCCAGCTCATTACCGATCTGGCCGAGGAAACCGGGGTTCCCCTGGCGCGGCTTTCGGAGGCGACGCGCAAGGCTCTGACCGAGGTGCTCGATCCCGGCCTGGAGCCGGAAAACCCGGTCGATTACTGGGGCGAAAGCGGCTTTGTCGTACTGCCCAAGGTGACGCGGATCCTGGCCGATGCGCCCGAGGTGGGCATGGTCGCGCTGGCGACCAACATGATCTCGGGCCGGCGCATCCTCTATGAATCGGATGCCGCCCTGGAAGCTGCCCACGCTGCCACCGACAAGCCCTGTGTGCTGCTCGCGAATCTTTCGGGCTCCATCGACCCGGACGAGGCCGCGCGCCTGCGCCGTAACGGCATTCCCGTGCTGACCGGCACCCAGACGGCGCTGCAGGCCATCGGCCACATGATGGCCTGGCAGCAGGGCAGGGCGCAGGCGGCGGAGGAATTGCCCTCGCTCGATGCAGGAAAGCTACGCCGCTGGCGCATGCGCCTTGCCGAGGGCGCCAACCTTGCCGGCGAGGAGGCCCTGGCGCTGATCGCCGAGGCGGGCGTTGCGGTGCCGGCCTACGCCATCGCCACCGATCCCCGCATGGCCGCGGCGGCGGCCAGGCGCTGCGGCTATCCCGTGGCGCTCAAGACCGCAGAGAGCGGTATCGACCACAAGACCGATGTCGGCGGCGTGGTCCTGGGGCTGGCCGACGAGGACGCCCTGGTCGCGGCCTATCGCACCATGGCGGCCAACCTCGGCCCGCGCGTGCTGATCCAGGCGATGGCCGAGCCGGGCGTGGAGGTGATGGTGGGCATGACGCGGGATGCCACCTTCGGCCCCGTGATGACGCTCGCCATGGGCGGCATCCTCGTGGAGTTGCTCGATGATGCCGTCGCCTTCGTGCCGCCGGTAGGGCCGCAAGAGGCCGCGCTGCTTATCGCGCGCCTGCGCGGGGCCAAGATGCTGGATGGCGTGCGCGGCCGTTCACCTGCTGACCGGGCGGCGCTCGCCCAGGCGGTTTCCGGCCTCTCCGTCATGGTCGCGGCCCTGGGCGATGTCATCGCCGGTCTCGACGTCAATCCGCTGCTGGTGCACGGCCAGGGTGTGACGGCGGTCGATGCGCTTGTGGTGACCGGTGAACCTGTCGAACAAACGTGACGGCTTGATGTTTTG
>CALLQH010000101.1 GCA_938014945.1 uncultured bacterium | reverse complement strand
TCTCGGAGGCATGGATGCGGAAGCGACAGCGGTTCTACTGGCACACGCCCATGACGTCACCGAGCAGGCGCAGGCTGCAAAGATCCGGTGTGGAGGGTGCCGGCATGCCCGCCAGCCGGCCGCTCTCGTGGGTTTCGGCAGCCCGAATGACGGCGACGGCCTCGTCCAGCGCGGCGCGCCCGTCATCGGCCGCCCAGTCGTAGATCACGTTGCGACCGTCCTTGGTATGCCAGGAGGCCGAACCGAACATGGGGGCCGCCCAGGCCCGCGCGCCCGAGCGCGCCATCAGGTCGAGCCAGCCGTCAAAGGGAGCACTCAGATCGACGAAGCTGGTGACACCCGACAGCAGCATCTCGGCATAGGCGACCTCGGCGGAGGGTCCGATTCCCTCCGCATCGGTCGTGAAGACCAACTTGTTGTCGTAGAGTCCGCTCCACCACAGCTCAGGGTTGCCAACCTCTTCGCAGATCCCCTTGTAGAGGGGCTGCGATGTGGCGTGGCTGTGGATATCCACCAGCCCCGGCATCACGAACAGCCCGCTACCGTCGATCTCTTCCTGCACGGGGCCGTCGAATCGGCCGCCGACATGGCAGAGTCGGCCGTCAGCAAAGGCGACATCGCCGTGCCGGCGATAGACATGACGGCCCGCCGAGGCGTCCCAGGCGGCAATCCAGGAGGCGTTTCGTATCACTGTGGTCATGGTGCCTCGCGGGGTTTCAGGGTGTCACAGCAGATTGTCTTGGCTGCGCGCCATGGTGGCACGGTATTATGTCGGCAGGCCCGGTGGCGATAAAGCTGCCGGGCGGAACAAACATAGGTCTTGGAGGACCAACATGAATATCAGCAAGACGATCGACCGCCTTGCAGCAGGCCGCCGCGTTTCGCGCCGCGAGCTCAACGCCGCCATGGCGGGCCTCGGCCTTGCCACCGTCGCCGTGCCGCTTGCCGGCGGCAAGGCCCGCGCGGCCGCCGACGTGGTCGAGTACTTCACCTGGTCGGGCTACGAAGTGCCCGAGCTGCACCCCAGCTTCGTCGAGAAGTATGGCGACGGCCATGTCGCCGGCTCCTTCTTCGGCGGCGAGGAAGAGGCGCTCTCGAAGCTGCGCACCGGCTTCAATACCGATGTCGGCCACCCCTGCAGCTACAGCGTGCGCCGCTGGGTGGACGCGGGCGTCGCCGCGCCGATCGACACCAGCCGCCTGTCCAACTGGCCCGACGTCTTCCCGCAGCTCCAGAACCTGCAAGACACCGTGTTCGACGGGCAGAACTATTTCGTGCCCTTCGACTGGGGCAGCTCCTCGGTGCTCTACCGCACCGATCTTGTCGATCCGATGTACACCGAGGACCCGACCTGGGCGATCATGTACGACGAGCGTTATGCCGGCCGCCTGACGATGTACGACACCGACGTCATCATCACGATCGCGGCAATGATCCGGGGCTGGGACAACCTCGCCACCCTTTCGGACGAGCAGCTTGCCGAACTGCGCCCGGACCTGGAGAAGATGAACGCCAACATGCGCTTCTACTGGACCGACTCGACCCAGGTGACGCAGGCGCTGGCCTCCGGCGAGATCGTGGCCGGTTATGCCTGGAACGGCATGATGGGCGACCTGATCGATCAGGGCCTGCCCGTGGCCTACATGAACCCCAAGGAAGGCCAGATCACGTGGGTCTGCGGTCTGACACGCGATCCGCGCGGCGAAGCCGACGAGCAGATGGTCTATGACTTCATCGACGCCATGATCTCGCCCGAGGCCGGCGTCTTCCAGATCGAGGTCTACAACTACGGCCATTCCAACAAACTGGCCTTTGCCGACGTCTCCGAGGAGACCCTGCAGCGCATGGGCATGAGCAACGTCGATGCGGTCTTCGAATCCGGCCTGTTCATCCCCTCCTCGCCGGCGGAGTACGAGGAGAAGTACCTGCAGCTTGCCGACGAGATCAAAGCCGGCTTCTGACCTTCCCTTGAAGGCACCCTGCCGCCCCGGATCGCAAGGTCCGGGGCGGTTTGCGTTTCAGGGATCGCGTTGCGCGCGCGGCGGCACGGTCAGCGCCAGTCCGGCGGCCAGCACCGCGATGGCGAACCAGACGGCAAGACCCAGCTGTTCGCCGAAGATCGCCCAGCCCCAGGCGATGCCCGCAAACAGTGAGATGTACATGCTGAAGGAAACCAGCACGCCGCCGGTACGCGAGATGATGAGGAAGTAGAGCAGCACCTCGACGAGCACGCAGGCCGCCACGACCAGAATCGCCGTCTGCCCGACCGGCCAGGCGGGATCGTAGACCAGCGGCTCGCCAACAAGCAGGTGCACGGGGATCAGCATCAGCAGCGTCATCAGCGCCTGGCCTGTGACCACCTGCAGCGGATCGAGCCCCGGCGGCCATGTCACCGAGACGTAGACGGATTCGACCCCGTAGGTGAGCGGCACCACGAAGACGACCAGCAGCCAGATGAGGTTCCCGCCGCTGGGCAGGCGCGCCTCGGGCACCAGCACCAGCAGGGCCGCGGCCATCCCCAGCGCCACCGCCAGGATACGCCGGGGCGAGACCCGCTCGGTGCGGAAGGCAAGCGCTGTCGCCACCGTGACCAGCGGCGTGAACGAGGCGATCAGCGTCATGGTGCCGGCCGCCACATGGGGTGCGGCCCACAGCGCGGCAAGCAGAGGCAGGACAAAGCCGAGCAGGGAGACGACCGCCAGAAAAACCAGCACACGCCCTGTCGGCAGGTACCAGCCCCGCCGCAGGGTGAGAAGCACACAGAAGACCGCAGAGATCAGCGCCAGGGTGACGAGCAGGATGCCTGGACCCGGAAAACCTGCCTCCGCGGCCAGCTTCAGCATCGAGAATTCCAGCCCCCAGGCCGCACCCATCACCAGGAGCCAACCGAGCGTCGAGACGTGCGCCTTGGCGCCTGGGGTGGGGTTCATGAAACGGTCCGCTGCCGGGGCCGGCGATGGTGACAGAGATCGCGCCCGCCGACGAGGCGTTGCCAGCGGACCCGGCACGCGCTATCGGAACAGGACACTCAAGCCGGGGACATTCCAGACATGGTAACCAATCCGCTCGACGCCCTGCCCAAGATCGCCTCGGGCAAGGGCATCCATCTCTTCGACGAATCCGGCAAGCGTTACATCGACGCCTCGGGCGGCCCGGCGACCTTCTGCCTGGGTCACGGCAACGAGGAGGTCAACGAGGCGATCAAGGCCCAGCTCGACAAGGTCGCCTTCGGCTACCGCTATCATTTCCGCAGCGATGCCGCCGAGGAACTGGCCGAGATCATCGCGACCAAGAGCGGCGGCGATCTCAAGCACACGATCTTCACCACGGGCGGTTCGGAATCTGTCGAGTCCTGCCTGAAGCTGGCGCTGCAGTACCACAGCGCGCGCGGCGAACAG
>CALLQH010000100.1 GCA_938014945.1 uncultured bacterium | reverse complement strand
GGCGAGAATCAGGCCGTCCACGGGCCTTTCCAGCGCCTCCAGCATGGCGACGCTGGGCTGATAACGGTCGGCATGGCCAACCGGCAGGCCGACCGCCTCGATGCCCAGCGCACCCAGGATGTTGCGGTAGCAGGGGTAACCCGGCTCTGCCAGAGCCACGCGGTCGCCCGGCTCGAAGCAGGCGAGGAACGACAGCACGAACCCTGCCGACGAGCCCGTGGTCACCACCACCCGCGCCGGGTCCAGATCGACGCCGTAACGGTCACGGTAGTGCCGCGCGATCGCCGCCCGCAGCGGCGCAATGCCCAGCGCCACGGTGTAACCCAGCAGATCGTTGTCGAGCGCGGCATGGGCGGCCTGGCGCGCGCCCCTGGGCGCGGATGTCGCAGGCTGGCCCACCTCCATGTGCAGCACGTCGGCCCCGCTCGCCAGGCGTTCGGCCGCCGCGCGCATGACCTCCATCACGAAGAAGGGCGGAACGTCACCGCGCCGGGCAACCTTCAGCGCCATGGCCTCAGCCGCCGACGCCGAGCCCGTAGCCCCGCGGATCCGTGACGAAGCTGCAGCTTTCGCTGCCGTTGCGCAGACCGTCGGGACAGGAGATCGCCTGGATCAGACCAAGCTGGGGCACGGTGCGGACATCGTGGCCACGGGCGAGCAGGCCCTCCACCACCGCATTGCCCATCGTCGGCTCCACGACCACGACATCGGGATCGCCGGGATGGAAGACACGGGGCGCGGCGACCGCATCGAGAACGTTGACGCTGTTGGCCAGAACGTCGGTCACCACCGAAGCCATCAGCGGCCCCGACAGGACACCGCCCGTGACGACACCGGCAAAGATCACCTCGCGCGCGTTCTCGTTGACCGTGAGCACGGGCAGCAGCGACATGCCGTTGCCCCGTACCGGGCCCGGTTCCGCGGCAAGCACGATGCCGGTTCCCGGCGCCACCCGCCCGTTGCCGAACAGATTGTTCATGGCGATGGCGCAGGTTACCGCATTGCCGTAGGCGTCGACGACGACGAAGCCCGATGCCGCGGGGCTTTCCTGCAGCACCACCGGCGGGCCAGGCAGCACAGACAGCGGCGTGGCCGCGGCGGGATCGTAGGTCGCCATCAGGGCGGCGCCGTCGTCGGGCTCGGGCAGGGCATCGGCCATCAGGCCGCGCGCCACCGCATCGCGCAGGGCGACTTCGGAAAGCAGGTGGGCGCGCAGGTCGGGCGCGCTCGCCTGGGCAAGCCTTGCGCCGCCGTTCAGCATGTCCCAGCTCCACAGCATCATGGGGCCGCCGTCGAACCCGGCTCCGGGGACGTTGGTTTCCGATTCGGATCCGAAAATCGTCCACGGCAACGCTCGCACCGCCGGATCGCGCCAATGGGGCACGAAACTCCGCAGGTTGGCCGAGGGAATGTCGACGCCCGTGGCCGCGATGCCATCGAGGAACTGGGCCGCCGAGAGGCCGCTGTAGAAATCACCCGCGCCACGGGTGCGGATGTAGGAAAGGATGCCGGCCAGATCGCGCTGGATCAGGGTATCGCCCTCGCCCAGCACCTGGCCGTCGGGACCGCCGAAGATCGCCCGGGCGGCGGGGTCCTCCATCAGGGCGGGCCCGACCAGCGCCAGATCGCTGGCCAGCCCCCGCGACACGGGAATGCCGAAGCGGGCCGCGCGTTCCGCCGGCGCCAGGACATCCGACCACGACAGCTTTCCGAAACGGGCGTAGATGGCGAACATGCCGCGCACCGCGCCGGGCAGGCCGACGGCACGCGCGCCGGGAGCCATGGAGCCACCGGCAAGACCATTGCGGAAGTCCAGTAGCTGCGTCTGATTTTGGCCCTTATCATAGACCATACAGACACCACCTGCGCCCAGGGAGCTGGTCGCGGGCAAGCTGACCGCGCTCATGAAGTAGTAGGCTGCGGCAGCGTCTGCAGCGGTGCCGCCGTTGGTAAGGATAGTGCGTGCGGCCAGGACGGCACGGGGATCATCGCCAACGACCCCGCCGAAGAAGCCCTCGGTGATCGGCGTGCCGCCCGGGCCTTCCTCATCAAATACGCCACCGATGGTGTCACAACCCATGAGCATTGCGATCACAGCGGCCAAGAGGACAGAATGGGCAGTCATGCGCCAGATCGCGCCGGTATGTCTGAAGACGCTCCGCATGGGGCTCCTGATCGCGTTGTGCTGCGTGATGGGACTCGGCGCCCCGTGGATTCGTGAGGCACGCGCCCAGGGCGGTCAACTGTCGCTGATCCGCGACGCGGAGGTGGAAGATACCATCCGCCTCTATGCCACGCCACTGTTCGAGGCCGCGCGCCTGGATCCCAACAGCATCCGCATTCACATCGTCGACGAAGACGTCATCAACGCCTTCGTCGCCAACGGCAGGCACATGTTCATCTACACGGGCCTGCTCTACGAGAGCCAGGATCCCAACACCGTCATCGGCGTCATCGCCCATGAAACCGGCCACATCGCCGGCGGCCATCTCACCAAGCTGCGCGGCGCCTACGAGGATGCCTCGGCGATTGCCATCCTCTCGGCGGTACTGGGCGTTGCCGTGGGCGTGCTGGGCGGCGGTGGCGCCGGGGTGGGTGTCATGGCCTCCGGCCAGGGCGTTGCCCAGCGCAGCTTCTTTGCCTTCAGCCGCACCCAGGAATCCTCGGCCGATCAGGCCGGCCTTTCCTATCTCGACGAAACCCACCAGTCGGCCCGCGGCCTGCTTGCCCTGATGGAGAAACTTTCGGAGTCCGAACTGCTGATCACCAGCAGCCAGACGCCCTACATGCTGACCCATCCGCTGAGCCGCGAGCGCGTGCAGACGATCCAGGCCCATGTCGACCAGTCGCCGTGGAGCGATGCGCCGGAGCCGGCCGACCTCATCGAGCGCCACCACCGCATGCTGGCCAAGCTGTTCGGCTTCCTGCGCGCGCCGCGGGAAACCTATATCCGCTATCCCGAAAGCGATCAGAGCGTCTCGGCGCGTTATGCCCGCTCCATCGCCTATCACAAGCAGCACCTCGACGATCAGGCTTACGCCACCATCGACGGCCTGATCGCCGAAGAGCCGGAAAATCCCTACTTCTGGGAGATCAAGGGCCAGTTCCTGTTCGAGGACGGTCGCTACGACGAATCGGTCGAGATGCTGCGCGAGGCCACCCGCCTCGATCCCGGCCAACCGCTGATCCTTCAGCTTCTGGCGCGGGTTCTGACCGAACGCGCCGGTCCGGGCGATGCCGCCGAGGCCGTGCAGGCGCTTTCCCTGGCGATCCGCTCGGAGGATGACGACCCCTCCGCCTGGATGCTGCTGGGCAAGGCCTATGCCCTGCAGGAAAATCTGCCCATGGCCGATCTGTCCTCGGCGGAATTCGCCTATCTTCTGGGCCGCATGGAAGAGGCCCGGATCAAGGCCGAACGCGCGTCACAGGGCCTGCCGACGGGCAGTGCCGACTGGCTTCGCGCCCAGGACATCCTCTCGGTTACGGCCAACGCCAGTGGGGACTCATGATTTCGCGGCTTCGTTGCCTACCCGCCCGCCCGTGATATAACCGGGCGGACGCCGCGTCGGGCGTTCGTTCCAGGGGCGACAGGGTTCGTTTTCGACCATGACCGCGACCGTCTTCGTCATCAATGGGCCCAATCTCAACCTGCTGGGTGAGCGGGAACCCGAGATCTATGGCCACGAAACCCTGGCCGACATCGAGGGGGCAAGCCGCGCCCGTGGCGAGGCGCTGGGTCTCAACGTGGTCTTCCGCCAGAGCAACCATGAAGGCCACCTGATCGACTGGATTCACGAGGCCCGGCGCGAGGCTGCAGGCGTTGTGATCAACGCCGGCGGGCTGACCCACACCTCGGTCGCCCTGCACGACGCCCTCAACGCCTTTTCGGGTCCCGTGATCGAGGTTCATCTGTCCAACATTCACCGCCGCGAGAGTTTCCGGCATCACTCCTATGTCGCGGGCGCGGCCACCGGCTCGATCTGCGGCCTTGGCAGCCACGGCTATCTCCTGGCGCTCGACGCACTCGCCAAAATCATCGATCGGACGCACGCATGAGCGATACGAAGTTTCCCATTGATTCCGAGGCCATTCGCACCCTGGCCGAGCTGCTGGACGAGACCGGGCTGACCGAGATCGAGGTCGAGGACGGCGATCGCAAGCTGCGCGTCGCGCGCGGCGGCACCGTCATGGCGGCTGCGCCGATGCCGGCCGCCGCCCCTGCCGCCGCCGAGGACAGCGGCGCCCAGATGCGCGCCGAAACCGATTCCAACCATCCCGGCGCGGTGAAGTCGCCGATGGTCGGCACCGTCTATACCGCCCCCGAGCCGGGTGCGGCGGCGTTCGTGAAG
>CALLQH010000099.1 GCA_938014945.1 uncultured bacterium | reverse complement strand
GCTACTCGCAGTGGGGATTAGAGCTTATCTGCCGCTCATCGCCGGATCACAAGGGTTCGGCCCCCAGATGGAGTTACAGCTATGGCGAACATTCTCCGGTCCCTGAGCACGGGTTGGCGGATGAGCAGCATGCGCCGCGAACTGGGCCGCCTTTCCGACGGCCAGCTCAAGGACATCGGCATTCATCGCGGCCAGATCGATGATCTTGCCCGTTACTACCACGGTCAGGGTCCGCGTCCCGACAGCATCTGACGCGTTACTTCGCGTCGATCCCCTCAAGGGGCCTGGATCAACGATCCCGGCCCCTTTTGTTTGTCCGCTGTCCAGCCGCCGCTGCCGAAACAGGCGGCGATTTCCTGCAACAGCCAGACGCGGAAAGCCCCGCTGTCGGCGCGTTCACCGCGTTGGGAGGGCGTGAGCAGCCAGTAGCCGCAATCGGTCGCCAGGCTCTCGGCCAGCGGGCGCACCAGGGTGCCTGCGGCGAGATCGTCGTGGGCGATCGAGGTGGTCGCCAGAGCCATGCCCTGACCCTGCCGGGCGGCCTCCATCACCAGGGTTCCGGCAACGAAGCGCGGTCCCCGCTGGGCGTCGGGCAGGGCGATGCCGATGGCTTCCAGGAACGAGCCCCAGTCAGGCCAGTCCCAGGAGCGGGGCGCGGCGTCGTAGTGCAGCAGGGTCGCCCCGGCCAGGCGGTCTTCGGTCCCGAGCCTGGTGGCCAGGGAGGGACTGCACACGGGGAAGATTTCCTCCTCCAGCAGCTTGTCGGCGGTAACACCCTCGGTGTTGCCGAGCCGGCCGTAGTCGATCACCAGGTCGGCGCTCATCCGCGGGGGCTCGGCGCGCTGGGCGCTGGCGTCGATGGTGATGTCGATCTCGGGCGCATGCCGGCGGAAGCGGTCCAGGCGGTGCAGCAGCCAGGAGGCGGCAAAGACCGGCTCGACGGAGACCACCAGATCGTTGCGCCGTGGCCTGGTCCGCATGCCCTCCACGGTTGCCGCGATCTGGGCGAAGGCGGGCTGCAGGCCGATCCAGCAGCGTTTGCCCGCGGCGGTGAGACGGATGCCGCGGCCATCGCGCTCCAGCAGCACCGTGCCCAGGTCCTCCTCCAGCAGCTTGATCTGGCGACTGACGGCGCCGGGGGTGACATGCAGCTCCTCGGCTGCGGCCGTCACCGAGCCCAGTCGGGCGACGGCCTCGAAGGCGCGCAGGGCGTTGAGGGAAGGCAGGCGGGCGATCATCCCTCAATTATTGAGATTTTCGCAAGAAGCGCCATGGAAAACTCGATTGTGGCCCGTGCCCCCGCGCACCTAGGCTCGCCCTCCACCTTTCTAGGAGAGCAAAGCGATGGCAACCGTTTCCGGCATGCTTCCCGGCGGCCTGCATTCCGACCCCGCCAAGTCCTGGACCATGGCCTCGCGCTATTACCTCGATCCGGAAGTCTACGAGCAGGAGAAGGACAAGATCTTCGGCCGCTCGTGGTTCTTCGTGGGTCACGAAAGCAAGATCGCCAAGCCGGGCGACTACCTTGCGGTTGATTTTGCCGACGAGGGCATCTTCCTGGTGCGCGGACGCGACGGCGTCGTGCGTGGCTTCTACAATGTCTGCCAGCACCGCGCCCACCGTCTGGTCGAGGGCACCGGCAACGTCAAGGTGACGCTGACCTGCCCCTATCATGCCTGGGCCTACGACTTCGAGGGCGCCCTGCGCACCGCGCGCGGCTGCCAGAACGTCGACGGCTTCGACAAGGGTGAGTTCGGCCTGAAGACCGTACGCGTCGAGATCATGCTGGGCCTGATGTTCGTCAATCTGGACAAGGACGCGCCCTCGTTCCGCGAGCAGTATGCCGGCCTGGAGGAGGACATCCTGCGCTGGATGCCGCGCGCCGGTCAGCTCGCCTTCGCCTGCCGCAAGGACTATGAACTCAAGGCCAACTGGAAGGTCGTGATCGACAACTTCCAGGAGTGCTACCACTGCGAGCCCGCCCATCCGGCCTTCGTCGACATGGTCGAGATGCAGACCTACCGCAACAAGACCCCCAGCACCTACTGGTCGACCCAGACCTCCGACAAGCCGCATTCCAACGTCAACACGGCCTACAGCTTCGAGCCGGGCGACGTCGATTTCGGCTACGCCGGCTACTTCATCTGGCCGAACCTGACCATCTGGCTGATGCCGGGCGAGCCCAACCTGATGACCCTGCAGATGCTGCCCGACGGGCCCAGGACCTGCATCGAGCATCTGGAGTGGCACAGCCTGGACGGCGTGCTGACCGAGCAGGCCAAGTCGGCGGTCGACTACGTCGACGAAGTGCTCCAGCCCGAGGACATCGCGCTGTGCGAGAGTGTGCAGATGGGCCTGAAGTCCCGTGGCTACGACCGCGGCCGCTTCATCGTCGACAAGGAGCGCAGCCACATCAGCGAGCACGCCCTGCACCACTTCCACACGCTGGTCATGGCGCACCT
>CALLQH010000098.1 GCA_938014945.1 uncultured bacterium | reverse complement strand
AAAAAAGAGGCGGCAAAATGCCGCCTCTTCGCAAACTTTTGATTGGTCGCTTGACCGCCTTACTCGGCGGCGGGGGCGTTCTCGGCCTTCTGCTTGGCCTCGAGGTCCTCGCCAGTCTCCTGGTTGACCGCTTTCATCGACAGGCGGACCTTGCCGCGATCGTCGAAGCCGAGGAGCTTGACCTTGACCTTGTCGCCTTCCTTGACGACGTCGGAGGTCTTCTGCACGCGGGCGGAAGCAAGCTGCGAGATATGCACGAGGCCGTCCTTGGCGCCGAAGAAGTTCACGAACGCGCCGAACTCCATGATCTTGACCACCTTGCCCTCGTAGATCTCGCCGATCTCGGGCTCGGCGACGATGTCGCGGATCATCTTCAGCGCGGTCTCGGTCGCGACCGGATCCGACGAGGCGATCTTGACGGAGCCGTCGTCCTCGATGTCGATCTTGGTGCCGGAAACCTCGGTGATCTCGCGGATCATCTTGCCGCCCGGGCCGATGATGTCGCGGATCTTGTCGGTCGGGATCTTGATCGTGGTGATGCGCGGCGCGAAATCGGAGATCGATTCGCGGTTCCCGGTGATGGCCTTGGCCATCTCGCCCAGGATGTGCATCCGGCCGTCCTTGGCCTGGCCAAGCGCGACCTTCATGATCTCCTCGGTGATGCCGGCGATCTTGATGTCCATCTGAAGGCTGGTGATGCCTTCCTTGGTGCCGGCGACCTTGAAGTCCATGTCGCCCAGGTGATCCTCGTCGCCCAGGATGTCCGAAAGGACGGCGAACTCGTCGCCTTCCTTGATCAGGCCCATGGCGATGCCCGCACAGGCGGCCTTCATCGGCACGCCGGCATCCATCAGCGCCAGCGAGCTGCCGCAGACGGTGGCCATCGAGGACGAACCGTTCGACTCGGTGATCTCCGAGACGATACGGACCGTGTAGGGGAAGTCGTCCTTGGCCGGCAGCAGCGGGCGGATGGCGCGCCATGCCAGCTTGCCGTGGCCGATCTCGCGGCGGCCGGGCGAACGCAGGAACGAGGCTTCACCGACCGAGTAGGGCGGGAAGTTGTAGTGCAGCATGAAACGCTCGCGGTATTCGCCCTCGAGCATGTCCATGATCTGCTCGTCCTGGCCGGTGCCCAGCGTGGTCGTGACCAGCGCCTGGGTCTCGCCGCGGGTGAACAGGGCCGAACCGTGGGAGCGGCCGAGCACGCCGACTTCCGAGACGATCGGGCGCACCGTCTTGGTGTCGCGGCCGTCGACGCGCTTGCCGGTCTTCAGGGTGGCCTGGCGCAGGGTGCTCTTTTCCAGCTTCTTCAGCAGGGCCGAGACGACCTGGGGATTGACGCTCTCGTCATCCTTCAGGGCGTCCTTGGCGAGCTGCTTGGCGGCGGCGACCTTCTCCTGGCGCGCCATCTTCTCGGGCTCCTGGAAGGCCTCGGAGAGGGCGGCACCCGAAAGCTCCTTGATCCTGGCCTCGAGAGCGCTGTGATCCTCGGGCTCGGGCACGGCCCAGGGCTCCTTGGCGCACTTCTCGGCCAGTTCGATGATCGCGTCGATCACCGGCTGGAACTCGCGGTGGGCGAACATGACCGCGCCCAGCATGGTCTCCTCGGAAAGCTCGTGGGCTTCCGACTCGACCATCATGACGGCGTCGGAACGGCCGGCCACGACGAGGTCGAGCTTGCTCTCCTTCACCTGGGGCAGGGTCGGGTTGATGACGTACTCGCCGTCGATGTAGCCGACGCGGGCGCCGCCGATCGGGCCCATGAAGGGAATGCCCGAGATCGTGAGCGCCGCGGAGGCGCCGACCAGGGCGACGATGTCGGGATCGTTCTCCAGGTCGTGGGCCAGAACGGTGCAGATCACCTGGGTCTCGTTGCGGAAACCGTTCGCAAACAGCGGGCGGATCGAACGGTCGATGATGCGCGAGGCGAGCGTCTCCTTTTCGTTGGGACGGCCTTCACGCTTGAAGAAGCCGCCGGGGATCTTGCCCGCCGCGAACGCCTTCTCCTGGTAATTGACGGTCAGCGGAAAGAAATCGATTCCTTCCTTGGCCTGACGCTGGGCGACGGCGGTGCAGAGCACGGTGGTCTCGCCATAGGTGGCAAGCACGGCGCCGTCGGCCTGGCGGGCGATGCGCCCGGTCTCGAGGGTCAGCTTGCGGCCGCCCCACATGATTTCCTTCTTGTGGATCGTAAACATTCAGTTTCTTCCTTCCGGTCCTATCGTGCGTTCGACGTTCCGCGGCGCTTCTGGCCGCACGTCCCTGTCTCGTGGTGGCGCCCTGCGGGCCTGCCGTTTCGGGAGAAGGGGGAACGCAACGCGCCGGCACCGCCCCATGCGGTGACCGGCCGTGGGTGGGGCATGCCAATCATGCCGCAACCCGATGTGACGACGGGGACACGCACCTGCATGTCCCCGCCCGTCGTGTGATGCTCAGCGGCGAATGCCGAGGGCCTGGATGATGGCCGTGTAACGGTCTTCGTCCTTGCGCCTGAGGTAGTCGAGCAGCGAGCGGCGGCGGCTCACGAGCATGAGCAGGCCGCGGCGCGAATGCCGGTCCTTGCGGTGGGTCTTGAAGTGCTCGGTCAGGTTGACGATGCGCTCCGTGAGGATCGCGACCTGCACTTCGGGAGAACCCGTGTCGTTTTCGACGCGGGCGTACTTCTTCATCAGTTCAGCTTTGCGTTCTGCCGTAATCGACATCGTGGCTCCGTATCTAATCGAGGTTGAAGACACGCAGCGGACGCGCCTGGCCCAAATCGGCATCGACGAGCGCCACAAGGCGATCGTCGTACCGGGCACGGAGGGTACCGCTGCGATCCTCGGGAACATCAACCGGCTGGCCCTGCCTGAGGCGGGCCGCGGCGGCTTGGGTGAGGGCTAGCGCCGGGATGTCGTCCAGCGCAGTCTCCACGGGCAGCAAAATCCCCGAAGGCGCGGGACCATGCCCCAAGTCCTGCAGGTTTTCCACCGAAATCGCCTGCTCCAGGGTGAAGGGGCCGACCCGGGTGCGGCGCAGGGCGCTGACATGGCCGACCGTGCCCAGGGCGCGGGCGATGTCGCGCGCCAGGCTCCGCACATAGGTGCCCTTGCCGCAGACCACCTCGAAGGCGGCGTGATCGGCATCGGGCAGATCGGTCAGGGTGAGGCTGTCGATACGCACGCGGCGTGAGGCGAGCTCTGGAAACTCCCCCTTGCGGGCCAGGTCATAGGCGCGCTCGCCGTCCACCTTGAGGGCCGAGTAGATCGGCGGAATCTGGTCGATTTCACCCAGAAACTGGGGCAAAGCCGCTTCGATCGCGGGTTTTTCCGGTCGAACGTCCGATTCCTGCAGGGTTTCGCCCTCGCCGTCGTCGGTCGTGGTGGCGATGCCCCATGCAATCGTGAACCGATAGATCTTGGTGGCGTCCTGGCACCAGGCGATGGTCTTGGTCGCCTCGCCCAGGGCGATCGGCAGGATGCCGGTGGCCAGCGGGTCCAGGGTGCCGCCGTGGCCGAGCTTGGCGGCCTCTGTGACGCGGCGCACCCTGCCGATGACCTGGGTCGACGTCAGGCCCAGCGGCTTGTCGACGACGATCCAGCCGTCGACCTTCAGGCCCTTACGACGTCGGGCCATGGGTGCCTTTCAGCAGCCGGTCGATTCGGTCGGCGTGGTCGAAGCCCTTGTCCTCGCGGAACGAGATGGTCGGGGTCAGGCGCAGGCGCACGTTGCGGCCGATCTCGCCGCGGATGAAGGGCGCGGCGCGTTCCAGGCCCTTCAACACCTCCTCCACGTTCTCGCCGCCCAGCGGCAGGACATAGATCGTGGCGTGGGTCAGGTCGGAGGCCATGCGCACCTCCGAGACCGTGATCGCCCGGCCCGCAAGGGCGGGATCGTGCAGATCGCCGCGCAGGAAAAGCTGGGCCAGCACATGGCGGATTTCCTCGCCGACGCGCAACTGCCGCTGTCCGGGCTGCCTCTGATGGGCCATGTCGTACCTCCTTGCGGGTCTGCCTTGCGAAAGCGCCGCTGGTTGTGTCCGTCGTTCCCGCGAAGGCGGGGAGCCATACGCTCAGGCGGGTTGGGGTGCAAGAGCAGGCCGATCTACCGGCTTGACGGCCGGTTCTGCCGATCGTTCGCCGAGTGTTGCGCGGCGGCCCGCCCGGTGCGCACAAAAAAGGGGGAGCCGCGTCGCCGGACGGGGCTCCCCCTCTGGTCGTCGTTGGGCGGCTACAGGGTGCGGGCGACTTCGGTGAGTTCGTAGAACTCGATCTCGTCGCCGACCTTGATGTCCTGCCAGCCGTCGAGCTGGATGCCGCATTCGCTGCCCTGCTTGATCTCGCGCACCTCGTCCTTGTGGTGGCGCAGGGACTTGATACCGCCGTCGAAGATGACGTGACCGTCGCGCAGCAGGCGGACCTTGCCGGAGCGGCGCACGATGCCGTCCATGACGCGGCAGCCCGCGATGGTGCCGATCTTGGTGATGTCGAAGGTCTCCAGCACCTGTGCGGCACCCAGGACCTTCTCCTCGGTGGTCGGCGAGAGCATGCCCGAAAGCATCGCCCGCACGTCATCGAGCAGTTCGTAGATGATCTTGTAGTAGCGGATCTCCACGCCTTCCTTGTCGGCCAACTGACGGGCCTGGCTGTTGGGCCGCACGCCGAAGCCCAGGATCAGGGCGTCGGAGGCCTTGGCCAGCACGACATCGCTCTCGGTGACGCCGCCCACGGCCGAATGCAGGACGCGAGGCTTGACCTCGTCGGTGCCCATCTCCTCCAGGCTGTGCGCGATCGCCTCGACCGAACCATGGACGTCGGCCTTGATGACCACCGGCAGTTCCTTGGCCTGGCCGGCGGCGATGTTGGCGAAGAGCTGCTCGACCGAGGCGCGCCCGACCGAGGTGATCTTCTCGTTGCGCTCGGTCTCCTCGCGGTAGGCGGCGACCTCGCGTGCACGCTTCTCGTTCTCGACGACGGAGAACTCGTCGCCCGAGGTGGGCGCGCCGGAAAGACCCAGCACCTCCACCGGCACCGAGGGGCCGGCTTCCTTCAGGCTCTTGCCGCGGTCGTCGTGCATGGCGCGGATGCGGCCCCACTCCTTGCCGACGACGATGATGTCGCCGGTCTCCAGGGTGCCGCGCTGCACCAGCAGGGTGGCGACCACGCCGCGGCCCTTGTCGACCCGCGACTCGATCACCACGCCCTCGGCGTCGCGGTCGGGATTGGCCTTCAGGTCCAGAACCTCGGCCTGCAGCAGGATGGCTTCCTCGAGCTTGTCGAGGTTGGTGCCCTTGAGCGCGGAGACCTCGACGTCGAGCACGTCGCCGCCCATGCCCTCGACCACCAGCTCGTGGCGCAGCAGGTCCTGGCGGACCTTGTCGGGGTTGGCGCCGGGCACGTCGCTCTTGTTGATGGCAACGATGATCGGCACGCCCGCGGCCTTGGCGTGATCGATGGCTTCCCTGGTCTGGGGCATGACCGAGTCGTCGGCCGCCACGACCAGCACCACGATGTCGGTGACGCCGGCGCCGCGCGCACGCATCGCCGTGAAGGCGGCATGGCCCGGGGTGTCGAGGAAGGTGATGCGGGAACCGTCGCCCAGCTGCACCTGATAGGCGCCGATATGCTGGGTGATGCCGCCGGCCTCGCCTGCGACCACGTCGGTCTTGCGCAGGGCGTCCAGCAGCGAGGTCTTGCCGTGGTCGACATGGCCCATGATGGTCACGACCGGGGCGCGGGCGACCTTCAGCTCGTCGGCATCGTCGTCCTGCTTCAAACCATGTTCCACGTCTGCCGCCGAAACGCGGCGGATGTTGTGACCGAATTCCTCGACCAGCAGTTCTGCGGTATCGGCATCGATCGTCTGTGTGATGGTCACCATCTGGCCCATCTGCATGAGCTTCTTGATGACCTCGCCGCCGCGCACGGCCATGCGGTTGGCCAGCTCCTGCACGGTGATGGCCTCGGGCACGACGACGTCGCGCACGATCTTCTTGGGACCCGCGGCATTGTGGCCCTGCTGCTGCTGGCGCAGCTTCTCGCGCGCCCGGCGGGCGGCGGCCAGCGAACGCGAGCGGCCCTCCTCCTCCTCGGCCGAAAGCGCCTGGGAGACGGTGAGCTTGCCGCTGCGGCGGCGGTTGTCGGCCTGGCGCACGCGTGGGGCGAGCGGCGAACGGCGCGCCGGCTTGCCGCCGCGCTTGGCCTCGGCATCCTCTTCGGGTGAGGCGGCAGCCTTGCCGGGGCCGGGCACGATCACCGGGCCGTCCTCGAGGGGCTGCTCGTCGCTGCGCTGCTTCTCGGCCAGGCGCTGGGCCTGTTCCTCGCCGCGCAGGCGGGCTTCCTCCTCGCGCTTGCGGCGGACGTCCTCGTCCTTGTTGCGGCGCTCGCTTTCCTCGCGCTCGGCCTGCAGGCGCTTTTCCTCGGCGACGCGCTCGATGGCTTCCTGCTCGGCCTTCTTGCGCGCGGCCTCCTCGGCCTTCTTGGATTCCTCCAGGGCGCGGATGCGGCCCTCGCGCTCCTCGGCGGTCAGGTTCTTCAGCACGATCGGCGCGCGCACTTCCTGCGGCGTGTCGACACGGGTAGAGGCCTCGCGCGCCTGGGCGTGGCGGGCCTCCTCCTTGCTCTTGGGGCGCGGCTTGGCGGCGGGCTCCGGCTTGGCCTCCTTGGCGGCGGGGGCGGGTGCCGGCTCGGGCGCGGGGGCGGGTGCCGGCTTCTCGGCGGGCGCTTCGGCCGCCGGGGCCTCCTCGCTGCGTCCCGGGCGGATGACGCGCTTCTTCTTCACCTCGACGGCGACCTGCTTGCCGCGGCCATGGGGGAAGCTCTGGCGCACCTGACCGGCGTCCACAGTGGTCTTGAGCTCCAAACGTCCGGGACGGTTCAGGCTCAGTGTCTTCTTCGACGAATCGTCGTTTGTCTCAGCCATCACTGCGTCCTTCCATCGTCACCACTACATCCCCGGTCTGGCCTCGAAACCCGGCCAGACGCCGGCATTCACGTTCCACCGATTCGGCAAGGCGCCCCCTTGCCAACGCGGTGTGGACGGCGCGGTCCCGGCCGAAGGGCCGGCCCAGTTCCTCGCCGTCGAGCACACGCACGACCGTCACGCCATCCGTGCGGCCGAGCTTTGCGAGGCCGTCCATAGAACCATCCCGCGCATGCAGCAAGAGGCCGGCCCTGCCGGCCCCCAGCATCGCGCGGACCTTTTCGTAACCCGTCACCGCCTCGCCGGCGCGCCGGGCCAGGCCGATCAGCTCCAGCGTGCGGCGCAGCAGCATGGCCTCGATCTCGTCGGCGATGGCGGCATCGGCCAGCGCCCGGGTCTTGAGGCCGCGGGCAAAGACGCCCTTGCGCATCGCCGTCTCGACGATGTCGCGCCGGGCGGTCAGCCAGACACCGCGGCCGGGCAGGCGCTCGGCGATATCGGGCACGACACGGCCTTCCGGATCGGCCACGAAGCGCATCAGCCCCTCGCGTCCGCCGGTCTGGCCGGTCACCGCGCAGCGGCGTTCGCTGCCCGGTTCGCCACGTTCGATGTCTGCTCGCGCCGGCTTCAGGATGCCACCTCCTCCACGGCTTCGTCCTGCGAGTCCTCGGCCTCGGCGGCCTCCTCCTCGTCGGGGAACCAGTGGGCGCGGGCGGCCATGATGATGGCGTTGGCCTCATCCAGCGTCAGGTAGCTGCCCTTGAGATAATCCTCGATCAGCTCGTCGCCGGCCAGATCAGCCAGATCGTCGAGCGTCTTCACGCCCTTTTCGCCGAGCTGGACCAGCATGGTCGGCGTTAGGGCCTCGATGTCGGCGAGCGCATCCTCGACGCCCAGCTCGCGGCGCCTGGCGTCCATCTGGCGGTCGCGCTCCTCGACGAAGGCAAGGGCGCGGTTCTGCAGCTCCTGGGCGATCGCCTCGTCCAGGCCGCCGATGCTCGCCAGTTCCTCGATCGCGACATAGGCGACCTCGTCGACCTCGGTGAAGCCTTCGGTGACCAGCAGGCGGGCCAGCACGTCGTCGACGTCGAGCGACTCCATGAAGTGCTCGCTGCGCATCTTCATCTGCTGGATGCGCCGCTCGGACTCGTCCGATTCGGTCATGATGTCGATGTCCCAGCCGACCAGCTGGCTGGCCAGGCGCACGTTCTGGCCGCGCCGGCCGATGGCCAGCGAAAGCTGATCGTCGGGCACGACGACTTCCATGCGCCGGTCGTCCTCGTCCATCACCACCTTGGTCACTTCGGCGGGCTGCAGGGCGTTGACGACGAAGGTCGCGGTATCCTGCGACCAGGGAATGATGTCGATCTTCTCGCCGCCCAGCTCGTTGACCACGGCCTGGACGCGGCTGCCGCGCATGCCCACGCACGCGCCGACGGGGTCGATGGCGTGATCGTTGGACATGACGGCGATCTTGGCGCGGCTGCCGGGATCGCGGGCCACGGCCTTGATCTCGATGATGCCGTCGTAGATTTCCGGCACTTCCTGGGCAAAGAGCTTGGCCATGAACTGCGGGTGGCTGCGCGAGATGAAGACCTGCGGGCCGCGCGGCTCCTTGCGGACGTCGTAGATATAGGCGCGCACACGGTCGCCGCGGCGCAGGATCTCGCGCGGCAGGCAGTCGTCGCGGCGCAGCATGGCCTCGGCCTTGCCCAGATCGATGATCCAGTTGCCGTGCTCGGGCCGCTTGACCAGGCCGTTGATGATCTCGCCGATGCGGTCCTTGTATTCCTCGTACTGGCGGGCGCGCTCGGCGTCGCGCACCTTCTGCACGATGACCTGCTTGGCCGTCTGCGCATTGATGCGGCCGAACTCGACCGGCGGCAGGTCCTCGGAGATGAAGTCGCCGACCTGGGCATAGGGGTTCTGCACCCGGGCCGCCTCGACCTCGATCTGGGTCGAGGGGTTCTCGACCTCGTCGACCACCTCGACGAAACGCTGCAGCGAGACATGGCCGCTGTCGCGGTCGATCGCGGCGCGAATGTCGTGCTCGTGGCCGTACTTGCGCTTGGCCGCGTGCTGGATCGCCTGTTCCATGGCCTCGACCACGGTCTCGCGGTCGATGCCCTTTTCACGGGCAACGGCGTCGGCGACCTGGAGCAGTTCCTGGTACGCGATGGTTGCAGCCTCCATGGCCCTCTACCTCTTCCCTATCGTCACGCGTCGTTGACCGGCGGCATGGTTGCCGCGATGAGTTCGTCGGTCATGGCAAGCTTGGCCTCGGCGATGTCATCGAAGGCCAGGGCCACATCGGCCCCGCTCTCCAGCGTCATCGTCACCCTGCCTTCGCCTGCCCCGACCAGCCTGCCGCGGAACCGCTTCTGTCCCTCGACCGGCGGGTCGACCGTTACCTGCGCCTCGAAGCCGATGAAGCGCACAAAATCCTCGATCCGAACCAGCGGGCGATCGATCCCCGTGGAGCTCACCTCCAGGTCGTAGGCACCGCGAATCGGATCCTCGACCTCCAGCGCCGCCGAAATCGCGCGGCTGATGGCCGCGCAGTCGTCGACGATCACCGTCGAACCGTCGGCCCGCTCGGCCATGACCTGCAGCGTCCGCCGGGGCCGCGCGAAAAACTTCACGCGCACCACCCGGAAGCCCATCTGCTCCAGGATTGGTTCGATCAGACGCTCGATCTCGCCCGTTGGCTCCATCGGTTCCCGTTCCCTTGCGCGAAGCCGGGGACCGGTCCGTCGGGCGACGCCTCAATGGTCCGGGCGACGACTCCACGCGACAAACAAAAAAGTGGGCCCTTGGCCCACCCTGACATGCCCTGAAGGCCAAGCTCCAGAGCGGCCGGATCATAGCCAAAGTGGTGTCGAGGGCAAGTTTTTTCCACAGGCCGGAAGGCCCCCCGCGGAGTCCGTGGGCCGCCGTCCGCTGCGGCCTTGCGGCGGCCCGATGCAATCGGCTCCCCGCGTCCCCATATCAACTGGGAACCCGGGAAGCCGATTCGCAGAAGCGCCATGCGGCGCTGCGCTGGCGCCTCTTCCCCGCAGCCTTCCGGAAGCCTGTCCCTTGATGACATCCCCCGATGCCGCAGCGACCTGCGGCGAAGATCACTCGCGCCGCCTGCGCACCGCCCTGAAAGACTACGAGCAGCCCCATCGCGGCCGCAGCGCCCTGCAGATTCTCACCTCCATCGGCGGTTTTCTCGCCCTGTGCGCGGCGATGTACCTGCTGGCGGACGTGTCCCTTTGGCTGGCGCTCCTGCTGGGGCCGCTGGCGGCCTTTTTCGTCGTGCGTGTCTTCATCATCCAGCACGATTGCGGCCACCGCGCCTTCTTCCGCTCGCGCCGGGCCAACGACCTGCTCGGCATGGTGTGCAGCATGATCACGCTCACACCCTATGCCGGCTGGCGGCGCCAGCATGCCCAGCATCATGGCATCTGGAACAACCTCGACCGCCGCGCGAGCGGGGCCGACATCTACTCCACCTGCCTGACGCTGGAGGAGTACCGCGCCCTGAAGCCGCGCGAGCGCTTCTGGTACCGCTTCTCGCGCCACCCCATCGTCGCCAACATCCTGGTGCCGCCCTTCGTCTTCCTGGGACTCTACCGCGTGCCCTTCGACATGCCGGAGGGCTGGGAGCGCGAGCGGCGCAACGTCCACCTCACCAATCTCGGCCTCGTGCTGCTCTACGGCGGCCTCGTGCTGGCCCTGGGGGCGGCCGATGTGGCGGTGATCCAGCTCGGCATCATGGTGCCCGCGGCCATCGTCGGCGTCTGGCTGTTTTCGGTGCAGCACCGCTTCGAGCGCTCGGCCTGGGCGCGCCAGGACGACTGGAACTTCGAGGATGCCGCGCTCAAGGGCAGCTCCTACCTGCGGCTCACCCCGGTGCTGCGCTGGCTGACCGGCAACATCGGCCTGCACCATCTGCACCATCTCAATCCGCGCATCCCCAACTACGCCCTGCAGGCCTGCCAGAATTCGGTCGGCGGCATGATCGCCACGCGCACCATCGGCTTCTTCGATGCCCTGCGCGCCACGCGCCTTGCCCTGTGGGACGAGGCCAATGCCCGCATGATCACCTTCTCGGCGGCCCATCGCGCCCTGGCGGCCTGAGTCCTGACGGCTTGACGCAGGACGCCTGCCTGAGGATGGTCGCGCCATGAACGGCGAGATCGTCTGGTACAGCGCGGAAAAACACTATGGCTTCGTCGCCCCCATCGAGGGCGGCGGCGACATCGTGTTCCATCTCGATGACGGCGCGCGCGCCGCACTGGGCGAACCCCGGCGCGGCATGGCCGTGCATTTCATGGTCGCCCAGGGCCCCGACGGCCCCTTCGCACGGCGCCTGGAACCAGGCCACATCCCCGAAGACTAGACCGGCCCGAAGCCCGCCTCAGGGTGCGCCGACGCGCGCCACGAATGCCGAGGGTCCGAGCCGGTCCAGCAGGAACAGGCGCCACACCGGCCCGTCGACCAGGGCGCCCGTCCTCATGTCCGGGGCAAGCGGGGCCGCATCGTCGGAAGCGCTCAGGAACAGGGCGAGCCGCTCGTAATCGGCCATCACCGCGTGCTCCAGGCCGGTGAGGGTGACGTCGTCCTGGCGCAGGGCGATGGCGAAGATCCCATAACCGGCCTGGCGCAGGTCCCGGAACAGGGCGCGCCCGGCCTCGCCGTCGATGGCCGAGGGCGCGGCGCGCCCGACATGAACGGCGCGCAGGGCGTGAGCACCGTCCTCGCCCGCACCGCTTTCCATGGCGAGCCGCATGCGGGCATCAAGCGTGCCCGGCAGATAGAGTTCCTGATCGAGCAGGCCGTCCAGGGTCGCAGGAATGCTGACCGGCGCGAGGTCGACGACCACGGCGCTGCCGGCAGACAGGTTGGTTTCCATCCAGGCCGCGGCCTGCTCGCGGGTATCGTCGGCGGCCAGCAGCAGGGAGAACACCCCCGCCGTGGCCAGCGGATACAACACCAGCACACCGCCCGCGATGGCGCCCGGCAGAATCAGCCGCGGCGGCAGGCGGTCGGCCAGCCACAGCACGCCGCCGCCCGTCGCCAGGGCGAGCAGGGGCAGCAGTGGCAGCAGGGCAGCGTTGCCTGGCGGCGCGGTCCAGCCGATGACCAGGGCCCAGAGTACGGCGGCGGCCAGCATCAGGCCGACGAGGCCCGCGTGGCGGCGCAGGAGCAGCGCCAGGCCGAGAATGCCGCCGATCAGCAGCAGGGGATCGGCCCACCATGCGGTCGCCAGCATCAGGCCCGCCGTTCCGGCGAGGTCGCCGCCGCCCGCGCCCGGCGCGCCCAGAACCGTGAACAGACCGCCCAGAACGACAGCAGGCGCCAGCATGCAGGCGAGGTTGCGGTTGGCGGCGCGGCCGCGGTAGCGCGCCAGATGCACGGCAAGGCCTGCAAGCAGGCCCATGGCGCCGGCCGGGCCGGTGAGGGTGCCAAATCCCGCGGCGAGGCCCAGCAGCAGGGCGCGGCGCGGTCCCGGCCGGTTGCCGTAGCGCACGGCGATGTAGACCGTCAGCCAGATGAAAAAGGCCATCGGCGTCCAGCGGTCGGCGCCGTGGGCAAGTGCCGACGAAAGCCAGCAGGTCGCCATCAGCAGACCCGCGGCGATGCCCGCCAGCCGGTCGCCGAACAGGCGCCGTGCGGTGAGTGCGACCAGCGCCACGGTGGCAAGCGACATGGCGAGCGCGCCCAGGCGGGCGGCCAGCAGCATGGCGCCCGTGGCGTCGAGCACGACCTGCTCGAAACCCGCGCCGCCGGGAAAACCGTGGAACAGCCAGGCCACGCCCAGAACCGGCAGGGTGAAGGGCAGGTAGAGCCAGGGCACCAGCGGCGCCTGCGCCATCGCGGGGCCATCGGCCAGGTAGAGGCCGGCCACCGCCTCGTCGCCCATCAGGGCAAAAGGCAGGCCGTGGCCGATGCCGATCAGGCGCAGCAGGGCGGCGAGCGCCAGCAGCGGCACCAGCCAGAGCAGCAGGCGGCGGGTGGCGGGCGCCATCAGCGCCGTTCCGCCGCCGCGCCGCTCGGGCGCAGGGCGGCCCGCTGCGGGCTGTGTCGGGTCTGGGGCATGGTCGGGCCGGGGCTGTTGTCGCGGTGAGGGTGTACTACGCCAGGCGCGGGCGGTGAAAGCGGCGATGGCCGGGGCGGAGCGCTTCGTCCTGGGGACCCGCCGGGTTAGGCTTGGGGCTCGTCCCGGGAGAAACCCGGACCTCACATCCAGCAAGCCCCGGCAGGGAAACCGCAATGAGCCTCGAACTGGTGCAGGATCCCCATCATACGGTGGAGGACGAACGCGACCTGGAAGCCGCGATCGGCCGTCAGGTACGGGCCCAGAGAAAGAAGCTCGGCATGACGGTGGGCGAACTCGCCCAGCTTGCCGATCTCTCGGCGGGCATGCTCTCGAAGATCGAGAACGGCCTCACCTCGCCCTCGCTGACGACGCTGAAGAGCCTGGCGCGCGCGCTCAACGTGCCCTTCACCGCGCTCTTCCAGCGCTTCGAGGAGCAGCGCGACGCCACCTTCGTCAAGGCGGGCGAGGGGCTGAAGATCGAACGGCGCGGCACCCGCGCCGGCCACCAGTACGCCCTGCTCGGTCACAGCGTGCACAAGCTGGTCGCGGTCGAGCCCTACATGATCACGCTGACCCACGAGAGCGAGGTCTTCCCGCTGTTCCAGCACGACGGCCAGGAGTTCCTTTTCGTCGTCGAGGGCGAGATGGACTATCACCACGGCGGGCGCACCTACCGCATGGCGCCGGGCGATTCGCTGTTCTTCGATGCCGATGCGCCGCACGGGCCGGAGACGCTCTACAGCCTGCCGATCCGCTTCCTCTCGGTCATCACCTACCCGCGCGAGGGCGAGTAGGCGGTCAGCCTATGAAGCCTTCGGAGAGGCCGGGGTCGCTGGCCATGCTGATGCGCATGACCATGTCGTTGTAGTCGAAGTCGGAACCCTGCGAGGCGGTGAGATCCTCGAAGCCGAAGGTGTTCTCGCCGTACATGCGGATGTACTCGTGGCCGCCGCTGTTGCCGTCGCCGATGACGAAGACCTCGCCCTTCTGAGTCAGCAGCACGGGCGCGTAGAAGCCGGTGTCGCCCGCCACGGTCCAGGTCTGGCTGTCGCTGAAGTGGCCGCCGCGGCGATAGGAGAAGCCGTCGTCCAGGTTGTCGACCACGGCGTCCTTGAAGACCAGCGTATCGCCGTAGTCGACGCCGCCGACACTGAGCGCGCCCGTGGCAAGGTCGACATCCATGCGCACGAAGGCGAGCGTATTGGTGTTGCCGCAGCTTCCCACCAGGTCGAGGTTCAGGCTGGTGCCTTGCTCCAGGTAGAGCAGGGCGTCGTTGGACAGGCGCTGCGACTCGCCCATCAGGGCTTCGGCCGAGAGGGTGTTGTTGGTATCCACGCTCAGCGAGAAGCCGCCGACGGTGAGATCGAGCTGGCCGCCGCCGTTGTCGGTGATGGCAACGGTGGGGTCGGTGTCGATGCTGCCCGAGCCGCTGACGACGGCGAAGTGCAGCTCCTCCCCTGTGCGCAGGAAGACCGATTGCGCGCCCAGCAGGAGCCTCGCGCCGCTGTCGGCATGGACCGCGCCGATGGTGGCGCGCACGGCATCCTCCAGGGTGACCTCGACGCCCGCGACGCCGCTGTCGCGGTCCACCAGGTCACCCGCGGCGTTGGTCGTGTAGAGCAACAGCGAGGTGCCCGAGGCGACCGTGGAATCGGTCATCTCCAGGCGCACCCAGTTGCCGCCGGGATCGCTGCCTGTGCCGGGTGCAAGTTCCAGCCCGTTGCCCGAACCCGCGCTGGTGAGTTCGAGATCGGTGAGGGTGACGTCGAGCGAGAGCACCTGGCTCTGATCGCCCACGGCGGTCTTGCCGCCGGCGCCGTCCGAGACATATTCCTGCATCGTCACGGTGTAGCTGCCGTTGCTCAGGGCGTGGGCATCGGTCTGCCACTGGCCGTCGATATCGGCCTGGGCGGTGATGGGCGCCATCGCCGGCGTACCGCCCAGCGACAGGTTGATCTCGGCGTAGTGCTGCGCGCCGGTCTTGTTGGTGATGCCCTGGATCCAGCCGCCGTCACCGTCGGTGCCCGGCGCGTTGTTGAGGCCGGTCCAGCCGAAGGCAACCTCGGCCTGGTCCGTGCTGGCGGCGTTGGCCTCCTTGTTGATCTGCCCGGCCAGGGGATCGAAGACGCCGCCGCTGATCAGGCCTGCCACCGGCGCATCGGGCGCGGCTTTCTCCGTCACCAGGGCCGCATCGAAGACCAGCAGGTCCGGGTCCACCGTCACCGTGCTGCTGGGCAGGAAGTTGATCGTGAAGGTGGCGATCTCCGCCGCCGTGGAGGCTTCGGCCGCCAGGGTCGCCAGGCCGTCCACGGCCAGGCTGTGGTCCTGACCCGCGAAGGCGGGATTGAGGAAGTTCTGACCGTCGTCGGCGACGGTCGTGTAGAGGTTGAAGACCTTGTCGCCGATGTGGATGCGGTTCCAGTAGATGCCGCCGGCGCCGGTTGTGGGGAAGCCGGTGATCAGCAGGTTGCCGGTACCCTGGTTGCTCTCCACCAGCGTCGCAGACCAGACGCCGTCGGTGACGGAAAGCTGCCAGATCTGCCAGGGCGACACGCCCGCGGCCGCCTGCAGCACGACATTGTGGAAGATCGGCTGTCCGCTGCCGTCCAGGCCGCCGAAGACATCGAAGGAGATCGCCGCGTTCTCGTCCAGCACCATGCCGGTGTTGGCAACGGAGAGCTTGAAGTTGGCGCCGCTCGTTTCCGTGGGCACCTCGTAGGTGGAGGACACCGGTGCGATGTAGTTGTCGATGGCGGGCACTTCGTAGCCGGTCGGCGTCTCGCCGTCGGCGAAGATGGTGAGGTTGATCGCATCGACATTGGCGCCGGCCTCGGGCGCGCCGGCAGGGTTGGAGACCGGGATCAGCGGCCCGCCCTCGGTGTACTCCTTCATCAGGTTGTCGGAGTAGCCCGAGCCGTAGGAATTGGAGTTGAAGTAGAAGACCTCCGAATAGGGGTCCTGGAAGAGCGCGGCATCGCCGGCAAGGTGCTGGCCGAAGGCGTAGGTCGGGTCCCAGTTCGTGTTGTCGTTGAGGTCGATCGGGTCGGTGACCAGCGGATTGAGCGACTGCCCCTGGGTGCCGTAGAAGCCCGCGGTGAAACCGGTCAGGAACTGGGTGAGGACTTCGCCCCACTGGTTGTTCTCGCCGGTGTTCATGCTGTAGGGGCCACTGGCGAAGTTCGTGTCGTGCAGGATGCGGTAGGGCTCGGCGTCGTCCTTGTTGGTGAAGATCCCGACATCGCCCAGGGTCGAATAGATGCTGTCGGCAAGGTCGGCGGGCGTGATGCGGATGAAGCCCTTGATCTCGCTGTTGGCGCCGGGGTTCAGCCAGAAGGTCTCCTGCGCCGCGTCCCATTCCAGCGTGTAGGAGAAAAATCCGCCCTCGTGCCAGACGTGGTTGGCGTCGGGCGCGCCGTTGAAGAAGCCGCTGATGGTGATGCCGGGGTCGGACGTCTGCAGCGAGGCGATGTAGGCGTTCCAGTCGGAGGCGGCGAAGGCCGGGTCCGGCGGGTTGGCGCCCACCGCCTCTGTCGGCGAGATCGCCATGCGCGGCGTGCCCTGCAGGGCGCCGGCGGAGTAGGTGTCGACGACCGTCTGGCTGCTCGTGCCTTCAAGCTGCGTGAAAAGCTCGGTGCCGGTGACGTTGTAGCCGCGCGTGCTGGTGCTGCCGTCGCTGTAGGTGACGCTGAGCTCCATCGGCAGGCCGAAGCCGTTGACCGAGGTCAGGTTGCCGACATCGTTGATGCTGTTGCCCAGCGTCACTTCGAAGCTGTCGTAGCGGAAGTCCCAGTCGTCGGCGTTCAGCCAGTTGATCTTGCTCTGCTCGTCGATGAGCGTGGCAAGGTCGTTGGTGTTGGAGGAGTCCTGGCTCTGCACCAGCAGATAGACCTTGCCGCCCGAGAAGGAGACGGGCAGCGGGATTGCGGCATTGCCGTCGGTGACGGTCGCGTCCTCGGATGTCGCGGGCGCCTGGGTGACCGCGGCGCCGTTGTCGACCAGCGTTGTCGTGTGGGCCGCGCCGTTCGCGTCAAAGAAGATCGCATAGACCCAGACACCGTTGTCCGAACCCAGGAGGTTGGAGCGCAGCGCGGCGCTCAGATTCACGTTCAAGGTCGTCATGATGCGGTGCCCCTGATCCCAGAACGTCGCGAAATGACTGCGAGCCGATGGCCAGATTGCGGCGGACCGGGGGCAAACTCAAGGCGATGCGCGCGTCCTGTGACGGCCGCCACAGGGCGGGTCGCTTTGGGTGCTCAGGCCGGATGGGCCTCGAAGACGCGGGGGAACCAGGCGCTGTCGATGGGATCGCCGGGGTTCAGGCGGCACTCGGGGAAGTCGGGCTCCATGACGCCGGGGCGCACGATGTAGCGGCCGTCGTCGCCGATCCAGGTGGAGTTGGTGGCGCGGCGGCGGTGCGGCCCGGGGTTGCCCGGCGCGCCGTGCATGGTCATGCCGTGGAAGGCGATGACGTCGCCGGGCTCCAGGTCATAGGCGACGATGCTGTCGGCGTAGTCGGCCTCGACATCGGGCGGATCGAAGTAGCCGTCGGCGGCGGCCCGGCCGAAGTCCGAACCGTCCTGGAACTTGATCGGGCGGAAGGCCTTGCCCCATTTGTGGGAACCCTTGACGCACTGCAGGCTGACCGTGGCCGGGCAGGGATCGAGCGGCGCCCACAGCACCACCACCTGCTGGCCCTCGACGCAGTAATACGGCTGGTCCTGGTGCCAGGTGCTGGGCTTCATCGAGCCCGGCTCCTTCACGAAGACGCCGTCGAACAGGAAGTTCGCCTTGCTCGAGCGCATCAGCGCGGCACCCAGTTCGGCCGCCGGGCCCTCCATCACGAAACGCTCGATCTGGGGCACCCGCTTCCAGGTGATGTAGTCGGTGAAGAAAGGCGCCTCGCCCTTGTTCTCGATACGCCGGGAATAACGGTCGCTGGTCGTCATGGCGCCGTCGACGCCCTCGCGCAGCAGGTCGATCCACTCGCTCTGATAGACCCCCTTCAGGGCGACGACACCGTCGGCCTCGAAGGTCGCGATTTCATCCTGCGTCGGCAGGCGCACGGGATGGGCGGGCATGGCGTTGTTCTCCGGGATGCGTTTGGCGCACCAACAAACCCTACTTCACCACCAGATCGTAGGGCATGGAAGAGACCTTCTCGAAGCGGTCGGGATGGACGATGCCGGTCTCGCCGTAGCTCATGGTCAGGCGGTTGACGCTGTCGACCAGGATCATGTGCATGAAGATCACCATGCCCGGTTCGATCACGGTGGTGTTGCCGGGGTAGATCATCGGCTCCTCCATCCAGGAGGGCGGCATGTTGGCGCTGAGCGAATAGCCGCAGGCGTTGAGGCGGCAGTCCTTCAGGCCGTGGGCGTCGATGACCTTCGCGTGGGCCTCGTAGATGTCGGCATAGGTGTTGCCCGGCTTGGCGACGGCCTGGCAGGCGGCCAGCGCCTCGACGCCGCCCGCGTGCATCTGCTTGTGGCGATCGCCCGCCACGCCGGTCAGGACCGTGCGCATGATGCAGGCGTGGTAATGGCGGTAGGCCGCGCCGAACTCGAGCTGCACCTGGTCCTGCGCGCCGACCTTCTCGCGCCCGGTGAAGTAGCGCACCAGCAGCGCGCCCTCGCCCGAACCGATGATGCCGCGGCTGGCGGGATAGTCGCCGCCTCCCTCGAAGATGGCGTTGGTCATCACGGCATAGAGGTGGCCCTCGTCGACGCCGGGCTCGATGGCATCGTGCAGGGCGGTCAGCGCCGCATCGGCAAGCTGGCCGGCCTTCCTCACGTATTCCAGTTCCGCCGGGCTCTTGATCAGGCGCAGGCCCTGGATCAGGTCGGTCGCATCCTCGTGCGCCGCGAAACCCTCGAGCGCCCCCTCGACCATCTTCCAGCGCTGGGCGGTCAGGCACCAGGCGTGCATCTCCACGCCTACCTTGCCGCCCTTGATGCCCTTCTCGGCGAGCACGGCGACGACGTCGTGGGCCGGATTGGCGCCGCCGCGGTCGACCCAGATGCGCACGTCGGGGATGACGGAGGTGTGGTAGGCCTGCTCGCGATCGGCCGAGCGGGTGACAAGCACGGTCGAACCGTCGGGAAGCAGGATCATGCACTGGAAGAGGGAATAGCCGGTGGTGTCGTAGCCGGTGAGGTAGAACATGCTCTCCTGCTTGAAGAGCAACGCGGCATCCAGGCCCCGCGCGGCCAAACGTTCGCCCGCCCGCCTGCGCCGGTCGGCCAGTTCGCCTTCGCTGAAGTGCAGCTTCGCCATCGTCCGTCCCCTGGTCTGTCGGGCGGGATGATGGCGTTGCCCGAGCCGTTAGGCAAAGGCTAGAACGGGGGCCACGGACACTTCTTGCACAATGGAGCGCGCCCCATGGACGTCGACCCCCGCCTCTTCCAGCTTCGCCGCACGGTGAAGCCCGAATGGATCGACGAATACGGCCATCTCAACATGGCCTACTACGTTCTGGTCTGCGACATGGCGACCGCGGCCTTCTGGGACGCGATGAACGCGCCGGTGCTGCAGGACGGCCGCGACGGCGCCGAATACGCGGTCGTGGAAACCCATGTGAACTATCTCGACGAGGTGCGCGAGGGCGATCCCCTGCTGGTGACGACCCAGCTCCTGGCCGCCGACACCAAGCGCTACCGCCTGTTCCACCGCATGTACCACGCCGAGAAGGGGTATCTGGCCGCGACCAACGAGGTCATGTCGCTGGGCTTCAACCTCAACACGCGCGGCATGATGGAGTTCACGCAGCCCGCCTACGACAAGCTGCAGGAGACCCTGGCGGCCCATGCCGACGTGGCGCGCCACGACAATGTCGGACGCGCCATCGGCCAGCCGCGCAAGCGCAGCTAGGTTCTACATCTCCGCGCGCTTGCGACGCAGGAACGCGCTGCCCAGTTCCTCGGCCTTGGGCTGGGCGATCAGCTTTCTGGCGCGGGCGAAGATCTCGCCCTCTTCCTCGTCCATGTGGTGCTCCAGCTCCTCCTTGAGCTTGCGGAAGCGGGCGAGCCAGCCGGGGCTGGAGAAGTCGGTGCCGTCGAGTTCCTCCAGCAGGTCTGCGGCCTCCTTGTGCTCGGAAACGCTGTGGCGCGCCTTCTCCTGGCCGTCGGGCTTGGCCATCAGCGTCGCGTA
>CALLQH010000097.1 GCA_938014945.1 uncultured bacterium | reverse complement strand
AGCGCCAGCACCAGATGTTCGTCGTCCTGGCTTTCCAGCACCAGCCGCAAGCCGCAGGCGCGCGCCAGGCGGGCAGTCAGATAGGGCTGCGCCTCGCGCGGCGAGGTCTCGTCGACCGCCGCGCCGGGATCGGCTGCCGCGGCGGTGAGCGCTGCGGTCTGGCGCACCTGGCCTTCGGCGGCAACACGCGGCAGCGTCTCGGCAATCACCCTCAGACGCGCGCCCATGGGCGTGGCGTCCATCGCGCAGAGCAGCATGTTGAGGGTCAGACGCGCCATCGCGGCACCACCGTTGCCGGGGGTGCCACGCCAGTCCAGCTCATGGCGGCCGCCTTCCAGCAGGCCGGCAGCCACGCCATAGGCCTCGTCCCAGGTCAGCTTGTCGCCTGTGCCGTAGGCGCGCCGGTAAAAGGCGAGACGGCGGTTGAGCTGGGCGCTGGTCGTTCGGGTGAGCTTCAGGGCTTCGGCGGCCATGGCAGGCTCGTCCATCAGCTCCAGGCCGTTGGCGATGGCGCCCGCCGGTCCCACCAGATCATGGCACAGGCGCGAGCAGACCAGCGCCGTCAGCCGCAAGCTGTCCGCTTCCGACATCTCCCCCTCCCCCTTGCCCCGCTGGCGAGAGCCGGGCGTGGGTTCTATTGTGCCACAATGAACGAACGATCACAGCGCTCCACCGCCGGCGGCCTTGTCCCCGGCGTTCTCGTCTGCCATCCCGGTCAGCCGGACTGGGGGACGGGCCAGGTCCAGTCCGCCGTGGGCAGCCGCGTCACGGTCAACTTCGAGCACGCCGGAAAACGTGTGATCGATAACGACATCGTGGGCCTGCGTTTGGTCGCACCCGAGCGTGACTTTTAGCGGACCATCGGGCATGGTCCGCGACGAATCCGGGCTCGAAACATGGCCCGGGGGCGACATGGCGTGACGGCACAAAACCACAACGACGGGCGAGGCGGTCGATGACGACCCCGACAGGCGAAGTACGCAAGTTTCGGCATCCCGGAGCGGGCAAGCGCAAGACACGCAGCACGGCCAAGGGCCGCCAGCCGGAGCCGTCGGCGATCCGCGAGATCGCCGAGCTGCTGGGCGACCGGCCGCGCTCGCGCGACCTGCTGATCGAGCACCTGCACCTGATCCAGGACCGCTTCCACCACATCTCGGCGCGCCACCTGCAGGCGCTGGCCGAGCTGATGCGCATTCCCATGGCCGAGGCCTATGAGGTCGCCACCTTCTACCACCACTTCGACGTGGTGAAGGAGGGCGAGACCCCGCCCGCGCCCATCACCGTGCGGGTCTGTGAGAGCCTCTCCTGCGAGATGGCCGGTTCCGAGGCGCTGATCGCCGCGCTGGAAGACGGCCGCCTTGGCCCCGACGTACGCGTCGTGCGCGCGCCCTGCATGGGCCGCTGCGAGTGCGCGCCTGCCGTGAAGGCCGGCCTCAACGACATCGACCACGCCACCGCCGAGAATGTCGCCGCCGCCATCGAGGCGGGCGACATCGAGACCCACCGCCCGGCCGTTCAGGACTACGACGCCTATGTCGCCGAGGGCGGCTACGCGATCCTGAAGGAGTGCCTGGCCGGCAAGCGCCAGCGCGAGGATCTCATTGCCGAGATGGAATCCTCCAACCTGCGCGGCCTGGGCGGCGCCGGTTTCCCGACCGGGCGCAAGTGGAAGTTCGTGCGCATGGAGACCGCGCCCCGCGTCATGGCCGTCAACGGCGACGAGGGCGAGGTCGGCACCTTCAAGGACCGCTGGTACCTGGAGCGCCGTCCCCACCAGTTCATCGAAGGCATGCTGATCGCGGCCTGGGTGGTGGAGGCGACAGACGTCTACATCTACCTGCGCGACGAGTATCCCGGCGTGCGCGAGACCCTGGCCGAGGAGCTGCAGAAGGCCCGCGCGGCCGGTCTCGACAAGGCGACCACCATTCATCTGCGCCGCGGCGCAGGCGCCTACATCTGCGGCGAAGAATCCGCGATGATCGAATCCATCGAGGGCAAGCGCGGCCTGCCGCGTCACCGCCCGCCGTTCGTCGCCAAGGTCGGCATCTTCGGCAAGCCGACCCTGGTGCAGAACGTCGAGACCTGCTTCTGGGTGCCGGAGATCCTGACCAAGGGCGCCGACTGGTTCGCCGGCCACGGCCGCCACGACCGCAAGGGGCTGCGTTCCTTCTCGGTCTCGGGCCGTGTGAAGGAGCCGGGCGTGAAGCTGGCGCCGGCCGGCATCACGATCAGGGAGCTGATCGAGGAATACTGCGGCGGCATGCTCGATGGCCACGAGTTCAAGGGTTACCTGCCCGGCGGCGCTTCCGGCGGCATCCTGCCCGCTTCGCTCGGCGACGTGCCGCTCGACTTCGACACCATCCAGC
>CALLQH010000096.1 GCA_938014945.1 uncultured bacterium | reverse complement strand
CGAGAGCAGGCCGACATCGCTGTTCCTGGCCTTCTCGACGCGGCCGGCGAGATCGTGCCAGGCAGCGAGCACGGCGGCCTTGGTTTCGACAAAGTCGAGCATGAGATCGCGGATCGCGCCGGAGGAGCCGCGCAGCCAGCCGATACGGCGGCGCTCGCCCGCGACGAAGGCGTCGAAACGATCGACGGCGGTATCCCACAACCGCTCGGTCTCCTCCAGGCCCAGCATGACGGCGTAGTAGTCGTCGGCCTCCAGCCGGGCCTGGTAGAGGACGTGGTCGACCATGGCCTCGAAGCTGGCATCCTCCGTATCGACGCTGACGTCGATGACGTCGAAACCCGGCTGCACCCGCACGGTGACGGCAACGAGCTGCTCGTCGGCCGTGCCATCCGGGCGGGCGGTGATGCGCAGGTCGGCGGGAAAGGGGCTTGGCTCCAGGACATCGACCATGAAGCTGCTGCCGGTCAGGCAACGCTCGAGATGGCGGCGCAGGATGTCGACGGCCGTGGTGCCGGTCGCCTCGTCGCTGCGCTCCAGGCTCCAGGCGGTGACCACGGGCACGGCACGTTCGTAGGAGAGATCGACGCGGATGTCGCGCGGCCAGCGGCCCAGGCCCCGGTAGAGGGGCCCCAGCGCCGCAAGGTTGTCGCGGTCCATGGCGAGGCGAAAGGAGATCTCCACGTCATGGGCGTCCGGCGCGGCGGCGCGTCCCCTGGCGAACCAGGGGGCAAGGTCGCGGAAGGCCGGATCGGCCCCCTCGCGCTCGGCGGTGAAGGCGGTGCGCAGACCGGAGACGCCGGGCACCTCCGCGAGTGCGGCGGCAATGGCGGGCAGCACCTGCGAGACCGGCGCGTCATGCTCCCCTGCCTCGCGCGGCACGATGTGGAAACAGGCAAGTCCCACCTGAGCCGTGCCGGCGCCGCCGCCTGATGGTTCCGTCATGGCCGTGGCTCCCCTCAGCCGGTGGACCTCACCGTCGCGCCCACTATAGTCCTGCCGGCAACGAATCAGCGAGAGGTGCGGCATGGCGATGCTCTACATGAGCCCCTGGAAGAACGGCGACATGTGGCGCGACCTGATGGTCGGCCATCTGCCGGGGCTCGATTTCCGCATCCATCCCGACACCGGCAATCCCGAGGACATCGATGCGGTGCTGGTGTGGCGCTATCCGCTGGATGAGCTCAAGAGCTTCCCCAACCTGAAGATGATCGCCTCGCTGGGTGCGGGCGTGGACCATGTGGTCGGCGAGCGCCACCTGATCCCCGAGGGCGTGGTGCTCACACGCATCGTCGATACCGCCATGACCGCGCAGATGACCGAATGGTGCGTCATGGCCGTGGTCAACCACCTGCGCCGCTGGGAGGAGTACCGCGCCTACCAGCGCGAACGGCGCTACGAGGACATGAGCGCCCTGCGCCCCGATCAGGTGACGATCGGCGTGCTGGGCCTGGGCGAACTGGGCGGCGATGTTGCCCGCGTCTTCGCCGCCATGGGCTATGGCGTGCGGGCCTGGAGCCGCAGCCCGAAGAGCCAGGAGGGCGTCACCTGCTTCCATGGGCGCGAGAACATGGCCGAGTTCCTGGCGCCCTGCGACGTGGTCGTCTGCCTGCTGCCGCTGACGCAGGAGACGCAGGGCATCATCAATGCCGAGAGTCTGGCCTGGATGAAGCGAGGCGCCTACATCGTCAACGCCGCGCGCGGCGGCCACATCGTGGAGGCCGACCTGATCGCGGCCATCGATGAGGGCCACATCTCCGGCGCGACCCTGGATGTGCAGGCCGTCGAGCCGATGCCGCAGGACCATCCCTTCTGGTATCACCCCAGGATCATCACCTTCCCCCATGTCGCGGCCTTCACGGTGCCGGAATCCTGCACGGCAGGCATTGCGGAGAACTACCGGCGAATGCTGGCCGGCGAGCCGCTGGAGAATGTCGTGGATCTGGGCCGGGGCTACTGAACCCGGCGGGATTAGCGGCCTATTCTGTGGCCTGCCCGCCGGTTGAGGGCGATTGTCCGGGAACCGGCGGCGTCTCCTCCGGCAGGGGAACAGCCGAGGTATCGAGGCCGACTTCCTCGTAGTAGCGGCGCGCCCCGGCATGAAGCGGGATCGCCGCACCCTGCAGCGCATTGGCAAGCTTGATCTGGCGCGCGGCGGGATGGCCGGAATCGAGCAGCTTGCGGCTGTTCTCGTTCCACAGCGCGGACGTGATGCCATAGACCAGATCATCGTCCAGCATGGGCGAGACGATCCACTGTGCGCCCACCGACAGGGTGGAGACGCTGCCCGTGCCGGGATAGGTGCCCTCCGGAATCACCGCCAGCGAGAAGAACGGATAGGCGACCATCAGCTCGATGGCAGCGACATCGGGGATAGCCAGCAGGTTGGCGACACCCCCGGCGATGAGATCGGCGACCGACGCGGTGGGCGTGCCCGCGATGACGAAGAAGGCATCGAGCGTGCCCTCGCGCAGGCGCGCGGCGGCGGGACCGGCCTGGAGGAACTCCACCTCCATGTCGGCATCGACGAGCCCGAAGTGCTCCAGCACGATACGGGCATCGACCAGCGTGCCCGAGCCCTCCGTGTCGAGCGAGATGCGCTTGCCGCGCAGGTCCTCGATGGTGGCGATACCGGCATCGGAGCGCACCAGAATCTGCACGGTCTCGGGATAGAGATTGGCGATCAGGCGAATGTTGGTCAGCGGCTTGCGGTCCTCGAAGAGGCCGTAGGCGTGATAGGCGCTGAAGACGATATCGGACTGGCAGAAGGCCGATTCGATGAAGCCGCCGTTGACGTCCTCGACGTTGGCGACCGACCCCTCCGAGGACTGGGCGACGGCGACCAGCCCCGGCACACCGCAGCTCCCGCCCTTGTCGCAGGGGCGCGAGCCCGGCGGATTGGAGATGATGTTGGCGATCAGCGCGCCCACCGGATAATAGGTGCCCGCGGCACCCCCGGTGCCGATGCGGAAGAACATCATGTCCTGGGCGCGGGCCGGCGCGGAGCCAAGAAACGGGCACAAGGCTCCCCCTGCCAGCAGGCCCAGAGCCTGGCGGCGTGTCGGAGATATGATGAGCGGTGCCATCGTCACCGCGCTCCCTTGAGCCTGGCCGGCAGCCTCTGCCGGCGCACTGCAATCCTGCTACGCCCCGATCATGTCAAATCGATGGTGGTGCGGGAAGTGAGCGGGAGCACACAGCCGCCCCAAGCGGCAAATAAATGTCGCCTCACGCGAAGGGCGAGCGCACCGAACGGTCTTCGGCCTGCAGGATGCCGCCGCGCAGGTGCCCGCCCGCCGTGTCGCCGAAGAGCTCGGCGAAACAGGCCGGCAGGTCGCGCCCGTTACGCGCGGCAAGCCAGACCCGGTAGAGGTTGCGCACCTTGCCCGCCGCGGGATCGTCCCGGAACGCGGCGCGGGCGTGATAGACGACATGGTTGTTGAGGAACTGCATGTCGCCGGGATCGAGGTACATCTCGTAGCAGAACTCGTCGCCGAGTGCTGCGAGCATGTCGAGCGCCTCCCACTGGGCATCGCTCATCTGCGGCGTCGTCGCCAGCTTCTGGGCGGCCTCGACATAGGTCCGCGAATAGTGGCTGGCGAACTTGCCGTCCTTCACGGTGAAGACCGGCAGGCCGTAGATCGACTCGACGCCGTCGGCCTCCTCGCCCAGGCGGCTGCGGAAGATCGGTTCGTAGAGCAGCGCGGCGAGATCCGGGCGACGGCGCACCATGGCGTCGTGGATGGTGACGGCGCTGGAGAGCCGGCTGGCGCCGCCCTCGGCGGGCGCGCCGACGCAGAGCAGGCCGACGATGTCGGTGCGGTCGGTGTGCCAGCGCAACGGCTGGGTCGACTGCGCGCGCGAGCGCGAGGAGAGGAAGGCCGTGCCGTCCGGATTGGTCATCTGGCCGCGCTTGAGGCCGACATCGGGCCCCTCGTCGCGGATTTCGCCAAGGATTTCGCCCTTGGCGGACTGATAGACCGGCGTGCCGAGCCAGGAGGAGAGCCCCATGAACATGGTCTTGTTCTCATCCGGGCTCTTGCCCGCCACGGGCACGCCCTTCAGCTGGATGATGCCGCGGCCGTTCTCCAGCTCCTCGCTGACCGCCTCGAGCTCCGCACCCAGCTTGTCGAGCGGAAAGTCCGCGCGGGTCATCTGATGCCAGGGCACGCCGGCCGCGCGCGCGTGGCGCAGGGCGGCCTCGATCTCGGCAATGTGGTTGGCACTGAGGGGACGCCGCCAGCCGCTCTCGTCGGCGCGCAGGTCGTCTCCGGTCCAAGCGGGCGCTCCGCCCAGGGGTGCGATCTGTTCCATGAGCCACAGCATGCTACCAGCGCCTGTTCTTCTCAAGCATGCAGGCGTCCGCTTGCCTTGCCCGCCCCGCCATGATCGTCTTGGCGCGGCGGGGGGAAGCATCGACATGACAGCACAACAGAAGATCGCCGTCGTCACCGGCGCGGGCAGCGGTATCGGCCTTGCCACCGCCGAACGTCTGGCGCGCGACGGCCATCATGTCGTGATGGCCGACATCCGCCCGGCCGACGAACAGGCCAGCCGCGTCCAGCAGCAGGCCGATACCGCCGGACGGGGCGGTTCGGCGCGCGCGGCGACCGTCGATATCGCCGATGCGGATGCGGTCGAAGCCTTCTTCGAGGCTTTGGGCAAGGAGCACGGCCGCATCGACATCCTGATCAACAATGCCGGCATCGACCGGCGCGGCACGCTGGAGCGCGTCAGCGTCGCGGACATCGATACCGTGCTCTCGGTCAACCTGCGCGGCACGATCCTGGTTGCCCGCGCGGCCCTGCCTCTGCTGCGCGCCGCGCACGGCACCATTGTCAACATCGCCTCCGAGCTCGGCATCATCGGCGCGCCGGGCCTGCCGGTCTATGTCGCCACCAAGGGCGGCGTGGTGCAGCTGACCAAGGCGCTGGCCATCGACCACGCGGGCGACGGCATCCGCGTCAACTGCGTCTGCCCCGGCGCCACCCTGACGCCGATGCTGCAGGAAAGCATCGACAAGGCGCCCGATCCGGAGGCGCGCCGCCGCCTGCTCGACGGCACGACGCTGATGCGCCGCGTCGGGCGGCCCGAGGAGATCGCCAACGTGATCTGTTTCCTGGCCTCGGATGAGGCCTCGTTCATGACCGGCGCCATCGTCCCCGTGGACGGCGGCGCGACGGCGGCCTGACGCCGAACCCAGACGGAGACCGCAATGACCAAGCTGACCCGCGCCCCCGGCGCGCCCACCCATACCTTCCTCGACTTTCCCCTGGCGCTGGACCTCGACAACCTCGCGGCCGACATCGCGATCCTCGGCATCCCCTACGGCCAGCCCTACCGTGTCGACGAGATGGCCAACGATCAGAGCCGGGCGCCCGATCTGCTCCGCCAGTCGAGCCACATGAGCGACTACACGCGCAACCACTTCGACTGGGACCTTGGCGGCCCCCTGCTCGACAACCGCGACATCCGCGTCGTCGACTGCGGCAACGTCACCGCCGTCATGGACGACCACAAGGAGCATTACCGCCGGGCCGAAGCCGCCGCGCGCAAGATCCTGGACGCGGGCGCCACGCTCATCACCCTGGGCGGCGACCACGGCATTCCGATCCCGGTGTTCCGGGCCCTGGAGGGCCGTGGGCCGATCCACCTGATCCACGTCGATGCCCATCTCGACTGGAGGAACGACGTCAACGGCGTCACCGAGGGGTATTCGAGCCCCATCCGGCGCGCCTCCGAGATGGCCTGGTTCGACAAGATCGTCCAGATCGGCATCCGCGGCATCGGCAGCGCGCGCGAGGGCGAGGTTGCCGATGCGCGCGCCTACGGCGCCGATATCGTCACCGCC